>CAYUXV010000303.1:0-5103 GCA_964448875.1 uncultured Verrucomicrobiota bacterium
TTCCGGTTCCTCGAGGTCTGCATATCCTAAGGTTGCTGACCGGAAGACCAGTAAATTGGTTGAACTTGCAAGTGTGCCGCAGCCATATGAGCGCTTGAAATTAAAATCACGGGGCTTGCCGGTTCTTACATCCCACGCTCCGCCTTGTGCATAAATGGTCTTGCCGTTAATCATGGGTCTTGAACCGTACCCGGCTTTTACATCCCAAAGTCGTTGGCCATTACTAAGCCGAAAACCGCTTAGCCGCCCGCCGATCTCGCTGGCCAGCTTGAAGCGTGTGGGAGAATAACCCATTACTACCACGCCGTGTTCGGCACTGATTGCATTCACTGTGCCGTAGATATCCTTTTCCTCTTCCCACATCTTTTCTCCGGTCCTGGCGTATAACGCTACCAGTCGGCCAGGGCGTTCGCCCTTTGGTTTGCCATCGCGTTTGCGGTCGTACATGGCCAGTGGTCGGTCGATTAGCAGCACGTTGCCGCCTCCAATGGCAATTGTGTTGTGCCGCAGTGCATCCTTTGCATCATAGCGCCAGTCCACCTTGCCGTTGTTCGGGTTAATTGCAAATAAAGCAGTTGACTCCGTAAGCTGCTTTTTCATGTCACCACCCGGACGGTAACGGTAGGTAACCACGTGTTCCGGGTTTGCCAGAGAACCAAAAAGCTGACCATCGACAAATGCAATGTAACCCCATGTGCCTGGTTTGCCGTTGGCAGTCTTGGGTGCAATAAATTTTCTGATTAACTTGCCAGTCTTGATGTCGATGCGCAGGCAATGATCATCACGTCGTATATACACACTGTCTTCACTTACGCAGTAGTTGCTGCCTGTGCCGCTGACACCCATCAGGTCATCGCCATGATAGGCTCGCAGAATTCCAGGCAGTGAATAATCCCAAAGCTTGGCTCCATTGTAGGCATCGACTGCGACAAGACTGTCCAGCCCTTCAGAAAACAGTACGCCTCTACTGTAAAGCGGGGAAGGTGCACGCCCGTGGCGGGAAGTCATTTCCTGGCCAAGATCATTGAACCACTGCATTCCTAGCGGACCCTTTACCAGTTTATCATCCGAGCAGGTCGTATTGGCCGGGTTGGAGTACTGATGTGTCCACTCACCGGCGCCATCAAGAGATCCACGTTTTGAATGTATCAATTTACCGGGTTGTCCCGCGACTATTACGCCGCCATAGGGCCGAAGCATTCGTTTAGCATTTGCAGGCATGGTGCCGCCATTGACAGTACGAGCGGAAACAATGAGGTTGGCAAAATAGGGAGGCAACAGCACTTTGTCTGGATTAGCCTGGATGATGGTAGCACGCGTCCCGTAGAGTCCTGCGGCGGATAGCTTTGTGCGTGCCATGGCTACTTTTTGTGGATCTGATTCTACGCCGATCACGTGCAGTCCGCTGGTTTTGGCAAGCTCGAGTGTTAACTGGCCTTCGCCGCAACCCAAGTCGAGTGCAAATCCTTTTCTTGCTTCACTCAGGTTGATTGCGTTTCTTGCAATTTCAGCAAATTGTTTATTTTCACCAAATGGTGACGAATCAATTTTGGGTTTAAAAGAATCCTGTTTTCCTGTCTCGGAACCATAGCAATAAAGCCTGCCTTTATCCGTGCTAACGAACAGCCTGCCACCACTGACTGCCAATCCATAAGCAGTCCCTTCAATTGCTGCTGACCATACCTGTTGATTGTTTTTCAGGTTGATCATTACAATCCTGTCTTTGCCGGCCACTACAGCGTGTTCGCCAGCTACAATGATATTCGAGTCTAACCCAGCCAATGCAGCTTTTGCCGCCGGTAAAAGGGCTCGCTTGGCATACTTTTTCCCCTTTCTGTCGATCATTTCCTTATCTCCCCATTTGAAGGTTGTCATCGCTGTGCTTGAAGCACGCACCACGCCGTTCGGAATTGCTACAAAAGTGCCGCTACCGATACTGTCGGCACGTGCACCTGTTTCACGATTAAATGACATTCCGCGATTCAGGCAGAAACCATCAGAGATAACGATTAGGCTACCACCATTGCTAGTATTAGCTTGTAGATGATAGTATTGAAATTTGCCCGTGGCCCGATCGAATGCAGCAGGAACAGCGCGGCCGGTTGCCACAAAAACCCGCTTATCAGTAACCGAAAGATAACCTTGCGATGAAACTCCGCTGGCAGCATTCGCCCCACCATGAGGCTGCCCCATATAGATGCCGCCACTTGTGTCATTCTTCCAAATCACTTTTCCTGTCATAGGATTGATCGCATAGACATAAACACCCTCAGAAGGCCATATGCCCGCGGCAAAATATAAAATGCCGTCGCGAATGGCAGCCCCACCACGAACCGCCCAACGTGATATCATCCGTCCATTGCCTAGAACCATTTCGTCAGTCGGTCCGGCTTGCAGCTTCCAGCGTAATTTTCCACTGGCTGCTTCAAGGCAATACAAGCAGCCATCATCACTGCCCACAAACAGATCGCCTTTCCAGTAAACCGGCGCAAAACGAATCGGTGATTGCGTGTAGAAAACCCACTTACGCTTGCCAGTTTTGGCTTCCATGGCATGCACTGCGCCATCCACGCTGCTGCCAAACCAAATCATTTCGCCAACCGCGATAGGTTGATGGGCAAAGTCGAACATCATGCGACTTGAGCGCGGCCAGGCTGGTTGGGGTTTTGCTGTATAACGCACCCATTGCGGTGACAAATCTTCCGACAGTGTTTCGGATGTATAACCTGTTCGCTCAGTGTCATGACGATAGGCTGGCCAATCAGCCTTTGCGTCACCAACAAGAAACGTAACGATCAGGATTATTTGCGGCAAACTTGCTGTGGACTTGATGCAGCTAAACGTCATTTTTAAATCTTCCATCTAACGATATTCTTATTCCAAGTTGATTTCTCACTTGAGTAGAATCAAACATATATTTGTTCACTGAACAAAGTAACTCAGATTCTCCAGCTCAATTGCAAGATTTACATTGTTAACCATTACCTCTTCTGGCACCTGCAAGACGGTCGGCGCAAAGTTCATAATTCCGGTGCAGCCACCAGCCACAAGATCATTGGCTACTTCCTGTGCCTCCTCCGGAGGCACACAAATTATTGCCATTCGCACACCTCTTTCACGAATAATCAAATCCAGACTGCTCATTGGAAAAACGGGCAAAGGCGGGCTCTTTTCATTTTTTTTCTTATTTTCGATATCAAATGCACCTACCACCTCGAATCCTTCCTTCTGAAATCCACGATAGGAGAGTAACGCGCGACCAAGATTACCAACACCCACCAACACGACAGGTTGAAGACTGTTTGTGCCGAGAAGCTCAACGATCATTTTGGAAAGCTGTTCTACATCATATCCAAGGCCGCGCGTTCCAAACTGACCGAAATACGCAAGATCCTTTCGGAGTTGCGGCGATTTTACTCCAGCGGCACGAGCGAGAGCTTCGCTCGATACGGTTTTAATACTGTTAGCAGCAAGTCGCTGAAGACATCGATTGTATATCGAAAGTCGATACACAGTCTTACGTGGTATTTCTGGCCTAGAATTCTTGGTTGTCTTTTTCGGAGCCATATCTACTAGCACCCATCATTAACTGATAGCAGATGAATTGTCTGGCTGTATAAACAATGGGTCAAGGTTATGATTATTGAAAATTGATTGTATTATGTTGATCAATTGACCGAGACTCTGTTCATGCGGACTTTTCTCAGCCTAATTGCAATAACCTTATCATTTTTTTTAAAAGGCGAGTGGCCGCAATTCCGGGGCCCTAGCGGAAACGGCCATGCTAATAGCGCCACTCTACCACTTAAATGGGGTGAGGGCATTAATGTAAAATGGAAGACTGCCATTCACGGGAAGGGCTGGTCGAGCCCGGTTATATGGGGCAAACAAATCTGGCTAACCACAGCCACTGCGGATGGTAAAAAACTCTCTGTTCTCTGTATTGATAGCAACTCCGGCCGAATATTACTCGACAAGGTGCTTTTCGAGGTTTCCAACCCGCAGTTCTGTCACAAGTTTAATAGTTACGCATCACCTACGCCCGTAATAGAGGCAGATCGCGTTTACATCACCTTCGGGTCACCCGGCATTGCATGCATCAACACGAAGACACTAAAGGTATTATGGGTCCGCCGAGATTTTGTGTGTGATCATTTTCGTGGTGCTGGCAGTTCCCCCATCCTCTTTGGTGATCTGCTTATCAATCATCATGATGGAGCTGACCTACAGTATGTATTTGCCTTGAACAAAAATAACGGTCGCACGGTGTGGAATACGAAACGATCGGTCGACTACAAAGACCTGGGTCCAGATGGAAAGCCCAAAGCAGATGGTGACTGGCGTAAGGCCTACGCCACTCCACACATTGCCACAATAAATGGCCACCCCGTCCTGATCAGCAGTAGTGCCAAGGCTCATTACGCCTATGAACCAACCACCGGTCGTGAATTATGGCGCGTGGAGGAGTTGGGGCAGCACTCGACCGGCACAAGGCCGGTACTGGGTCATGGTTTAATTTTTATCTCAACCGGTTATTCTAAGAGCCAAATCTTAGCAGTCCGCCCAGGAGGAACAGGCCTTGTCACCGACACCCACATCGCGTGGCGATACGCCCGCAGTGCCGTACCTGAGAAACCCTCGATGCTACTCGTTGATGACTTGTTATACATGGTTGATGACAGGGGCGGCATCGTGACCTGCCTTGATGCTAAAACCGGGAAGGAAATCTGGAGCGAACGGATTGGTGGCAATTATTCTGCCTCTCCAATATATGCAAATGGACGACTGTACTTCTCCAGCGAGGAAGGCAAGACTACTGTAATTGCTCCGGGCCAAGTTTTTAAAAAGCTAGCTGAAAACAAGCTTAATGGGGGCTTTATGGCTAGCCCTGCCGTCGATGGCAACTCTCTGATCCTCCGCACAAAAACTCATATCTATCGGATCGGGAAGTAAATTCTCGCGAGCATGAGTCAAGCCAACAAACCCAGCCTGACTCGTTACAAGGTCCTCCTTTGGCTCGGAAGCGCAGCTACCATTGCTTATATCTGCCGGAACAGCCTAGGTGTGGCCGAAAAGGAAATTCGCGAAGACCTTAATTTGGAC
>CAYUXV010000304.1:0-3698 GCA_964448875.1 uncultured Verrucomicrobiota bacterium
TGAACATAAGTGCCGCTGGCAGGCATTTTTCTACGGTGGCCGAATGTCAGTTCGAATGATCCCGGAGTGGACCAGGTTTGAACGAGCGCATTTCGAGATTCCCGGCCGCTGGAAATCGCCCGGTGGTCCGCCGCGCTGGAAGCGGATTGTCGGCGTGGATGAAAAAGGGAAAGAATCCGACGTCCGGCCCGGCACGAAGCTGAAGGTCACGGCAGCTGAACTGGAGTTCCCAGGAGGAAAGTGGAACCTAGCGTTTCAGTTTCAACCGCCCCAGCACGTCACCTTCGAGGGGACCGGCATGAAGTTTTCCGTTAACAGTTTCACCAAGGACAACTGGCAGATCGGCTTCGTACGACCCGATGGTATCGACGCCTGGCGCGGCAAGAAGAAACAGTCCGCAAGAGTCAAAAAATAGACTGTGGACATTCATGTGAAAGCAGGAGATGGACGAGCTGTCCAATCGGCAATCGACAAGGCGGCCGAGGCTGGCGGCGAGCTTCATTTACTACCGTCGGCCGGCCTATCACCGGCTCAGGCGCAAAGGCGAAACCAGTTAAAGAAGTGAATACTGAAAAGCCCAATAGAGCTGGACGGTTGAGGGTGGTGGCGGAGGCTGATGGGCATGAAGCAGATTCTGGTTATGTGCTTAACTCTATTCACGACAACCGTTGTTGCGGAAGAGGGCCTTGTGAACTATTGGAAGTTCGATGGAGACTATAAGGATTCCGTAGGCAAGAAGCACGCCTGGGCCATCCACACGGACATCAAAGGTCCGCCAACCTGGGAGACCGGCCGGATTGGAAAAGCCGTGACCTTGGGCGACCCCGTACTTATACCGTATCCCAAGATTAGTGGACCTGGTCTCCTAACGAACGCGGAATGCCCTAACACGAATGCTTTTACGGTATCATGGTGGTGGCGGCGTGACGTTCTGGGTGGTGGCGTTGGTGTAGTCAACGGAGCCAGGTGGTCGGGAAGGATGGGAACCCACCACGACGACGTACGCTGGAACGGCTGGTATTTCCACAGTTCTCAAGCAGGAGCGGTATATTGTGGCGTAACAACGGCAAAGCGCTTCACGCCCAAGGATATCCCCGCCGGCACAGTGGTTAAGGGCGTGTGGCAGATGCTGACCTTTACCTTTGATAAAGGCACGGGCAGGTTCTACAAGAACGGGGCGTTAATCGCGACCAAGGCGGGGATGCCGGCACCCGTCCGTTGGCGCGGGTTTCATATGACGCATTGGTTCAACGGTGGCCTGGATGATGTCCGTCTGTACGATCGCGCTTTGAGCGATGCAGAGGTCGTCAAGCTCTACAAGTCAGCGGGCGGCAAGGCTTCGGCAAATACTTCGAGAGCATCACCCTGATCGTCGGTGGACTCATAATCCCATAACTCGGTAATACCCACATAACATTCCACCATGCCCACTGTAGATTGCGCTTTCTGTAATCGCCTATCCAGCAGGGCATCAATGGGATGCTCTTTGAGGCCGCTTAGAATAGGGATTGCCTTTCGTGTTTTGGGGTCCAAAAGCACAGGGCCGGTGCTCGGCATATAAGCGATGTGCAACTGCCTGCCCTTATTCCATTTGTCCACCTCTTCCCATTTGATATTTGAATACTTAACTTCAACTCTTTCACCAGTCTCCAGACAAACTATACTTGGATCACTGTTTTTCTGATACCGTACAGCTTTGTGGTACAACCACTCCGCGCCATTGGCAGCTTTACGAACCGCTGCCTCAACCTCCATCTTCCCACACCCCACAACCAACAAACCTATAACAATTGGAATCAGTGCTTTCATCTCTGAGAGAATCTTACCCCACCATCTTGATTTAGAGAAGTTCAGAGGATCAATAACTCCCACGACCACTCGGACGCTGGCGGTCTGATGGGCTCGTTGATTGCCGGCAGTGGTAATAAGCCAATCGCAATGCTGGGAATTGCTTGCGGCATGGTATGGGTGAATCGTACATTTTCACATGTGCTCCCGTAGCTCAGTTGGATAGAGCAACGGTTTCCTAAACCGTGGGTCGCAGGTTCAATTCCTGCCGGGAGTGCCAATTTTTTGGTATTCGGTTTTGAAGATTATCATTACAGGTTCACATGGGCTCGTTGGGACAACCTTGTTGTCAGTTTTAAAATCTGCGGGCAATGAAGTGACGCCTCTTGTGCGGACTGGCCATGATGGAATTTTATGGAATCCACCGTTCGAGGGACCGAATCCTAATGCCATGACTGGATGTGATGCTGTGGTACATCTGGCCGGGGAGAATATAGGGGTTAGGCGTTGGTCGACTGCCCAAAAAAAACGTCTCTACGAAAGTCGAGTCAATGCAACTCGTGTTTTATGTCAATCGTTGGTTTCCATGGATCAGGTCCCGAGAGTGTTATTGTCTGCTTCGGCTATTGGAATTTATGGGGATCAAGGAGACGAACTACTGACTGAGGATAGCCCGTCGGGAGATGGTTTCCTTGCCAAAATGGCACATGACTGGGAAGCGACAACGATGGTTGCTCAAGATGCTGGAATTCGTGTGGTACACCTGCGGTTTGGAATCGTACTAAGTCCAAAAGGGGGTGCATTGGCAAAAATGTTGACGCCTTTTAAGTTCTGCTTAGGCGGTCGTGTTGGCGATGGGTGTCAGTGGTGGAGTTGGGTTTCGGTATCGGATGCTGTTCGGGCTATCCTGTATTGTTTGGAGAACGAAAGTCTGTCGGGGCCCGTGAATGTGGCCGCTGGCGCGGAAACAAACGTGGATTTTGCCAAAACACTTGGCATGTCATTGCGGCGGCCAGCTTGTTTTCCACTGCCTGCATTCATGGCACGGTTGATACTTGGCGAAATGGCGGATGCACTGTTGTTGGCTAGTATCCGTGTTGAATCCCGCAAGCTGCGAGAGCAAGGGTTTGAATTTAAGCAAAACCAGCTAGCTACAGCATTCAAGGAATTGTTGCCTATTTAGGCGAGGAAACGCAGATCCCCATCAAGCCAAACGGCTTTCACCTGAAAGCGGTTATCAAACCAAACTAGATCAGCACGTTTGCCTGCTTCCAGTGACCCGAATTCGCCATCTCGTCCAAGCTGTTGTGCTGGATTAAGTGTTGCCGCCAGCACCGCATCCACCAATGGGACCCCGGCTTGTTCGACGACGGTCTGTACCGCACGTATCATGGTGAGTGTGCTACCGGCTAGACCCTTGCCATTGGCCACGAGCCCGGTCACAGGCGTTACTTTGCACTTGATGCCATAGAGTTCAAACTTACTACCGGGCTTGAGCCCTGCGCCTTTGGTGGCGTCGGTAATGATAATTACTTTGTCGCGTGGTTTTGCGTTGAACAGCATGCGCATACAGACGGGTGGTACGTGCATGCCGTCGGCAATCAATTCGCAGGCAACGGCATCGTTTGCCAGCGCAAATTCCAGCATGCCAGCTGTGCGATATGCATCGCGCTTGAACACACTGCTCATTGCGTTGAATGTATGCGTGCTTTGATTCATGCCGGCTTCAAGCGCAGGTTTCAGTGTCTTTTCGTCAGCATTGGTGTGGCCACCGCTGGGAATGCTCCCATTTTTTTCTAACGCCTTAATTAGTGCCAAGGATCGCGGCAACTCCGGAGCAAGAGTCATCTGCGTGATGAGTTTGCCATGCTTCAAGATTGGGCCCCATTCCTTTTGGGTCGGATTTCGAA
>CAYUXV010000305.1:0-6202 GCA_964448875.1 uncultured Verrucomicrobiota bacterium
GTCCAAATATTGCGCGATGGGCCGGACAGTTGGGAATAAAGCCTCCGGACGAAAATGAGGCCAAAAAAGTGATCTCGCCAATAGAGGTAGATGGGTTTTCCGGTCGCCGCGTGAAATTGAAAAATCCTGCGGATGCTCAGGCTTTGGTGGTGGACTGGGTCGAGGCCCAGGGCAACGCATGGTTTTTCAAGGTAATCGGGAATGCGGAGGTGGTTGAGAAAACAATTTTGGCACTGGATGGATTCACAGGGAGTATTCGATTTGCTAAGAGCAAGTTCATTGGCACATGGCAGGGTCGCCCTGCCGAGGGCCCGCAATTGACCTGGACTTTTAAGGCCGATGGCACAGGCACGATTAATGTGGGCGGTGTGCCACTTAAGATGACATGGCAAAAGAGCATGGGAGACAAATTGAAGTACACAATGGAGGTCTTTGGAGAAAAGCAGTCCCAAACCGTCTCCTATGTACATGAAGGAGATACCTTGACCATCAATGATCCGCGGATAGGTGTGCTAGTGCTCAATCGGAGTGAAGGCGAGCCGGGTGCCTCAAAGTATCCGATCTACTTAATGCATGAATGGGACACAGAAGAACAAATGGTTACTTTTGGGAAGGATGGTGTTCTAACCATCACACCCAAGAATGGTAAACTCATCGAGGGAACGTGGGAAGGAAAGACAGGTACAGTGAAGTTGACTTATCCTGATTCTAAGTCCGGAGAAAACAGGACTTTTGAGTACGCGGCTTCTGTTCTTCAGGTAACCAGTGAGGAGAACGGCAAAGAGGAACAAATGGAAGTTTTGACACTTGTTGATTCCGGTGGGAAAAAAACCGAATATACGCGAACAGTTTTGCCCGGCGAGAAGGCTGCCAAGGTTTTTGCTAACCCTTTGCCGGGTCTGACATCATGGGAAATACCTTTCGGTTGGCAACAAGGCCAACCACGTCCGTTTGTTATGGGATCCTTTTTAATTCCGGGTGAACAGGCGAATGTCGAGCTAACCATCTCAAAAGCACGTGGAGAATTAAACGCTCATCTCATGAGATGGGCCGGAATAATGCAAATGGATCTGCCAGGAGACCCGATCAAGGAATGGGTGACGGACATGGAGGTCGATGGCAAGTCGGCACACCTCGTTCACATGCACAATCCGGACACTGCGACGCGGATGCGGTTGTTGATGGTATCTGGAAATAAAGGGGAGGAAAGTTGGTTCTTTAAGCTGAAAGGACACGATGCGGTTACAGCCTTGAAGACAGAAGAATTCAGCACCTTTATTAAGTCGATTCGTTTTACCGAGGATGGCAAAGAAAATTAATAACGATCCCCAGGTTGATGGTGATGAACCAGAAGCCGTGCCAGAGGAAACCCAAGCGAAGCCAGGGAAGTCCTGGCTAAAAATGGCATTGCGCTTCATTTCCTCTCTGCGCCTGACAGTTGTACTGCTGGGCATGGCAGTATTTATTGTGTTTGCTGGTACGGTGGCCCAGGTGGATGAGGGTTTGTGGACAGTGGTTGATAAGTATTTTCGTACAACCCTGCCTGTGGACATTTCGATTCCTGTTGTCGCACCACATGGCATGGAAATTCCATGGTTTTGCTGGATTGATTTTAAAATATTTTTCCCCCGCGCGTGGAATGTGCCTGGCGGAATTTATTTTCCGGGTGGTTGGTTGATCGGCTCGGTGTTGCTGGTGAACCTGATAGCGGCGCACATGGTGCGATTCAAGGTTTATGCAAGTGGGCAGAGATTGGCTTTTGGCATTCTGGCAATGGTGATCGGGTCTGTATTAACCTGGATGGTCATTCAGGGCGCGTTTTTGAAGAACTTGGCAATCACCGATGAAGCGGCATTTTGGCGGGTACTTTGGCGTCTGGCCAATGGGGAAATAGCGGCACTGGTATTGCTTGGTGCATGCTGGATTCTCTTTGCGCGCAAGGCAGGGATGGTGCTGGTACACGGGGGGATTATTCTGATGCTGGTTGCCGAAGTAATCACAGGTTCGGCTGCTGTAGAGGGGAAGATGTCCATTATGGTTGGCCAGTCCTCAAATTTTATTCACCACGATCGTGATGCCAGTGACTCTGAACTGGTGGTGATTGACACTGCACATGGAGCTTCTAACAAGGTTACGGTTATCCCGGCGAAAATCCTGCGTGCCGGTGGGTTGATCCAGCATGAGTCATTACCGTTCGACGTGGAGGTGGTCGAGTACATGCTGAATTCCGATATCCATCGTGGGTTTAACGACGGGGAGAAACCATGGGCGGATCGCGGCCGCGGCCGGTCGTTTCATATCCATTCTAAACCCGAAGTCAGTGGCGCAGCAGCAGATCAATCGATCGATTTCCCTTCTGCCAGAATTATTCTAAAAGAAAAAAGCAAGTCCAAGGAATTGGCCCGACTTGCTGTATCAACGTTGTTTGATTCGGTGTTTGCTCCAATGATTCCTTACAATCCCGCTGATGTTGGGGAACCTGTACTTGTTGAGGGTCATACTTTTGAGGTGATGTTACGCTTTCGTCGCACCTATAAGCCTTACACAATTCATCTTAAAAAATTCGTCCACGACAAATACATTGGCACTGAGCAACCCAAGGACTTTCGTGCGACCATTCGTCTGGAAGACAAAAGCCGCGATGTAGATCGCGACAATCTGGAGATTTGGATGAACAACCCGATGCGTTACCAGGGCGAGACATTCTATCAATCATCTATTCGCGGTAAGGATCAAGGCACTGTGTTGCAAGTAGTTCGAAACGCCGGATGGATGATTCCCTATGTTTCCTGCATGATTGTTGGGACGGGATTGTTGGCTCATTTCATTATGCACCTGCTGGGTTATCTGAGGGAGAAAGAAAAGCGGGTATGAGCAAGAAGGATAAAGAATTAGCTGGATCTACGTCGGAGAATGAAGAGCCGAAGGTAAAGGGTAGTTTTACCCGAAACCTCCCGTGGATTGTCTTGGGAGTTATGGTGCTATGGGTGGCGGGGAAGGTGTTTACAGTGCCCAAAAAAGCTTTCCAAGGCATGGACATGCACGGGTTTGGTCGGCTTCCGGTGGTAGAGTCGGGTCGTGTGAAGCCGTATGATTCGTTGGCGCGCAATTATCTTATCCTTATGTCTGAACGGCAAACTGTCGTTGAGATGGTCAAGGACAGGCGAGGCCGTGATCAGGAAGTGAAACGACCTGCCATCAAGTGGTTGCTAGACACATTATCCGGTTCGCCGGCTGCCGCAAAATACCGGATTTTCCGGATTGAAAGTCTTCATGTGCTTCAGACCTTGGGGCTGACCCAGCGTCATGGGTTTCGCTACACACTGGAAGAACTAGTCCCAGAGATGCATACGTTGATTAAAGAGGCAATTAAGGCACGGCAGAAAAAGGAAGCTGATCAAGTGCTTAGTCCAGACGAGGAAAAATTCCACGAATTGGGCATGCACCTGCAACGCTACATTAATCTAACCGCGCTCATTGTCCCTCATATTGTGCCACCTGTTGACGATTACGATTGGCAATCTCTAGGTGGAAAATTAGCTAATAATCGAGACAAACAAGAAGTTGAGCGATTTATGCAGGAGCGGGTGATGACCGTGCTTCGCGAGAGTGACATTAATAAACTAACTGCGACTCAAGCCGAAATGCTTAAGGGATTGCGGGATAGCGGTAAGGAGCCAATAAATTACTGGGGTAGTATGCTGCTGGCTTGGCAGCAGAACGACAAAAAATCCTTTAATCAGAACTTGGATAAAACCCGTGTATGGCTGGAGAAAAACAACGTTAGACTGAATAAAAAAAACGCAGATTGGGAGGCTGAAAAGAAACGCATCAATCAGGCTATTGCCAAACTTAAGGCCGATGATGGAAAAAGTAAAAACAAGAAGGCTATCGAGAATCTTGAGGCAGAACGCAAGCCCAAGCCCCCTCCAATCGTCGGCGATACAGGGTTTGAAGTGTCTTACAATCACATCGAGCCGTTTGCTACCAGTGCCGCGATGTATCTCATTGGATTCCTTTTGATCTGTGCTAGTTGGTTGTTTGGCGCTCCAGTAGACGAGGAACGGATCAAATCTACCGGACGCCTGATTTTTGGAATTGTTTGTTTCGCACTGTTGCTCAGCTTTGTAGGTACCGTGTTGGGTGGGCTTTGGGCGGATGACTCTTGGGGACGATTCTGGGGATGGGATCCCAAGGAAAATGGTGCTTTGATGATCGTCTTGTGGAATGCCATTATCCTGCATGCACGTTTAGGCGGCATGATTCAGGCACGAGGATTGGCATTATTGTCCCTAGGTGGTAACGTTATTACTGCATGGTCATGGTTTGGTGTAAACCAGCTCGGTAAAGGCCTGCATTCGTATGGATTTACATCGGGGATCACGTTCTGGTTACTGGTATTTGTTACTAGTCAGATTGCATTCATCCTGGTCGGCAGTATGCCGCGCAAATATTGGTTTACACCCAGCGATTCAAGTAAGCCCAGTACGGCGGCTCTATCAACCGTTCTCAATCGTGCGGCTTTCAATCTCATCGCATTTACATTTTTAGTTCATACTTTCGGCCTCGTAGCTCGCATTTGGATTTCCGGTTACCCACCAGTCACTACGCTGTATTCGTCGGCCATCTTCATCGGTTGGGGCGCAGTCATCCTTGGTTTGGTTCTGGAGCGCCTGCAACGGAGCCAGCCCGGTATCGGTAACGCCATCGCGGCCGTAGGTGGGTTCTCGACGTTGCTCGTCGCCCATTTCCTCGCAATCGGCGATGGTGACACCTTTACCATGATGCAAGCAGTGCTCGACACCCGTTTCTGGCTGGCAACGCATGTTACTACCGTTACGCTTGGCTATATGGCTACCTTTGTAGCGGGCGGTCTGGGGATGTATCTCTTGTTCCGGAGCAATCGCTGGTGCGTTGGAGGTTTGGGGATTTTCTTCCTGCTGTGGTATCTCGGGGGCTTGGTGGTTCGTAGCAAATGGGGGATCGAATTTCCTCGTCTCGCCATTGGCGACGATATTTTGGTGAACCCGCTGTATATATTCCTTTGGGCCGGACTCATTCTTACGGCTGTAGGATGGTATCGCCTTTCACAGACGGATTGGAAATCTGGGGGTGTTTCGGGCGATAAATAAATGTCCGACGTTAAAACTGCCTGGCCAACAGGAGTGAACCATCTGTTCACCTTTTTCTTCTTCAACTTTGTCTCGTGCCTATTGTTGATGGGCAGTCCGATCTTCCTTTATGCTGAAAGCTTGGAGGCAAGTGCTACGGAGATGGGAATTATCTCGGGTCTCACGCCACTCATGGTTGCCCTTCAAATTCCTGCAGCTGGCTACGTGAGTCAAATTGGGTACAAACGATTCATTGCCACAGGGTGGACTATCCGGTTGATTTTTGTTCTGCCACTTATCGCGGTGCCATTATTGCATGGCCACATCAGTCAGGATAATCAGTTAGCGATTGTGATTGGCACGCTATTTTGTTTCAACCTTGTACGAGGTGTTGCCAGCACCGCTTGGTTCCCTTGGATAACCGGCCTGATCCCTGAAGAAATTCGTGGACGTTATCTCACTTGGGAAAATGCCTGTTACAGCTTGGGGAGCCTGCTTTGTCTTCTCTTTACGGCCGTTCTTCTTGGAGCGAATCCCACCAATCAAAAGTTTGCTATTTTATTTGCCTTCAGTCTTTTAACTGGGCTGATAAGTCTTTGGTTCATATATCAGGTGCCAGATGCTCCAGTTAACCCCGAGGAAATAGATCACAAGCAACCTGCCCCTTGGCGTGAGATACTTCACCATCAGCCTTTTCGGAAATTACTCGAGGTTCATTTCGCGTGGGCGGTGTTGATGGGGGGATTGATGGCGTTTATAGTAAAATATTTGAAAGGGCCCGTTGATATGCCTGATGATCTGGTAGTCTATGCCGATGCAGCAAAGTATGTCGGGGGATTGGCAACACTTTGGTTCTTGCGTTCTCGATTGGATCGACTGGGGAGTCGGCCGTTGATGGTGTTAGCCACTGGGGGTTGGTATTTGATAATCCTCATCTGGATTGGGATGAGCAGCAAATTGATCGAATCCACCTTTGGTATTGTCTGTGCAGTGAGTTTGTTGAGTGGGTTTGCTTTTTGCACTTTTGGCATGTCTCTTACCAAGCTTGTAATGGGGACGGTGCCTGAATCGGGCAAAAGTCATTTTTTCGC
>CAYUXV010000306.1:0-6493 GCA_964448875.1 uncultured Verrucomicrobiota bacterium
GATGGCGGGGGAGGAGCGTACATAATTTCCCGTTTCAAATTCCCATAACTTGATCCCAATCTTGGGATTGATGGCATAGACCTTGGAATCATTTGACCCGACGTAAACCGTGCCATTAGAACCGATGGCGAGGGAGGAGAATATACCTCTGTGAGTATCTCCCTCAGGGTCTTCCCATTCTCCCGTTTCAAATTCCCAAAGAAGCCTTTTGTGATTTGTGGGGTCAACTTTAGGCTTGGGCTGTGGAGTTTCCTTTTTCGAAACAGGGAGATCAGGTTTTGAAGCGGCTTTCGCCTGCTCTTGAGGTTCCGGGTCTGCCTTCTTCCCGCAGCCCATCGCCAAGACGAGCGCAACGCTTATCATCATGGCTTTCATTATCAGAATTTTATGTCCGGCAACTGTACTGGGCAACATCATCTGGCCCCTTTAATTCATCAAATTCTCTTCATGATTTAAGGACGTATCTCTTGCCGGAAAATAAAGTAGACGTGTCCCCCGCTACGATTTTGCCCCTATCCCCGCCACCAACACGATCAGCCCAATGATTACAAAACAAATGGCAAGGCAGATGAGGAAGCCCCAAAAATCCTGGTTCGTCGGTCGTGTGAGCTCCAGCTGGGTGTTTGGGAATAGCCGCGTGTCATCATACCGGTCCGGGTTGGCATAACTCTTCTTAATTTCCGCCTTGTCCTGCTCCGGATCAGAATCCACCGGGGTCTTCATTTTCACATACAACCGATCCAGCGCCTTCTTACTGTTGGGCTGTGTCAGAAGGCTGGCAATAATCATTACCAAAAACGGCGCGATGATGGCAAAGGGCAAATCGAGCGTCTTGATTGCGGCCTTGTTTTTCGTGGCCATCTCAACGCCGAACTGGTCGTAAAGCACCATGTCCAGTCGGAAACGCCCACCGGCGACCAATGGAACATCTTCCTTGTATTGCCGAGCCACAACCACACGGCCTTCCTCACTGACCGTGATGCCCTTTACTTTCTCCACCTCCAATAAGTCCTGACCCTGCAACAGCAGTGCTGCGAGAGAGGTCTTTTTATCATCAATGGCCTTGTGCAGAGGCCGGTTTGATTTTTTGTGCTTCTCCATTTGCTTCAGCAACTCGCCCTCCAAAAAGGCCTCAAGCTTACGTTCTGTCCCATCAACTGAACCCTGAAGGGACAGCTTTCGTTCCAATTGCAGCAATTGCAACTGTTGCAATTGCTTCCCCGTCTCCTGCAACAGCTTGATTTCATTTTGATTCACCTGCTCCTGCAATACCTTGATTTCGTTCTCCAGCCGTTTCTGTTGCAGAGTTATGGCGGGCTGCACCTTTCCGGTCCAGAAAAGCGAAACACCGCCTCCCTTCTTCGTGTCAGTAAATTTCTCACCCTTCTTTAACGGCTCCGGCTTGGCCCCCAGCACCTTGTGCTTGGCAGCGCGAAGCACAGCGTGAGGTTCGCCTTCCACCTGCTTCTTCCACTGCTGAATTTTCACGTTGCGGATGCGGACATCGGCTGGGCTGGCCACGCGCTCCACTTTGGTTTCCACGAAGTAACTGGTGGCGGTCCATTTGCTGCTGGTTTTCATGCCGCTATTCATCGTCGGCAGCAGGATAGGGATGACGAAGAAAAACAGCAGGCCAAAGGAAAAAGTGATCCATGCGGCCTTGGCAGTTGCCCGCCGCCAATACATGCCCAGCCAGAAGACAGCGGCAAACAGGACTGGAAAAATCCAGGTAAGCTGAAGATTGCTGAAGAGGTCCCAGATAGTCCAGGACATCAGCACCGAACCAGCCACCACAAGCACACCGATAATGCGCGCAAAACGCAGGCACTCGCGCTCGCCGGCATCGGGATTGACGAACGGCACATAGACGTTGCGCACAACAAGCGCGGAGCAAACGAGCATGTAGCAATCCACGCTACTCATCAGCGCGGCCAGCAGACAGGCAACCATCAGGCCCACCAGGCCGATGCCAAGCGGTCCAAGTAACTTCTCGGTGGCCACACCCCACGCTTTGTCAGGATCCCCCACGAGTGCGGCATCATTGGAATACAGCGTCAGCACGATGAGCGCAGTGATTACCCAGCCAATGGTACAGAAACGCTTGATGAAATTCCCGGTTAACAGTCCCACGCGGGCATCCCATTCACTCTTGGCCGTGCCGCCGCCCGTGACGATGAAATGCGGCGTAAGCACGATGCCGATGATGTTGATGATTACAATGATGACGATGGCATAAAGCGGGAATTCGCTGGCGGAGGTGGATCCAACCAGCTGGAAAAAATGGTCCGGCAACTGCTCGTGCATGATGCGAAAACCATCCATCATGCCGGACCCGCCATGCGCTGCAGACACGGCACTGAGACCAAAGGGGATAAGCAACACCGAAAGGAGGATGATGCAGATGCCCTGAATAAGATCGGTCCAGTAGGCCGCCGCAATGCCGCCGAGCAGACCGTACAGCACGATGATGGTGGCGATGATGGGTAACAACGAATATTGCAAAGGCACGCCAAATAGTGTGTCGCCCATCAACGGTCCCGCCACCTTCCCAATGGCAGTGAAGAACATCGCCCCATAAATCATGTAGTAGCAACAACCAAACATGGCGTACGCCATGCCAAGGCGCTTTGACTCATAGCGCTCCACGAACCAGTCCCCCAAGGTAAGGCAGCGCATGCGTCGGTACCACACGGCACTGATCCAATAGATGGGTGTAACGAAGAGCCAGTACATCACCCCCCACATGCCACTGATGCCGTTGGCAATCGTTCCGCGTGCTGTGTTAACCGGATCGGCCGGGCCAGTGCCCGCGCCGAATGCTGCGAAAGTCTGGAAGAGTTTTCCGAACTGGCGGCCGCCCATGAAGAAGTCCTCCTGCTTCTTCTGCTTGCGCATCAGCCAAAAGCCGATCCCAGCCATGACTGTGAAATAAACAAAGAGAACAACGTAATCAATGGTTTGCATGTAGCCAGCCCTTTGAACAGGGATGATACGGCTTTGCCAGCATGGTACAAGCGCACAAAAAACCCGGCTGCCTTGCGGAGCCGGGTGTCAAAGTTTTAGAGAAAGGGTTATTCCTCTTTCTTCTTTTCATCGTCGCTGCCCTCAGGCTTTGCCTCACCCTCCTCGGCGGGGGCTTCCTCGGCGGGGGCTTCCTCGGCGGGCGCTTCCTTGGCTTCGGCAGTTTCCTCTACCGAATCCGAAGCTTCTTTCTTGGGCTCTTCTTTGGACTCAGTTTTTTCTTCCGTCGGCTCAGCCTCAGATTTTCCCTCAACCTTCTCTTCCACGGCTGTCTCTTCTGACTTTTTCGATTCAGCCTTGGTTCCGGCAGGTGGAGCTGACTCGTCCTCTGCTACCTTTTCACTTTCAACCCATTCCAGGATTGCCATCTGAGCCGCATCGCCCTTTCGGCGACCAAGCTTGATTATACGTGTGTAACCACCGGGGCGATCCTTATAGCGTGGGGCGAGGTCATCAAAAAGAATGCGCACGACGTCTTCCTGCTCATTCCATTCCGCTCGACGTTGACGCCCGCGCACGCCTCCCTTCATCGCAAAAAATGTGCGAGACGGAGCACGCAAGCGCGATGCAGCAAGTCGCCGGTATTGGACTGTCTTATCTTTGTCCTGTCCTTTTTTGCCGATCGTGACCATTTTTTCAGCAACAACTCTGGCGGCTTTCGCTTTTGCCAGTGTTGTTTTAATCGAACCGGCCTTCCGACTTTCCTTGATAAAACTGCACACCATATTTGCCAGCATCGAATTACGATGCTCTGTCGTACGGCCCAGTTTGGCTGTTCGTTTGCGGTGTCGCATTATCTATTCCTCGTCGTCGTGAAAAGCCAGCACTGAACTGACACTATCATCAACTGGTTGCGGCTCAGTTACTATGTTAGCAAGAATTCCCTCCATTATTTCATCATCAAATGACATGCCTAGGCCCAGACCCATTTCAACCAGCTTATCCTTGATTTCATTGAGCGACTTTTTGCCAAAGTTTCGGTACTTAAGCATATCGGCTTCACTCTTGCTCGCGAGCTCACCAACAGTCGTAATGTTGGCGTTGTTCAGACAGTTGGCTGCACGCACGGAGAGCTCAATCTCATTCACACTCATTGACAACAGATTCTTCAGTTCACTCTTCTCCTCGTTCTGTCGCTTATCCTCCTCTTCAAACTCAATGGCGTTCTCGTCGTAACTAACAAAAACGTCGAGATGTTTCCGGATGATGCCGCTGGCTTGAGTGAGTGCATCGTCTGGTGTAATGCGACCATCAGTCCAAATTTCAAGATCCAACTTATCGTAGTCAGTCCGCTGTCCAACGCGCGCATCACCCACATCATAGCGAACCCGGGTTACTGGCGAAAAAATTGAATCAATTGCAACCACGCCGATTGGCTGCCCAGGCTTTTTGTTTTCATCTCCCGACAGGAAACCGCGGCCTACCTGCACCTCCAACTCCATCAGGAACTTCTTTTTCCGGTCAACGGTACAGATATGATGATCCGGATTTACCAATTCAAGATTTTGATTAAGTTCGATATCGCTCGCAAGCACAGGTCCTTCTTTATTGACCGAAATTATGAGTGTCTGTGGCTCACGAGGTGTCTGGCTTTCACGGTTATGTCGAAATTTAACCTGTTTGAGGTTCAAAATAATTTCAGCCACGTCCTCAACTACACCGTCAACGGTCGCGAATTCATGATCAGCACCGTCGATCTTGATTGAAGTTACCGCTGCTCCTTCCAACGAGGAGAGCAATACCCTCCGCAACGAGTTGCCAATAGTATAGCCATAGCCAATTTCAAAGGGTTCTGCGGTGAACTTGGCGTAAGTTTCTGTAGCAGTCCCTTCGTCTTTACTAAGCTGATTAGGTTGTTCAAATGGTGCCAGTCTTATGGGCATTATTTATCCTTTTGTTTGCAATTTTAACCTGGCCCCCAATGTTATTCCCGTCTCACGGGAGGCCCATATAATTGCGTTATACCCCCACTCGGAGGTGCTTACTACTAACGGGAATAAAATTCCACGATCGTCTGCTCATTGGCGATCGGCTGAATGTCATCACGCGATGGCAGACGGGTTACGTTGCCTCGCATAGCATCCTTATTCAAAACCAGCCAATCAGGAACAGCACGACTTGTGGAAATTTCCAAATTACGTGTTGCCAGAAGGCGGGACTTGTTTGAATCCTTAATATCAATAACGTTATCCACACGACAAGCATACGATGGCGTTCGCACACGCTGGCCGTTTACCAAGACGTGGCCGTGCACAACCATCTGTCTGGCTGCAGCACGTGTATATGCCAAGCCAAGATTGTAAACTACACTATCCAATCTTGTTTCTAAAATCTGCAACATGATCTCACCAGTGACGCCACGACGTCGAATGGCTGCCTTGTAGATACTACGGAACTGTTTCTCCATCAGTCCGTAGTAGTAGCGCATCTTTTGCTTTTCCATTAGCGCCAAACCGTAATCAGTGGTCTTACGGCGCATCGAACGCGGCCCATGGATTCCAGGGCGATAGTTTTTGCGCTCAAGATACTTTGATGGCCCAAAAATCGGCTCACCGAAGCGGCGGCTGATTCGAAGGCGGGGTCCAGTGTAACGTGCCATGATATAAAATATTTGTGTTTAAACGCGTCGGCGCTTTGATGGCCGGCAACCATTGTGTGGAACAGGAGTCACATCCGTAATTGCAGTAATCTCCAAGCCAACCATTTGAAGCGCTCTAACAGCTGATTCGCGACCACTTCCTGGCCCTTTGACCCGTACTTCCACTTCACGCAGCCCATGAGACATCGCATCTCGTGCAGCTCGTTGAGCCACCTGCTGCGCAGCATAGGCTGTGCTCTTGCGACTACCCTTGAAACCTGCACGACCAGCAGTATACCAACTGATGGGGTTACCTTGCATGTCGGTGATGGTCACCTGTGTATTGTTGAATGTTGCCAAAATATGCGCGATGCCAGTGACGATATTCTTGGACTTCTTGGCCTTTACTATCTTGGCATCGGCGAGGTCATCCGCAAGCAATTCAGCAGCTGTCGGAGCAGCAGAACTTTCCTTACTCTCTTCCCCTGCTGGATCACCATCCTGCTTGGTGTCTGCTTTTTCCTTGGCCTTCTTTGAGGGTTTCTTCTCCGCTTTTTCCTCAGGAGCTTTTTCCTCAGGAGCTTTTTCCTCGGGAGCTTTTTCCTCGGGAGCGTCCTTGTCTTTTTGTTCGTCAGCCATGATTTAAATTAGTGAATACCTTTCTTGGCGTTCGGATTGCGCTGCACACCAACAGTCTTCTTGGATCCCTTCCGAGTACGAGCGTTGGTTTGGGTCCGCTGACCACGTACCGGCAAACCACGCATGTGACGCATCCCTCGGTAAGCCTTAATCCCTTTAAGACGCTTAAGATTAGTTTCCAACTCACGCCGCAGATCACCTTCCAATTTCAGTTTTACTCCCCGCAATTCAACGTCTTGTAAAACCTGCACTATC
>CAYUXV010000307.1:0-9094 GCA_964448875.1 uncultured Verrucomicrobiota bacterium
CAGACCTATGATGTGGATTTTACCGCCGCAAAATTTGATGTGGATGGCAAACGCACCACCCCTGCCCGCATCACCGCCAAGCTTAACGGCATCCTGATCCACGATGATTATGCGCTTAAGAACAAGACCGGGGCCGGTCAAAAGGAAGGTGCTGCGCCCGGACCCATCTGGTTCCAGAACCACAGCAACCCCGTGCGCTACCGCAACGTGTGGATTCAGGAAAAGTAAGAACCGCATGATTCGCTTTCTAGCACTGGCATTCGCGGCATTTACACTTTCTGCCGCGCCTCTAAAAATCACCATCGGCACATTACCAGGGTTGCAGTACGACAAGCCCCGCTTTGAAGTGCAGCCCGGACAGGAAGTGATGCTTACCTTCAAGAATGCTGATGAAATGGCGCATAACCTCGCCATTGTTGCCCCGGGCAAACGACTGGAAATCGTACAGGCTGCCCTCACCTTACCGCCTGATTCCAACTACATCCCCAAGAACAATGCCGTGCTCTGGCATACGCCCGTACTCAAGCCTGATGAAAGTGCCGAGTTGAAATTTAAAGCACCCAAGGAAAAAGGAGTCTACCCCTATGTATGCACTTTCCCCGGCCATGGCCTCATCATGTATGGTGCCATGTATGTGGGCATCAAAATGCCCAATCTTGCCCAGGATGAGAATGTTTCGCCCATGGCCCGAGCGACGGGTTCGAACAAGAATCTCCACGCCTGGCCTCATCGCCGGCCTCTTATGTATCGAATCTTCATGCACGACGCCTCGCCCGCAGCCATTGCCGTAGCATTGCCCCATGGCGTCTCCTACTGCTGGGATGCAGGCACCTGTCACTTGCGTTACGCATGGATCGGAGGCTTTGTAGACCCGATGCCCGTCTGGAAGGGTAATGGCAACGGACTGGCCAAGCTCATCGGCAACAAGTTCTATGTAGCCCCCAAAGACTTCCCCAGCAGCGCTGGCAACGCCGATTCACACAAGGTACAGTTTCAAGGCTACCGCAAAATCGACGGCCATCCTGAGTTTCATTACACCATTGGCGATACTAATATTTATGAACGTATCACTGCCCTTCCCTCAGGCATGGGCTTAACCCGTCATTTTCGAATACCAGATATCAACAGCCCTCTACGTATCACGATCGCCTCGGAAAACACAAAAGTCTCAAAGGGGCAAATCAATCAGGGAGTCACTACTTTGCCCAGTGAAGAAGCCAAGAGCTTTTCCATCACCAATCACCACGCCCACGGAAAATGAAGCGCGCAATTTTCATCCTCGTCCTGTTCGCCGCCTTCGCCATCCATGGCGCCGGCATCAATGACTATTACAAGGTTGAGAACATCCCCGCCCCCAAGGGACTGGACGTGCAAATCGGAGGCCTGACTTTTCTGCCTGATGGTCGGTTAGCCGCCTGTTTCCACCGGGGCGAGGTCTATACTTACAACCCAAAGACAAAAATATGGAAACTCTTTGCCGACGGACTGCACGAGCCACTGGGGATTATTGCCGAGGATAACCACACGCTGGTCGTAATGCAGCGCCCTGAGCTAACGCGCCTGTGTGACACCGACGGTGATGGCGAGGCTGACCATTACCAAACCATCAGTGATGACTTTGGCATGACCGGTAATTACCACGAATTTGCCTTCGGCCCCGCGCGCGACAAGGCGGGCAATTACTACGTAGGCCTCAACCTCGCCTCCAGCGGGGCCAGCATACGCCCCGAAATCCGTGGTGAATTCCGCCACTACGGCATTTCACGTGAACAGTTTTACAAGAACCATAGGGCAGGATCTGGCCGGATGTATTCAGCCACACCTTATCGCGGCTGGATCATGAAAATTGCACCCGATGGCAAGACCACCCCTTTCGCTTCCGGCTTTCGCTCCCCCAACGGAGTTAATTTTGACGCGCAAGGACGACTGTGGGTCACTGACAATCAGGGAGATTGGCTGGGCACCAGCAAACTTTTTCATGTAAAAGAAGATAATTTTTATGGACACCCTGCCAGTCTCGTCTGGACCAAGGAATGGGAAAAAGGACGCAACCCTCTCAAGGTGCCCCCGTCTGTATTTGGTGCAAAGCGTACGCGGGCAGCGGTGCTCTTTCCCCAGGGCAGCATGGCCAATAGCCCCACCCAAATGCTCTCTGATACCACAAAGGGAAAATTTGGCCCCTTTACAGGGCAACTGCTCGTTGGTGAAATGAATAAACCTCGAATCCTGCGTATACTAGTCGATGAGGTCGCCGGCGAGACTCAAGGCGCTTGCCTCCCCTTTATTGACAATGGAGGACTACACCGCGGCATGCACCGCTTCACATTTGCTCCGGATGGAAGCCTTTGGGCTGGGCAAACGCACCTTTCATGGGCCGGCGGAAGCGGACTGCAACGAATTACATGGACCGAGAAAATACCTATGAGCGTTTTGTCAATGAACCTGACCGATACCGGCTTCAAGCTCTCCTTCACCAAGCCACTTTCAAAAGTAGCGAAAGAGAACTTTGCCTTCCAACGTTACTACTACAAATACCACCAGAGCTATGGCTCACCGCAGCTGGGCAAAGAACCGATCAAGGTTACCGCCCTTAATCTCGCGCCGGATGGTAAATCGGTTTCCCTTGATCTGGAAAAACTCAACCCCGGCTATGTCTACCAGCTCAATTTAAATAATCTCACCGCGAAAGATAAGACACCTGTCCTCAACACCTTTATCTGCTACACGCTCAATCGCCTGACCAATGGTGATAATAAGGCACCTCATCTTACTGTGGGAAGCACCCGCAAAACCAACACCGCCAAGCCGATAGCAAAAATTGTTCAAGCCAAACCAGTTGTTCTGAAACAGTCGCCTCAAATTTTTGAGGCGGAGGATGCTGGCAGAAAAGGTCCCAGTATTGCCAAGAATAATGGCGGCTACACAGGCAGGGGCTTTGCCGACTTTCAGGCCGATTCCAGTGAACATCTAAACTGGCTAATCCAGACCAAGACCGCCGGAGAACACAAATTTTCCTTTCGCTACGCCCTTGCCGATGGCAGTCGCCCGTTACAGTTCAAGGTCAACGGCAAGGTCATTGCCAAGACACTGCCCTTCACTGGAACCGACAGCTGGTTAAACTGGAAATCCATCAGCATTGATGCGCCCCTGAAGGTTGGCCTAAATGAAATCCGACTTGAATCTGTCGGTGCCAGTGGCCCAAACGTGGACAACCTGACAATCACCCGAAAGCCATGAGTGACAATCTTCCCGCCATCGGTATGACCTTTAGTGAGGCGGCAGAGATTTATCTGCAAAAACTGAAAACCGACTTGCGTTTCAAGCCTCGCACCAAGGGCAAACGCCGTGAGGGTATCCGGGCAATACTTAAGTCCTGGCCGGAGCTTGAGGAACTCGATATACGCCGCATTCGCCCTACACATTGCAGCCAATGGGCCAAGCGCTTTCAAAAGGTAGTCGATGCCAGAACTTTCAATGAGACCATCGAAGTTATGAATATCCTGTTCAGCATGGCCGAAGGCATGGGCTTACGCATGAAAAATCCTGCCGCTGCCATTGAGCCAATGCCTCTGCCTACAAAGGAATCCGAGCCGCCCAAGCCAGTCAGCAAGGTCAAGTTACCTAAACGCATTCGACTGCGCTTGAAATAATCTCGATCATGGCAGATTGCCCGGACATGGAATCAACCATTGCCACATTTTACCACTTCGTCGATCTGCCGGATTGCAAGGAGTGGGAGGATCCATTGCAAGCCTGCTGCGATAAGGCCGGGGTGCTGGGCACCATCATTCTCGCCAGAGAAGGCCTCAATGCTACTGTCGCCGGTCCTAAGAAAGGCGTTGAAGCGTTGCTTGACTTCATTCGTTGCGATAAACGCTTTGCCAATATGCCGCACCGCGAATGCACAACTGAGCGACTTACCTTTTATCGGCTGCGGATTATTATCAGGGATGAAATTGTCACCCTTGGTGATCCCTCAGTGAACCCGAGCAACGGGGTGGGTGAATACGTGAATCCGGAAGACTGGAACAGACTAATCAATAACCCCGATGTAATGCTGATTGATACACGCAACGATTATGAGGTGGAACTAGGCACCTTTAAAGGGGCTGTCGATCCAAAGACCACCGCATTCGGTGAGTGGGCAGAGTACGTAAAGACAAACCTTGATCCTGACGAGAACAAGCAAATTGCCATGTTCTGCACCGGTGGCATCCGATGCGAAAAAGCTTCTGCACACTTGTTGAAGGAAGGTTTTGAGAAAGTGTACCACCTTCGAGGTGGCATCTTGAATTACCTGCAAAACACAAAGCCTGAGGAAAGTCTCTGGGAAGGCGAATGCTTTGTGTTTGACCACCGGGTTTCCGTTGGGCATGGCCTGAAACGTGGGGAATGCGAGATTTGCCACGGTTGTCGCTGGCCACTCAAGCTGGAGGATCTACAATCTCCCAAGTATGAACCTGGCATCTGTTGCCCACGATGTGCAGACACCCTCACACCTGAGCGCCGTGCAAGTCTTGAGGAACGTCATCGCCAAGTCATGCTTGCACGTTTCAACGACAAGGATCATATCGGGCAAAAAATACCCGGGAGATGATTCAACAAAATGATGCGTGCGAAAACAATGCGCATTCATTGTGTGTTACTAGAAATCTATCTTAACTCCGTGCCCAGCGACCCCAGACACGCAAATACTCCGGGATTATCAATTTTCCATCGCCATTGGTATCCAGAGCCTTGAAAACTGCCTTGGCTAGTTTTTCGTCCTTAAATTTTCCACTGGCAACAATCTCCTTCTCGGTAAGCCGACTGTCACGATCAGTGTCCATCTTGTAAAATATCTCCTTGGCCTCGTCGGTTATAATTCGGTTCAGAACGTACTCAAACTCGGAGACATATCCGTCGCGGTTAGAATCCGAGGCTTGGAAGATGCCTTGTCGTGACTGGCGATTCATATGGACGCCGTTTTCAATATATTCCTGCTTGGAATGCCGTCCATCCCGATCGGCATCCAGAAAGCCGAAGACTCGTCGGTAGCTGGACCATTGGCGATCATTAAGAGCCAGAACCCCCTTGTATTCAAACAGGATGAGAATTTGTCGAGTTGTGCGTCCGCCAATTCGCACCTCCTTTTCATCTCGATCGGCCTGAGCGAAAATCGTTGAAGAGATGCAGAACAGAACGAGCAAAAAAAACAAGTTCACGCTGTTATTTTTGGGCATCGGTTTTGCCTGATTCGTGGAAGAATTTTTCATCACAATCTGCCAACGGTACTAAATCAAAAACCCAACAAACACAAAGCTAAAAGGGGGTGTATATGGGTTCGATCCTGCTTCCTTTGCACTCCACTGCCAGTCAAAGAAAACGGTAATGAATGGCTAGCGTTCATTGATGAAAATAAAAAAGCCGTTCTGCGAGCGAATCGTAACCCACTCCAAAACGGCTACCAATCCTTTTAGTCAAGTCCCGAAGGACCTGTCTTAAAGGTTTATGCCTTTGGTGGAGACATTCAATCAATCGGCCTATCTTAAACCAACCCGAAGGCCAGCTCTTGACCGGAACAATTTCCCCGAGGGGTTACCCTTCCATTGGCCCATCAACCGGCTGAACAATTCCGAAGATTCGCTCAACGGGTTTGAACATAGCAGGAAAATATATGCCATGAAGTTCGAGTTGTTCTTTTATTTTCACGGTTTATGCACAGGCGTTTGCAGCATCTAAATACCCGATGCTGCCTGATGAAGTCGGTTTCACTTTGTATCAATCGCATCCCAGTCAGCACCGATGTCACGGTCAATCTCAACAATGCGAACATCGGTTGCAGCATTCAGTGTGTTAGCACGACTACCGGTTGCAAGGAATATAACGGCGCAAAGCAGGAAGCCAATAATGAGACTTTTAACATCAATTGTTTTCATGACGGTTCAGTTTAAGTTAGGAGTTACTATATGCAACTCCGAGTAATATTTAATTCAATCAAGGTTGAGGATTTACTGATGCGGTGAGCTGTGGAAAAAGCAGTCTATTGGCAGGCGTCATTAAGTGACCTGAAGCTCCCGGAACCCAGCTTATCCTAGAAGAGCTCGTTATTCGGGTGAAGTAGGTGGGTTGACCTCAGGCTTTCGTGCTTCGGTAATCCACTTGACCAGAAGATTGACCCATTGCGGATCCAGGGTGGTGGATCCGATTGGAGGCATGCGCCCTTCAGCAGCACCCACGATGCGTTGCATCATTACGGAATGATCGGGCCGACCAGGGGCAACAATGCGGGCGCTCTCGCCTATGCCAAAGTCCTTGTGCACTGGCTTGGCATCGATGGTGCCGGTCTTGTCTAGAGCGGTGTTGAAATCCAGTTTCATCTGCGCGTTACCACCGCCCGCTTCAATATGGCAATGGGCGCAGTTGGCGGCCCAGTAGGAACGGACTCGAGGCTCAAGCTCCTTGGCGGTATCACGCGGGTCAGTAAGACGTTTATTTTTCTTGGCGCCATTGCCCTCACCTGTGTAATCGGCCCATTTGGCACCCTTTAATGCGCCAAGCTGGTCGAGCACCTGAAACTGGTGTGCCTTGAAGGCACCATAATCATGGTCACGATTCATCTGTAGTTCGTTGAGACCGAGTACATATTGTGCCGCGCGACTGTGACACATCATGCACTCGGCACGGCTGGGGATGCGCCATTGACGCTGAATACCATCAACTTCAAGGGCAAGGTCGGTGCCATCCCGATCAACGAGATTTGCGTCAGTCTGCGCATCATTCCATTTATATGAGTAACCGGCCCATTCGTTATTCAGCTTAGTCATAAGACGTGTCTCAATGCGATTGCCAGCAAGCGTTAAGGTCTGCACCAACACACTGCCTTCGGGCAGGTTCCAGGCGCGACCACCGGTAAAGCCGATGGTCGTGTTGGCGTCACCCGGCAGGGCGATATAATGCTGCGCCTGTGCACCGTCAGTCCAGTGCGGCACGTTCACGGAGTATGGGATTAGCGCAGGGTGAGGCTTAAGGAGGCGGGTGTTGGTAAACAGGCCCGTCTTACTGAGTTTTGCAGGAAAGGCACTCTTTCGACCAGCATTCGGATTGGGCGCAAACGCGTGGAAACCACTTGTCTCATCAACGACCAACAGATTGCCGCGCGTGTCGACACCGAAGCCGGTGATCTGGAAAGGTGTGTCAGCAATTTCCTTATGCCATAGCAATTCCTCGCCGTTGTGTTTGGCAGCCCAAACCTTTCCGGTGGAGTAATCGCCATAAATGTATGCGCCACGCAACTGCGGCAACACGTTGCCATGATACACCACGCCTCCGGTCAGCGAACGCGCCTCACGGTGATGATGCTCAACGGTCGGCTGACGCAACTTGCCCGGGCCAAGCTTGCGTTCGAGGTAAAAGGGGTGGCTCCCCTCGTACACGCTCCAGCCGTAATTCGCGCCCTTCTCCACGAGCTTGGCCGATTCCCATAAATCCTGACCGTTCTCACCCACCCAGATGTGGCCGGTCTTCTCATCGCAGGTCAAGCGCCACGGGTTTCTGAAACCATGCGCCCAGGTTTCCGGGCGCGCCTTGGGAGTATCAAGGAAGGGATTGTCCGGCGGAATGCTGTAGGGCCGGTCGCCATCCGGCTTGTCTACGTCGATACGCAGCAGTTTGGCAAGCAACAGGTCGATGCGCTGACCGGTCACGTTGTCGTCGGAGTCACTGGTGCCATCGCCGGTGGTAATGTACAACATGCCATCGAGTCCAAATACCACACCGCCACCATCGTGTCCGTTGGTTTCCCACTCGATAATATCCGTGCGCGAGGCAGGATCGACCTTAAAAGTTTTGCGATCCATCACCCAACGCGAAACCCGACTCTTCTTGTTCTTGCTGCCCTCACCACTGCGCGGGCCGTTGCTGTTGGTGAACACGTAACCATTCTTCTCAAACTTCGGGTGAAAACAAAAACCATACGCCAGCTCATTGGTGAGCGAGAGCGACTCCACCTGATTCGTTGCACTGGCGCTGTCCTCGAAAACCCACAGCTTGCCGTATGCACCCTTCTCCTGACGATGATCCAGGTAGGCCAGTCTTGTTGGTTCACCCGGCACCCGCTTGATCTCCAGTGGTTTCTTGACCGGCAACTGTTCCCAAACCGGGCGGGTCACATACTGCAAGGGCGGCTCCGGCGAGCCTACCACCTTGGAGTCATTCCACGGCACCCGCTTGAGCGACCCAAACCGGTTCTCCTCCTTGCCGGCAAACCTGATGGGCAGAAAATCCTCGTGCCGATGAAAATCCAGGTTCTTGTAAGGCGCAATGCTCGACAACTCGGGCTGCTCCCAGCCCACGGAGTAATCATACCGACAAAGCGAGAATGTCCACTCATCCCCGGCCTTTGGCGCACCGCCCGTCATCTCCAAGTCCGTCCACGGGATACGCCCCTCGACCGTCCAGCCCTTGTCCTTGTCCGACAGGTCATTGAGCGTCCCGCGCAGTGTCACCTTGGACTCAATGTGAAACGTATGCGATCGACGCAACCGCTTGATCATCCATGCCCCGCGATGAGGCAGGTAAATGTCAAACTTGGTATTCGCGGCATTCACATGAAACTCGTAGTAGCCCTTGTTCCCGGCCGGCTTGAGGAACAGTTCCCACACATCGTTGTACCATGTGTCACCATCCTGCTCCTTCACATCTGCAAACAAATCCGCGTCCTCCATCTCCGCGGTGAAATATAGGTACTTACTGTCCCAGAGCAGTCGTGTGCGTGTCTTTGTCTTTGCCGGGCGATCCTTTTTCCCCAGCCACTTGAGGCGATAATCCTCAAACACAGTAGCCCCAGCCCATGCCGGCTCGGTGGCGTTGCCGTCAATCGTGATCGGCCCGGTCGCCCACCGGCATTCAGATGGGGATTGTGCAGAATCATTTACCGGCGAAGGCAGCTCAGGAGGATCAGGTGGCCCGGGTGATTCACAGGAAGCGAGAATCAGAGCGGCCAAAAACAGAGGCGCAAAAAACCACGCACGCTGCGGAAGGGAAAGCATGGGCAAATGGTGTCAACCTCCACATCTGCCGTCAACCCCAGTGCCACGAAATCAGCTGCCTGCAC
>CAYUXV010000308.1:0-19226 GCA_964448875.1 uncultured Verrucomicrobiota bacterium
GCGGTGAATTCTGCTTTGGGGTCAAGGCCCAGTGCGTGATAAACGGTGGCCGCAAAGTCGGCAATGGACACGGGGCGATCGGTGGGTACCGCGCCATGCTTGTCACTCGCGCCAATCACTCGACCGGTCTTTACCCCGCCACCGCCCATGGTAAGGCTGAAACAGCTGGACCAATGATCGCGGCCAGGGCCTCGCTTGTTCTTGTTGATCTTTGGAGTCCTCCCAAATTCACCCGCCGTGATGACAAGCGTTGTGTCGAGCATGCCACGCTCATCAAGATCGTTCAGGAGTGCGGAATAACTGTTGTCATAGATCGGCAGTTGTTGGTCTAGATGAGGAAAGATACCCCAATGATGGTCCCAGGCGTAGATGCCTGTGTCCACATAACCCTGAATGGTCACGAACCGCACACCGGCTTCCACTAGGCGGCGCGCCAAGAGCATTCCCTGCCCGACCCGGTTGCGTCCATAGGCGTCTCGAAGCTTAGCTGGTTCCTTTGAGAGGTCGAATGCTTCCTTTGCCTTGCGCGAAGTCGACAGGCTGAGTGCCTGTTCGGTGAACTTGTCCTGAACACGGGCAAATTCCAGCTGCTTTTCGCGGTCCGCCTGATAGCGATCCAGCGATAGCAGGAGATTTTTTCGACCAGCCAATCGATCGGGATTCACGTCTTCAGCCGCATCAAATGTCTTGATGGAAAAGTCCCCGGCATTTGGGTCCTGCTTGATCAGGAACGGATCGTAAGCGCGCCCGAGATATCCGCCATAACCCGGCGCACTGTGGGCCGGATGTTTCATGTCGCCAAGGTGTACAAAGGGTGGAACGGGTGCCTGCTGTGTCTGTTGCATACTGAGCACCGCGCCAATACGCGGCGCCTGCAGGTTTTTGTCACGCGGACTACCGCACATGATGTCCACATCGCCTTCACCATGCTTGGAGGTGTAGGAATGCATTGAGCGGATTAGGGAAAATTTGTCGGCGCACTTGCAGAGCCTCGGCAGTTGATCACTCAAGTGCAGGCCGGGAATATTCGTGGGGGCAGGATTGTATTTCCCGCGGATTTCAGCCGGCGAGTCCGGCTTCATGTCATACATGTCGATGTGGCTTGCGCCGCCCTGCAGGAACATGAAGATCACGTTGATCTGTTTCCTGCCACCACTGGATGCCTCATTCGCCAACACCTCGGGAAGGGAAAGTCCCAAAGGGGAGATCGCGCCGATTGACAGCCCTCCCATCTTGAAGAAATCCCGACGATTCATCGCCGCTAGGATACACCCCGCACGGCCATCATTCAAACCTCAATGGTGTTTGCCAAGATGTTGAGGGGTTTTCACGGGGAGGATTGAGGCTTGGCCTATTTACCTCGTAGCGGCCAGGTTCATTTGGACTTGGGATTCCTTATGCGGTGGAAGACATCATAGGCTTTGTTCAAGTGATAGTTGATCGTTCCTTTGATCTCGTATGGTTTTCCACCAAGATTTGCTGGAATTGGCACCATCTCCGGCTTGGGCAGTTCCTTCGCAAGTCCAACTTTTCGACCTTCGTATATTTTCTTAGGTTCCTTGATGTGCAGTAAAGTCTCGGGGGTTTCTCCGAATGGTGCCTGCCAACCTTTCAGGTGCCGTTTCCCTTGCATTGGAACACCATTGGGAAAGTAATGGAGAACCCTGCCAGAGACCAATTTGGCCCCACTAATCAATCGGTCGTTTTGAAATCGTTCGTTGATAATCAACGGCACATCGCTCGTATTCTTAATGAAATATCGAACACTCGATTCATTGCGTACTTCTCGAACCATCACTCCTTTTGGCAGGGATTTGGCATCGATCTTGAACGTAAATCCGTATCGAGATGGTGACGGTGCCGGTCTATCTCGGGAGTAACCAATCAGCACGGGTGAGAACATCATTATCAGCATCGCGTAATGAATAAGTATCCGTTTCATGCACGCCACCCTACGCCTCTCGTTGTGTCCATTCAAACCCGAATGGAACATTGCCATGGGCCAAACTTTGTTTACGGTTAAGTTGTGATTTCCACGGCTATCATCGTCCAATTAGCCGAAGCGCAGTTTAAACGCCCAGACATAAAGCCGCATCATAAGGCCAAGAGGTATAAAAAATAGAAGCATCATGCCTCCCCATTCTGTGAGATCTGCATTATCAGTCACCTCGCCAATTGCAATTAGCACTATACCCGTGGGAATCGCTACGTAAACAAGCTTGTATGCTATCCAACACGGAATCCAAATCGGCCAGACAATCAGAATTTTGATGGCCCATATCAGTACCTTGACACGAAGAGAAAGATCATCAGGGTCACTTATCGGTAGATCGTTTTTTGGCAGCTTGGTTGCCAGCAACTGGTAGCGGGCGTCTTTTGTGTCCCAGCCATGCAGGTGACCTGAGCAGTCGACCACATCTCCCGTTTTCCATTTGGAGACCCTTTTGTTCCACCGCGTTGGAAGCAACAACTCAAGCTGCTGGCCACTCTGGTCCTGTAGGTGTTCCACCTCGCTCTCAGGACGATTATCGACAAGCTTGCCGATAAAAGTTGTGCCGCCCTGAAACTCTTTATCCTCCGGATCTGAATGGGTTGGCAGGATCTCTTCTACCTCAAGCGTGAATGTACAGGTGTCCTTGTGAGATTCCTCACGGGTTAATCGGACCAGTGCCAGTCGATCTTCTGTGGTTGCGCTGGAGCCGAGCATATCCAGCAACATGGGGAGTTTACGGTTCATGGCTGGATTTTCAGGGATTTGTTTTACGCAGTTCTTGCGCGGCAAACCACACCATGCCAACCAGTACCAACGTTAGCAGTGCCGAACCAAGATTTACCCAGCCCTTGGTTGAGGACCAAACGATCGCGTAACCGAGGCAGCCTGAGACGCCGGCATAGTACACGAACGGCCAGAAGGTCTTACGGATAACTGCTCCTTCGCGACCCACCAGTCCGACCACGGCACTGGCTGCCACGACATTGTGGATGCAGATGATGTTCCCCGCTGCTCCACCTACAGCCTGTAGGGCAACGATCCATTGAGGACTTACTTGGATGGCTTCGGCAACGTTGTATTGAAACTGGGCAAAGGTCATGTTGCTGATGGTGTTGCTGCCGGCAACAAATGCGCCGATACCTCCGATGAAGGTGGAAAATATTGGCCAAGTACTACCAACTGCATTGGCCACTCCACTGGCCAATACTTTGGGCATTGCTTTCAATGAATCTGCATCCCCACCCGAATTGAGGAACACCTGCACCATGGGGACAGTGAAAACAAGGGCAACAGAGGCAGCCAAGGTGGTCTTGAAAGATTCACTCCATGCGCGGCGATAGGCCGGGCCATCCATTCGGTGCAGGAAAAATGTAATTCCCGAGACGATTACAAAGATGGTGCCGGGCAGGTACAGGGGCATGATCTTTCCAGAATCCACCGAGGATCCAAACAGGCTCTTGAACTCAAAATACACACTCGTGACCAGTGGCTTGATGTTAAGCTCGGGGATTCGCGTAAGGACCAGCAGTGTGGCAATGAGTAGATAAGGAAGCCATGCTCTGATAAGACCAATGTCGGATTTCGATTTGGTGGCCTTGATTTCGATGGTGCCGTTCCAGTCCTCATCCCATTCATTCTTCGCCTCAAAACCCCATTTCTCCTTGGGTTGCAGAAAGCCTGCCTTGGTGGCAGGTACAACAATCGCCAGTCCAATGAGCGCCCCAAAGAGAGAGGGAAACTCCGGGCCGAGCATGGTCGCGACTAAATAATAAGGAATAGTCATCGCCAGCGCTGCAAAGATGGCAAAAGGCCAAACGCGTATTCCCTCGCCAAAAGATTTGTTTTTGCCAAAGAACCGCGTCATGACCGTGACGACCAGTAGTGGAACCAAGATGCCGCACAAGGCGTGCAGCGTGGCGACCTTGGTGCCAATGGCATAAAGTAGATCGGGATCTTTTGTATCAAGCCCATTGGCGACGCCCACGAGGATTGGAGTTCCGACTGCACCAAAGGAGACGGGGGTGCACTGGATCATCATACCTGCCACCACTGCTGCAAGTGCGGGAAACCCCAGTGCGACCAATAGTGGGACACAGACCGCTGCAGGCGTTCCAAAACCAGCCGATCCTTCAATGAATGAACCGAACAGCCATGCGATGATAATCACCTGAACACGGCGGTCGGGAGTGATGTGCGTGAAGGCATCGCGAATGGTTCGTAGCGCGCCACTCTCGCGGAGAGTGTTCAAAAGAAGAATTGCTCCGAAGATGATGTAAAGCAGCTGTATGGTTATGAGCAGGCCCTTGACGGAGCCGCCGGCGATTTGATTGACCGGAACTTCCCAAATGACAAAGGTCAGCCAGATACAGGTAAAGTATGCAGCGGGCATGGCGTGACTGGCGGGCCAACGGAGGCCGACGAGCAGCGCTGCCGCGACGAGGATCGGCAGTGTTGCGAAAATGGGGAGGGCGATTTCGAACATGAGCAGGTTTGCAGTTCAGTGTTCTCGGCCGACCTTCATTTAAACTTTGAACATTAAACTGGAATGCCGAACTTAGCTTCGCCCGGCGGCCTTGATGAAAGGCTTGATTTTGCGCATCAAGTTCTTGAATCCATCCAAAGTGATTTGTTGCGCGTTGTCGCTCAAGGCTTCTGAGGGGTTTGGGTGTACCTCGATCAGCAATGCATCAGCGCCAACGGACGCCGCGCCTTTACACAGGTCAGTTACCAGAGACGCGCGGCCGCAGCCTTGGCTGGGATCGACGACCACCGGGCAATGGCTTTCCTGCTTAATGGCCGTGACAGCGGAAAGGTCGAGAGTGTTGCGAGTGTAGTTTTCAAAGGTGCGTATGCCGCGTTCGCAGAAAAGGAGATTTGGGTTCTCATTTGCGAGAATATACTCGCCTGCCAGCAGCCATTCCTTGATGAGCATGGACATGCCGCGCTTGAGGAGGACGGGTTTGCCGGTTTTGGCAGCTGCGATAAGCAGTTTAAAATTCTGAGAATTGCGTGTGCCGATTTGCAGAATGTCGGCGTATTCAGCCACCATGTCCGCGTGGTTCTCAGCGAGCAGCTCAGTGATGATCGGCAGCCCTGTTTCCTTTCGCGCCTTAGCCAGTAGCTTGAGGCCAGCCTTGCCAAGTCCCTGAAAATCGTAGGGTGAACTCCTTGGCTTGAATGCGCCGCCGCGAAGGATGGTTGCACCGGCCTTTTTTACTGCGATGGCAGTTTCCATCAACTGCCTCTCATTCTCAACAGAGCAGGGTCCGGCCATCACGTGGAATTTTTCCCCGCCAATGACATGTCGCCGCACTGCGACCGTTGAATTTTTTGGGTGTGCTTCCCGGCTGACGAGTTTGAACTTTTTCTGAACCGGCGTAACACTCTCAACTTGCGTCCAGGTGGTAAGTGCCTCCAGCGAGGGCTTGTCGCGTTCATCGCCAATGGCACCGATGACCACGCGAGCGACCCCGCGCATCACGTGAGGCTCGTAGCCGAGCCTTTTGATTTCCCGCAGGACAGCTGTTTCCTGTCGCTTGGTGGTCTTGGGTTTAAGGACGATAATCATGATTTTAGAAGAATTATATCTGAGACGAAAAGTCGCAGGAGGCTAACAGAGCGTGGAGATCGGTCAATAATCTGTTCCGAGGACAGGAGTTGAAGAATTGTGTATGGGCGGTGGTTGAGAACGGGAATCATTTGTGAATGAGCCCTGCTTGACCAGTCGGGGGGCGGCCTTTTAGGGTGCCGCTAATGAGAGGAAGTAGTGTGTTATTTCTAGGTAGTTTGCTTCTGGTATTGGTTGCTATTGGGCAGGAGCAAAGGGGAGGCCGGCCGCTTCTGGTCAATGATGTTTGGGCGGTAGTCGGCGACCGGGTGGTTACTAGCCGTGACGTGATGCGGTTTATGAGCGAGAGAGTTCGTTTCGATCTAATTAAGGCCAGAAATCAGATTCAAGTTACTATAGAGGAAATAAAAGCTGCCAAGGCTGAAGGTAAATTAGATGAGGTAAATCGATTAAATGGTGTTTTGACCAATCTGAAAATCGTAGAGGGAAAGATCACGTCACAAGCATCCATGAAATTGGATGAAATAATCAGTGACCAGTTGCTGATCGAGCAGGTGAAACTTGCAGAGGATTTTCGGGAGCCACCCGGGTTGGTAGAGTTTCAACTGAATAAAAAAATCCAAGAGAAAGTGAGGGGCCAGCAGTCTCCAAAACCAGGTCAAGGGATGGCAGAATTGTTACGCGAGCAATTACAAAGGGGAATAACGATGGCTGAATATCGACGGGAATTGCTGGATAAATGGATTTTACGGGAGGTGAAACGTGAAATTGTCCAGTCTATTACCATTTCACCTAAACAAGTTTCGGATTATTATCGGGCGAACTACGCACAGAATGAAAATGAACAATTTGATGTTGTCGATTTATATATAGTCAGGGTGCCACGTATCTCTGTTGCGAAGCAGAAGTTGGATCTTGATCAAATGGCGGCAAATATTAAATCGCCGAAGGACTTTATGTTGTTACGCACTCAAGTGGGTAAATCGGGAGATGGGCCACAGGGGCTTTGGCGGCAAAGCGATGAGGGTCAGGCTGAGTCTTTGGACAGTAGTGGTAAAGATGTTCGCCGAATGGGGATTCTTGATGGCACTCCAAAGTTGCCTTCGCCGATGGCCTTGGAGGATCGTTCACAGGTATCCAATTTGGTTGTGAGGTTATTGTTAACGCAGGCGCATGATAATATTGATGAGGGGAAGACTGTGGTGTTTCCGGCACCCGGTTCGCCGGACATCTTCGTTATGTTTGTGAATCGCAAGTTATCCAATTACAGCGTCTCGTTGGAAAACAAACGTCTTGAGATTCAGAATATTCTTCTGGAAGCCGCTTTTGGTGAGGCTCGGAGACGGCGGATTGCAGAAGCAAGGAAACAAGTGCACACGACCAATTATTTAACACTCAAGGTCTCAAATGAGTGACGTGCCTTTCTCTCTAGATCGGTTTGTCACTTGTCAGTAACAATTTTTTATTCATACTCTTCGGTGCGGTGAAACGTTAAAAAGAACGGTCAGATGCGAGTTCAAAATATAATATTTCTGTTTGTGTTAAAGGTGGTTGGAACCCTGCCAGCTTCTGAATTGCCGGCACTTAGAACAAAGGCAGCAAAGGGCGATGCTCAGGCACAGTATGAGTTGGCAGAGGCGAGTTTCTGGGGACATGGCATGTCGATCAATCACAATGCCACACTAAAGTGGGTGGAAAAATCGGCATCACAGGGATTTCCTTTGGCTGTGCACAGACTTGCGGTTATGAAAATGCTTGGCCAAGGCGTCAAACCAGATGTTCTGGACGGTACACGTTTAATGAAGAAAGCGTTGCCGGGAATGCGTAAGTTGGCCGATGCGGGCAATGCCGATGCGCAGTTCAAATTAGGCAGAATTCTTCAACATGGGCTCGGTGTTGATATCGATATGCAGGAATCCGTAACCTTGCAAGCCGCAGCAGCAGCAGCAGGACATCCAATGGCACAGTATGCATACGGCACTTTGCTTTTTCGTGGGCAAGGCATACCAGTCGACAGAAAGGCTGCCAGAGAATGGATTCTTAAGGCTTCCAATCAGGGCATGACCAGAGCGCAAAAAGATGTTGCGGGTATGTTTTTTGAAGGGATAGGGGTTTCCGTCGATAGAGTGGGCGCCGCAAAGTGGATGAAGAAGGCAGCTGAACAGGGTTATGATAAGGCCCAATTCTCGCTCGCAGCCTTGCATTCTGAGGGGCTGGGTGTTCCCAAAGATGCGAAGAAATGTGTCGATTGGTTCCACAAGGCAGCAGTACAGGGTCACAGTATGGCGCAGACCGGGTTGGGCAAGGCATACGATAAAGGCAAGGGGGTTGAGGCGGACCCTCAAAAATCCTATTACTGGTTTACTTTGGCAGTACGGCAAGGTGATGAGTACGCTCGAAAACTACGCGGTGAGATGATTGCACAGGGCAAGCTTAAAGGTAGTGAATTACTAGCAGCACGTAGGCAAGCCGACAAATTTAAGCCAAATCCCTCAATTGTCACGATCCGTTCGAAGTTAGGTATTACTGGAGCGGAAGAAACAACCCTTATCTCACTTATGGTGGAAGGCAATAAACTAAATGCGGAAGATGGGGATCTGGATTCCATGGCAAAATTGGCAGATTGGTATTTTATCGGAATAACCTTGAACGGGATTAAAGCTGTTTCACGTAACCCGGAAAAGTCATTGGAGCTATCGAGGAAGCTTGTCGCAGCTGAACATGAGCAGGGATACTGGCAAATGGGGAGATTTCATGTTGTGGGTCTTTCTGCTCCCCCTAAGCAACCGGGGGGCAAGCCCAAGGTGTTGGTTGCAAAAGATTCTGACAAGGCGTTCGAGTGGATGTTGAAGGCTGCTAAAAAGGGAAACATTAGTGCTCAGCTGTGGGTTGGGCAGGCATATGAGAATGGCCTTGGGGCAAAGCGTGATTTTGCTGAATCCATCAAGTGGTATAAGGAAGCCTCTGATCAAGGTGATGTGAGTGCGCCATTCGCTATCTCTTTAGTCTATCGCCAAGGGAGAGGTGCCACAGTGAAGAAGGATTTGGACAAATGGAAGGAGTGGCTGCGTAAATCGGCCGAACTTGGCTATGCAGAAGCACAGGAAGAACTAGGGCGTTCCCTTTTTATGGGAGATGACATCAAGAAAGATCTAAACGAGGCGCGCTTTTGGTTGAGGCGGTCGGCCGTGCAGGGGTTTGTTCGTGCACAAAATGGTTATGCAATAACACTTATCGAAGGACATGGAGGCCCGAAGGATCTAATTAATGGATTCAAATGGGTCTTGATTGCTGCACGAGCTGGATCCCGTGAAGCCCGACAGATGTTGTTTGGAATTGAGCAGAACCTTACCCGGCCACAGAAATTGCAAGCATCAAAGTTGGCTGAAGCTTTTGTTCCACGTATCGAGCGAAGAATGAGCGCTACTAATAAGAGTGCACCCAATGATATTAAGGCACTACAGGCTGCTGCTAATAAAGGTAAACCAGATGCGCAATTCGAGCTAGGCCGCCTGTATGCTACAGGGATTGGGCTAAAGGTAGATCGAGTGCAGGCATATAAGTGGTTGGCGCTGGCTGACCAAAGCGGGCATGTTGAAGCGGGCAAGCTGTGCTTGGAAGTCTCAGAGAAAATGACTGGCACAGAATTAAGCAAAGGACTGAAGGAAGTGGCTGGTTTTAAGAAGTCAGGTAATTAACTGAATCTTCTGAAAAGAATGTAGATATGCGGATTCAATCTTCAAATAACTCATGATTTCGCTCTTAACAAAGGTCGTTTTGTCAGTGGCCGCCTTTATATTTGTAGGTGCGTTGTCGGCTACCGAGATGAAATCGCTAGCCAAGAAGGCTGCTGACGGAAATGCAACTGCACAATATCAATTGGCAGAAATTTATGCGGAGGGCATCGGTATTGCCCGCAATCCCGAACTGGCAGTGCAGTTTGCTGCAAAATCTGCCGTGCAGGGTAACCCCAAGGCACTTTATAGGTTGGCAGCCTTGGTTTTCGAGGGCAAGGGTGCTCCGCGTGATGTGGGTCGTGCAACTGGATTGTTCAAGGATTGTAGAAAAGGTCTGGAATCACTCGCCGAGAAAGGAGATGCCGATGCGCAGTCAAAGCTTGGGGTGTTGTTGGCGAGAGGGTTGTCCGGTCCTCCTGATGTTGAAGCTGCTCAAAAATGGACACTGAAATCTGCCGAGCAGGGATTTGCCAAGGCACAATACGATCTTGGCAGCCTTTATCTCTTTGGTCGCGGTGTTAAAAAGGATTTGAACGCAGCATTGAAGTGGTTTGAAAAAGGAGCGGCAGGGGGGCATCCCGGTGCTCAGGTCAGCTACGGTATTGCATTGGCTGATGGCTTTGGGACAACCCGAAAACTGAAGGAGGCACGTATTTGGCTTGGCAAGGCGGCCAAGTCCTTTGATCCCGATATGAGTCAGCGTGCCAAGGAGGCATTAGCTCGAATTGAGGCAGGCAACATCAATAAACTTCCCGATGTTAAAAAATTAAATACTGCAGCCGAAAAAGGCGAAGCTCTTGCGCAATACCAACTTGCACGCGTGTTTCGAGATGGCAAAGGTGTGCCGCAGAATTTGCCTGCAGCACACAAGTGGTTTGAAAAATCTGCAAATCAAGGGGATGCCAGTGCCTGTCATGGATATGGGGGACTCCTAATAAACGGTCTTGGCTGTAAAAAAGATGCGGCAAAAGCGCTCAAATGGTGGCGGCTTGCTGCCAATTCTGGTCTTCCTGCCGCACAAGCGGACTTGGGCTTGCTTTACTCTAGAGGCGAAGGGGATGTGGTAAAAAAAGACCATGTTGAGGCATACAAGTGGTTTACACTTGCAGCACGATCTGAAAACACCAAGCTGGGTGCCAAGGCTATAAGTATGCGAGAAGAACTTTCGCGTGGAATGAAAGGGCTTGAAATTTTTAAAGGGATACGGGCTGCGCAAAAATTTCAGCCCGTGAAAATTCCGACGAATGATCAAGGCACGAAAGAGGAGAAAGAATAATCAGTTCCGAGTTCTCCAGAAATTAGCAGCGGATTTGATTTTCATTGGATCTCGATTGTAGACGTATGAAATTCTTTGCAGGTTCGGTAGTTTTTTCAGGAAGTTTATATTCCCGTGTCTAGGGGGCAGAATCAGTTCTTCCAATTGGGTGCAACTAGAGAGGGGAGTAAGATCGGTCAGATTATTGCACCCGTCGAGACGGAGTTTTTTTAGTGGCATGCCTGTGAGTGGGGCTATGTTTGTGATTGGTGTGTGGTCGAGATGAAGCCACTGCAGACGCATTCCCTTTAATGGGTTGAGATTGGTGACCTTCGCTGCGCTAAGATAGAGATAAACCAAAGGCAAACCTTGCAGCGGAGTGATGTCAGAAACGGTTGAATAAGCTGCGGTTAGGGATTTCAAAGGCATTCCAGATAGAGGTTGTAGGTCACCAACATTGGTGTATGCGACATACAGTTCTTCCAAAGGCATCCCAGCAAGTGGTGTGATCGTACTCGTAGGCGTGTGCCACAGGTTCAAGTATACAATTGGCATACCAGCGATGGGGGTTAAGTCTCGCACATTGGTGTCGGCTAGATTAACTTTTAATAGACCTCTCGAATCCTGGGTTAGCCTGTTTGCTCCATATGGTCTGACAAATGCTGTTGCGGCAGGCATTGCCTTATGTCCTGCCTGTGTGATGCGTAATGCCATGGCTTCTACTTCGGCTGCGCGCCCTTGTTGGGTCATTCGCTGTCGAAGTTGCTCCAAGTGCTGAATTGGGACAGGGTTGCCTGGGACGACTTTCGTCAGGATGCGAGTGCTAAGCTGCAGGTTTTCGGCGGCGACTTGGCGTGATGCATCCAACTGAACCACCTTTGCAAATGCATCGCGAGCCTTTGGGAGTTGCAGTAGTGATTGATGAATGTTGCCTTTAAGTTGTTGAAACTCTGGAGAGTCGGGTGCCAATTCCACAGCGTGGTTGATGTGTTGGAGGGCCGCATTAAATTTCTTTTCAGCTACCAGACCCTGTGCGGCTTGATAATAGGCGGGGGCAGCGTTGCGTTCACGGGCAAGAGTTTCTTTCAGTTCCCGCTTGGTAAAAAATGAGTGGACACTAAAGCCAATCAGCAGAAACGCGATAATAGCCACGGCTGTGGCAAGTGTACGGTGGCGGCGAAAGGTTAGGCGCATTTGCCGGAATTTGCCGGCATGCTCGGCCTGCGTGGCAAAGCCATCCTGATACGCGGCGATGTCTTTTTGTAAATCTTCAATGCAGGCATAACGGCCTGAGGGTTTGCGCGAGAGTGCCTGCATGGCAACGGCGGAAAGTGCCTCTGGGACACGTCGGTCCGGTAAATGTAATAATACTGTATGGCCAGGCTCTTTTTGGATTTTTGGGTCGTTAAAATTCGCAGGTGGTTCGATTTTTCCGGTACGGATTTTTTCCAGCACTTCTTTTTCATTAGCCCCGGCAACAGGTGGGCGAAGGGTTAGTATATTGTATAGGATCGCGCCAAGGGCAAAAACATCCGTGCGGATGTCGATGTCTTCCAACCGGCCGTCTGCTTGTTCAGGAGCCATAAAGTTTGGTGTGCCCATTATGGTGCCGTAGCGTGTTGCTGGCTTACTTTCAATGGTAGCGGGGGCTGCAACAGGCGGGACGGTGTCGGGGTCAGGTTCCGGTTCGCCAATAATTTTTGCCAAACCCCAATCAGTGACAAGAACCTCTCCGTATTCGCCAAGCATGATGTTTGCCGGCTTGAGATCCCGGTGGATGATACCTTGTGAATGGGCGAATGCCATCGCGTCACATATCTTTTGATAAATGGAAAGCAGCTCGGTGAGTGGAAATTTCCTTATGATGTTTGTGCGTCCCTTTCTCAGGTCGTCAAGCACCTCCTTGAGGTTGGTGCCTCGCACATATTTCATGGTGTAGAAATTTCTACCTTGTGAATCCGTGCCAAGATCGTGAATTGGAATGATATGAGGGTGTTCCAGGCGTCCGAGTACGAGTGCTTCTTGGGTGAAGCGTTTGCACAATCCTGGTGAATTGGCCATTTCAGGTGTCAGGATTTTCAGTGCTACTTTGCGCTGCAAATGGTGGTCATGAGCCAAAGCTACTTGGCTCATTCCTCCTTGGGCAATCACCTCAATGGTTTTATAACGTGTGTCAGCGTCAGGATGGGAGGGGGCAATAACTTCCTCATTAAAGGATATCTCGGAGAGAGAAATCTCGGTTGCACCAACATGGAGGGTTTGGCCGGGGCGAATAATCTGACGGCCGGTGATTTTTTGATTGTCGATGAACGTGCCGTATCTTCCGCCGACATCTTCAATTTCAAGTGACTTCCCTACGATTAATTTGGCGTGCTTACGTGAAACTTCAGGGCTGTCAACATGGACGGGACACGCGGGATCTCTGCCGACCAAGTATTCACCCGGCACTAAAGTGTATTGTGCCAAAGCTTCACCCTCGCGTAGGGCGACCAATTTTATGGCCGTCGACGGCATGACGTGTGTTCCTCCTTGTGTCCGATGATTGTTCGCGGACACACATGTTTAACGGGAATTTACGTAATTTGTCGAGATTCAAAGCGTGTTTCGTATTGCATTATAAGCCTTAATCCATAGGATGTCCGGCTTTGTACTGAATACGACGCATGCGTCAACTACCGGCTATTGCTTGGAATGCCTTCATGGAACTGGTTCGACAACCAGTGTTCTTGGTGCTGTTCACTATCTCTTCCAGTATCTGTATCATGCTGGCCTCGGTGTCATATTTCGGCTTTGGCAGCAATGATCCAGGTAAATCGACCGAATCTTTTGACCTGAAATTGGTCGAGAACGGGGTTCTGACGGTGATGTTTATATCGGGATTGTTCGGGGCCGTGTTGTGTGCCTCATCATCGTTGGCCGAAGAGATTCGAACGGGTACGGCACTCACAGTGTTATCCAAGCCGGTTGGACGCGTCACCTTCATTATTGGAAAATATTTGGGTCTGGCTGGAGCGCTGGTTGTATTAACCTATGCCAATTTGATAGGTGTGCTTCTCGCAAGCCGAATGTCATACGACGCCTATGGGAATTATGATGTCCTGGGCATAATGATATTTTTTGGATCAATTGCGATGGGATATTTTTCAGCAGCCGTCTTAAATTATTTTTTAAACAAGCTGTATGTGCCTTGGGCGGTATGTTTGACACTTTTATTTATGACTCTGGCATTTGTGACTATCGGTGCCATGGACAAGGAAGTGGCACACATATACCTGAATCATGAGATTGGGCACTACGCGAACTTCAGCGATCTGTGGGTTTGGACGGATGGTATGGGGTATGACAAGGTAACACAGCAAGTTTTTACGAGTTCAGAATTGCGTCCAAAGGCGACTTGGTTTCAGGGTGTTGACTGGAGCCTTCTGCAGGCTTCGGCTTTGATACTCTTTGCGTTGTGGATTATTGCTGCCGTTGCACTGCTTTGTTCCACGCGATTGTCCTGGATGCCAACACTCATGATATGTGTGACCGTATTTCTGGTCGGCTTGATGAGCGATTATTTCGTAGGGAAAAGCGCCTTGGGAGGAACGTTTGTGACCGCTGGAGACACGCTCGTGTGGACCCCCTCGGACGAAACTGGTGGCCCAAAGCGGGTATTCAGCATGGAACCACGCGGGGTGCAGGATTTGCCACGTGAAAAAGTCGAAGTGGAAATATATAGTCAGGATGGTTCGACAGTACTGCAGCCCAATAAGCTGGAGAGGAATATTTTAACGCTGAACCAATCTTCAGAAAGTGACAGCAATTCCAGCAGGACTTCTCCATTTATGGCAGGGGAAGAATGCAGGGTTTCATTCCAGAGCTTGAAACGTGAGATGCTACCTTTGTTTATTCAGCGACTTCTGGAGGGCGAAGTGCGCAGTGGTAAGACGGCGCCGGAGTTGCGTGAACTCATGTCAGAACGCAACATTGAAAGGGATGTATCTCTTTACGCAGACATTATTCGGAATCCCGAAAAGATTCCTGTAGTATCCAAGGTCATCGCTCGGGATATTGATTATGAATTGGACATGATATTCCCCGGTCATTTGTCTTTTTGGATTTACCCATCAGAGTATGGAAAACTTTCACACATTTCCGGTGAAGGGAGTGGCACAGATGATGACCGGAGTACTGCGAGCGTGGTTCAGCGTGGTTCAGTATTGGCGAAAGTTCTTTACGTTTTGATCCCAAACTGGCAGCTTTTTTGGCTCGCAGATGCTTTGGGACCGGGCAAGACCATACCTTGGAGCTATGTTGGGCGCTCGTTGCTATACGTGTTGTCCTATTTGGGGGTTGCTTTGGCCTTGGCGTTTTATCTTTTTGAAGATCGCGAGTTAAGCTGAAGACCCAGCCTGTAGATGGATAACAAAGTCAAGAAAGCTGCGTTTTGGAACACAATGACTGCCCTGTTGGGCCTGTTGGTGGGAGGGGCCGTTGTGTGGTCAATGACCAGCGGTCCCGCTGCCGGGGCTGAGGTAGAAGCGGCTACGGTCGGAGCATCTCCCATGGCATGGCTTGTGGCGGCCTTTTTGCTTATGGGTTTTGCCGTTGCCCTGTTCAGTTTCTTCCATTTGCACTTGCTCCATCGTGAAACCCTGGAACAATTGGAACATGATGAATTGGTAGGAGGCAAGGCGGACATCTCTATGTTTGAGGCCGATGCTTTTCCCGCCCGGCGAACTCGTGAACAGTTTGATAAATATGTCGTACCCGCCTTTACTGTTGTATTGCTCCTCTTTCAGGGGTTTACAGCCTACCCGTTTTTCAGCGGCTCATTGGGCGAACAGATGGAGGCAAATGTTGCGCTCGATCAACCCACTGTAGTATTGGCTTTGTCAGCTGTTTTCGGTTTGTTCCTGTTTCTCCGTGGCCGCTATGCCACGTTACTTTCTCGCAAGGGAGACAGGGTTATCCTGCAACCAGGCTCTGATTTTCTTCTTCTAGGTTCATATCTGTTTTTCTTTCAAGCCGTGGCTGCTGCCGGCTCGATGATTGAGTATAAACAGCTGCACCTCTATGTGGCATACGGATTTTTTATCCTGATGGCGGTGTTGACATTCGAAACGTTACTACGTCTGATTCTTGATATTTACCGTCCCCGTGTAGAAGGACGTGAGGTTCGCCAGCTTTACCATAGTCGCCTTGTCGGACTTATCAGTAAGCCTGAAGGATTTTTTAACACGGCGGCTCAAACGCTTGATTATCAGTTTGGTTTCAAGGTTTCCGAAACATGGGGATATCGTTTTCTGCGGGACCGATTGGGTATGGTTGTTATGCTGCAGATGTTTGTCCTCTGGTTGTCCTCCAGTATCGTAATCATCCAACCGAATGAAAAAGGTATTCTGCATCGAGGAAATGAGGTGCTGGGGCCAGGGATTAACCTGAAATGGCCTTGGCCTTTTGATACGATAGAGAGATTCAAGCCGGGTGAGATCCGCACACTGGTGTTGGGCCCTGAACGTGATCCCGAGCGAAGTCTTGAGGCTGAAGCCGGCAGGGAGAAAGCAGATGCCAATCAGGATGGGGTCATCTCAAAGGAAGAGCGCTCGCGTTTTTTGAAACGTCCTTTTCTCTGGATGGACCCCGATGTAAAGGACTATAACCTTCAGGGGAACCGGGAGAGGATGATCCGTTATTATTATCCCACCACGCCTGAACAAGACAGCGCAACCCAACCGCAGGATACTGATGCAGAGGTGCAGGCCAGAATGTTATTCGGCCACATAAAGATTCAGTTTCGTATTGGCGAAGGGAATGTAAAACAGTGGGCTACTCAAAGCGCAAACCCTGAACAGGTTCTTGAGCAGATTGCAGAAAGAGAAATTTCCTCTTATCTTTTGGTTAACCGAGTAGACGGGTTATTGACCACAAAGCGTGGTACGGCCGAGGATGATGTCCTGAAAAACATCCAGGATGAGGTTCGAGCGCTGAACTTGGGGTTGGAAGTCCTTGGCGTCAATTTGGCAGCACTTCAGCCGCCGGCAGAGCCTCCTGTAAAACAAGTCATTTCCGCACAGGATAAGGATAAAACCAAGGAAACAGGGGCCGAATCTGCAGCAGATGCTTTTGAGGGGTATTCCAAGGAATTTCTAAGCCAAATGGTGCAAATACGGGATGCAAAAGTAGTAACAGAATCTGACCTCTTGAAGGCCCGGACGGCTGCAGATGCACAGATAAGTGTGGGACAACGCAAGGCTGACTCCAAGAGGGATAGCCGAGATCAGGAAAACAGGGTATTGGTTGAGTTTTTGAACACATATGAAAAGTCCAAGATAGTTTTTCCATATTATATGTATATGGAAGGCTTTACCAGGGCCGTGGGTAAAGCGGAGCGCAAATGGGTGATTGTAGGATCAAATCCACAGGATAGAATCAACATAAATTTCGAAAAAACCGGGTCTGGCCTTGGAGCTACCATAAGGAAGGTCACGGGAGGGCCATCAAACTGATTATGAAAGCAAAAAAAGTCATCATCTTAGTCATAGGCCTGTTTTTGTTGGGCATATTTCTGTCGTTGATGTTCACCTTTCAGGTGCGCAACACGGAGATTGCTCTTGTCAGGAGTCTGCAGGGTGACCCACGCATATTGAATGGCAATAATGAAGATGACGCTGGGTTCCACTTTAGATGGCCTTGGCCCTTTGAAACAGTGCGCAAACTAGATGGTCGCGTGCATGTCATGGAAAGCAATTATGCCCAACTTGGAGGTTCATCCGGGGGTGATGTGATGGCGTCGGTCTATGTGGGTTGGAAAGTGGGTGATGCTGAGCAGTTCAGGGTGGCTTACGAGGGGCAGGGTGATGTCAAAAAAATGATGGAGCAGGCTGAGCGAGATTTGAGAAATGTTGTTGAAAAGGCACGCGGCAACGTCTTTGGGACCGTTAAGATACTTTCCTTGTTGTCACCGGATGTGGGTGGTGGTGGTAATATTGCATACGAGAAGCTCGAAAACGATATGAAGGGCAGGGTCGAGGCCAAGGCATTGACGGATTATGGAATTGAAATTCAGTTTCTGGGCATAAGGCGCATAGGTTTATCACCCACGTTGGCCAACTCTTTTGTCGAAGGCATGGCAGAGGCAAAGAAGAATCTTACATCTGCGGTTACAATGAAAACGCAGTCGGAAATACAGAGTATCAAAGATATTTCAGAGAAGGAGGCGAATGATATCGTTGCAGAGGCCGACAACAGGGCCAGGGTATTGGTGCAGGAGGCAGAGAACAACGCCAGTATCAAATATCAGGAGATGGAAAAAAAGCATCCGAAGCTAGCTATTGCTCTCAAGACCATCCGGGCGCTTGAGGTGTTGTCAGCCAATCCAACTACACTGATTCTTACGGATAAATCGCCGATTGTAAGCCTGTTAAGTGAGTCTGGCTTCAGTTTGCCCACATTGCCTCAAGGAAATAATGGGACCGTTGTTATTCCGGGGAACAAGTAATGAGCGAATCAAACAATAGACAGGACATTGATCGAATTGATCAGGGTGAAGATGTCAGCACTGAGGCATTGACACAGGCGCTCAGAAGTGGGTTCTACCTGCTTTATACAGTTATTGTTGCCCTGTTGATTTATTTTTTCGTTTCCAATTGGTTCCGTTTGAGTGGGGGCGAAGAGGCGGTTGTATTGCGTTTTGGCAAGCAGATCACAGACGATCCATTGACCGAACAAGACGGACTTCAGTATGCGTTGCCTTACCCTATTGATGAGAAAATCATCGTTACTACCGGAGAACAGGAAGTGACTTCCACTGTTGGTTGGTATGCACCTTCAAAACGTAAGGATCCTCAATTTGACGCTGCAAATGACGGTCATTTGATTGCCAATGACATGAGCTTGATTCACGTCAAGGCTACCCTTGAGTATCGTGTTAGTGATGCAACTACGTATAATTTTGGGTTTTATCGGGATTCTCAAGAGGGACATGGAGTGGTGGAGGAGGTGCTCCAGTGTTTGCTCGACAATGCCATTACCACCGAGGTTTCCGGATTTGATGGTTCTAGCTTGATCAGAGGGTCAGCAGAGAGGGAAGAGTTTCAGAAGAAGATAAAGCATAAGATCGAAGGAAAGGTTGGTCCTGAAGAATACAACTTGGGAGTTGAAGTAATTGGGGTTCGCTTATCTTCCGGTGTTCAAGGTGTTGACCCCATTGTTCTTCCTCGAGGTGAGGTGCAAAGGAGGGATGCGATCCTTAAGCAAAATCAGAACAAATATACACAGGATCTCGCTGCTACCCGAACTATGGCGAAAGAGATTAATATCCGTGCAGGAATGCTAGCAAGCAAAAGGATGCAAATGGCGGAATCGGAGGCCAGGGAAGTCGCGAATCGAGTGAAATCCGAATACAACAAGTTCATGGAGATATACAGAATAGCCATGGATGATGACGGGAAGTTGGATGAAAGAAAGATAACAACGGCTCTTGAGCGAATGCGTAACGAGAAACTGGAGGAGATTCTAAAGTCCGGTATCGTCGATTATTATGTGGTTCCCACGATGCCAGATGGAACCCGGATGCCAATTCATCTCTCGGTTACGCCTCCACCTCCGCCCCCACCCAAAGCCACGGAGCTCAGTGGAGCTCCCGAGGATGAAAAGTAATTATTTTCTAATAAGCTAGTTATGGACGAT
>CAYUXV010000309.1:0-6392 GCA_964448875.1 uncultured Verrucomicrobiota bacterium
TTCCGGACTTCATGATCCAAAGTGGCTGCCCACAGGGACGTGGGAGTGGTGGCCCGGGTTACCAGTTCGAAGATGAGATTGACAACACGCTGCAGCACGATGGCCCAGGAATACTGTCCATGGCTAACGCCGGTCCAGGCACCAATGGAAGCCAATTTTTCATCACACATCGCGCAACACCCCACTTAGATGGTAACCACACGGTATTTGGCCACGTGGTTTCTGGACAGGATGTTGTCGACTCCATCCAACAAGGGGATCGAATTCAAACTGTCAAAATCACCCGCGTGGGTGATGCCGCCGAAGCATTTGTAGCCACTGATGATCCCGAAGAATGAAGCCAAACTGGCATCACTAGCCGAAACACTTAAGCGGTTGGGCTGCCCAAAGGAAAAAGCCACAGGAATGGCCGAGCAACTCGACAAACGTGCCCGGCAATTGGCAAAAAAACAGGGCCGTACACACGAAGAGGCATTGGCTCATCTTTTAACCCTCATGCAGACAGGCTGGGCGGCACAAGGGCAGTCATGATTCGTCCTTGGGCAAAGCTTAGCAGCACCATCCACAGTGACCACCGGATCTTTAAGGTCCGCCACGCTCGGGTTGTCAACCCGCGCACAAAGGCTGAACACGAGATGGTGATTCTGGAGAATCCCGATTGGGTAAACATCATCGCACTCACACCCGATGACGAATTAGTAATGGTCGAACAATATCGACAGGGCTCGGAAGCGGTTGAACTAGAGATTCCTGGCGGAATAGTTGACAATGGAGCCTCCCCACTAGAATCTGGACTACGCGAACTGCGTGAGGAGACCGGATATGAGGGCGATAACGCCCGCATCATCGGATCGCTGTTCGCCAACCCAGCCATCATGAACAATCAGGTGCACACCATCTTACTAGATAATTGCAAAAAAAAGCATGCCCTGGAATTGGATGAAGGTGAGGACATTTCCACACAACTTGTCCCCGTCTCAGACATCGCCGGACTCATCCGGGCTGGCACTATTCGTCATTCGATCATCGTTGCGGCCTTGCAGCTTTTCGCGCTGGAGCGAGGTGCATGATCAATCTCCCCGCACAGCATCTTTCTTTTCGTCTAACTCTGCTTGGAGAGTCTTACGTTCACTTGAGAGTTCTTTCTTCAGTTGCTCTAAAGCTTCAAAATCACCCTCAACCTGAGCCTCAGCAATTTTGCCCTCAAGGAACACCTCTCGTTCGGCAATCTTTGCCTGGTATTTGTTATCCAATTCAGCCAATTCAGCACGCTGCTCATCAGTCAATTTAGGATCTGGTGATTCCTTCTGGAGTTTTTCCGTCGCAATCTCGTATGCACTTTTCATTATTTATCCTTATTTTTTTTCCAAGGCATGTCTGGGAATTTCGTTGGCAACTTGATGGGCTCGGGTTCAGTTCCAGCCATCTTTAAACTGTTATCGCCAGTCTCCGACGCGTCCATGTTACCGCGCCAACCAGCAATGCGAGCCTGCAGACCATGATGCTCGGCTTTTTCTTTATCACCGTTCTTCATATAAAAAAGCGACAGATTTGTGTGTACGCGTTGCTCTTTTGGATCGAGTTCCTCAGCCTTGTGTCCTTCCGCAATGGCACGCTTATAATCGTCTAACCGGTAATGCGCCATACCAAGCGAAAGCCGCGCTTCAAAATGTTCAGGGTTTTGCGCAAGGATAGTTTCAAATTGCTTTATGGCAGAGGTATAATCGCCCTGAGTAAAGGCAAAGACGGCATCGTCGTAAGCTATCTGGAGATCATCGTTTGGCATTTTCTTTGACAGACAATTGTGCGCTCGATTGACTAGCATGCGCAAGGAGCGAAATGTCATCGAATCTTAAACTGCTATCTACTGATTTCGATGGCACATTGCATTCTGACTACGAACTGCCCGCGGTCCCTCCAGCTTTACAGGAGCGTATCTGTGAGTTGCAAGCAGCTGGCGTTGTGTGGTGCATTAACACTGGCCGTGACCTCAACGGATTAATGGAGGGCCTCACCCGCGCACGACTGTCCATACACCCAGATTATCTGGTAACAGTTGAGAGAGAGATTTATATCAATGACAATCATGAATATATGCCACACTCCGAATGGAACAACCAATGTGCCGCCAAGCAAGAGGAGTTATTCGATCGTGTACGACCTGCGCTGCCGAAATTAATAACTTCGCTCAATGAGCAGTTTGATGCCGATATTTATGAGGACGCTTATTCACCTTTCTGCCTGACAGCGAGTAACAACGATGAATGCGATGCTATCCAGGCACAAACCGAGGAATTCCTGACTGATTGGGCAGATCTGAACTTCGTACGAAATGACATCTACGCACGCCTCTCTCACACCGCTTATAACAAAGGAAGTGCTTTGGATGAAGTCGCTCGTATGATTGATGTAGACCGGACCCAAATCCTAGCAGCTGGCGATCACCTTAATGATCTCCCTATGCTTGATCCCGCACGAGTACGTTGGCTAATCACACAGCATAACGCCGTTTGGCAGGTCAAGGAACATGTAGAAAAACACGGTGGATTTGTAAGTAAACTTCCCTGCGGAAACGGCCTTCTCAACGGCATAGAATGGGCACAAACACAATCGGCAGCAAATTAGCCAACAGAATACATTTTGAGATCATATGTAATTGCGGTGATATAATCATCGAACCAACATGATGCGCCCGACAGTTTATTTCAGTTTTTCGTGAATAATTTTTTGACAGATAGGTCATTAGTGTTAGTTTTGGGCCTCCTGTGTTGAAGGGAGCTCCTCCTGTTCCAGTTTTTGGTGCTTTAAGGGGTAACAACGTGGGATTAGGCACATAAATGAGTGAAAGTATTGCGGCCACCGAGTCCGCTGACGGTAGTAGAAAAGTTTCGAAAGTTTCCGAAGCGGTTATCCGCATAGCCGGCAACTCGCAAGATGGTATTCAATCCATTGGTGGCTTCCTCGCGCGCCTCGCTGGGCGAAGCGAACAGGAGGTTATGACTTTCATGACTATTCCTTCCACTATATCGGGAGGTCCATCGATATTCCAAGTGCGCATCGGTTCAGGCGAAGTGCTTTCCTCAGGTGACGAAGCAGATGTGTTGCTGGCCTTTTATCAGCACAGCTACGAAGGGCATATCGATTTTCTCAAAGAAGATGGCATCGTGCTTTATGACTCCAGCCATGTAGAACCAAATCCTGAATGGGAGAAGAAATACCGGCATGTCGGATGTGCAGTAACAGAGTTAACTGTTGAAGCTATCGGCGGCACTACCCGCGACAAAGGCAAAAATATCTTTTCACTAGGTCTCATCGCTCGGATGTTCGATTTGGATGCCCCGCAACTGGAGGCATTGATAATCGAACGTTTTAAAGGCAAGGCCGCCAGTATCAGCACAACAGCATTAACGGCATTCCACGCTGGCTATGCTTATCCTATCGCAACCATCGCGGAGTTATACGAGTTCACTGATCCGCAAGCACGTGACAAGGACCAAATAGTAACCAACGGTAACGAGGCGCTGGGCTATGGCATCCTTGCGGCAGGCGTTAGGTTTGGCGCGGGTTATCCCATTACGCCATGGTCGGATTTAATGGAACTCCTAAGGCGGGAATTGCCGAAATATGGTGGTATTTTCGTACAGGCAGAGGACGAGATTGCAGCAGTATCGATGGCCATCGGGTCCAGCTATTCCGGCCGCGTGGCAGTCACAGGCTCTAGCGGACCAGGGCTGTCGCTTAAAGGCGAAGCTATAGGTTGGGCTGTAATGGCGGAAATTCCGTTGGTTATGATTGACGTCCAGCGCGCAGGACCGTCCACAGGCATGCCCACCAGTGTAGAACAGAGTGATTTGAACATAGCATGTTTTGGGGCACATGGCGATTCACCACGCGTCGTAATCGCGCCAGCAAACGTTGAGGATTGTTTTTACACCGGCATCGAGGCGGTGAATATTGCCAAAAAATATAGCGTGCCTGTAATTATCCTCACCGACCAAGCCATTTCAACACGCATCGAGGCGTTCCCTATGCCCGATTTAGAAAAGGTAGTGCAGGACATCTCACCGACGTTTGAGCCGCATGCAGAATTTGAGCCGTACGACCTTGACGCAGCCGACGGAATCACAAATCACCAACCCCCCGGAACACGCATCGAAAGTGGAAAGTATCCCGTCATCACCGGCCTGGAGCATGACGAGATGGGTCACCCGACCAGTTCACCGGTGCTTCACACCAAGATGCAGGCCAAGCGTCGACGCAAACTACAAAAGCTTGCCAGCGAACTACCCCTCCCAGAGGTGTACGGCCCTAATGAGGGCAATGTGCTCTTGGTCGGTTGGGGCAGCACACAAGGCAGCATGCGCGAGGCAGTCGAACGCGCGCGTAAGGCAGGTGACAGCATAAGTTGTATAACCATGCGCCATATCATGCCGATGCCCGACGGACTGGAATCAATTTTTGACGGCTTCCACCATGTGTATGCAGTAGAAACTAATGACGAAGGTCTGAACGGCTACGGTCAACTGTGCGGATTGATGCGCGCGAAATTCTGCGATCCCAAGATCGAGGGAATAAACAAGACGGACGGCCTTACGTGGAGGGTACACGAAATTCTCAAACGCGTTAAAGAAAAACTAGAAGCTTCCAAGGATTAAAAGTCATCAAATAAGTATGAGTACTGCAATAGCTGAGCCGGAGGAACGGAAACCGCTGACAAAAAAAGAGCTTGTGGCTGATCATCCCACGTGGTGCCCCGGCTGTGGTGACTTCTCTGTTCTGGCCCTATATTTCAAGCTAATTCAAAACAGAGGGCTTCACCATGAAAAGGTGACCACGGTCGCCGGAATAGGTTGCAGCAGCAGATTCCCCTATTTTGTGCAAGCACATGGCGTACATTATATCCATGGTCGCGCGTTACCCTTTGCAACCGGTGTTAGCATGAGCCGACCTGACCTGCACTTGTTCGTGTTCGGTGGAGATGGCGATGCCTTCTCAATTGGCGGAAACCATTTTACTCACACCGCGCGAAAGAACGTACACATGACCTACGTCGTCATGGACAACAGCGTCTACGGTCTGACCAAGAAGCAAACCTCACCCACTTCACCCATTGGTTTTAAGAGTAAGACCGATATGTGGGGTGCAATGGATCAGCCCATCAACCCACTAAAGCAGGCCATTAGCGCAGGCGCTACTTTTGTAGCTCGCACGACCCATACCAACCCTAAGCACCTTTTGGCCATGATGGAAGCCGCCATGGATCACAATGGCTTCGGCTTCATCGAATGCCTAAGCGAATGCGTAGAGTTTTATGATGGCGCTTTTGATGCCAGCAATCCACGTAAGGGGGGCGAGTTCTAGGAAGTTCCCGAAGATCACGATGTGACCGATGTATTAGCCGCCTATGAACTTGCCTGCGAACCCTTCCCTGGCTACTTCGGCATTTTTCGCCAAGTCGATCAACCTTCCAAGAACGATAAGGAGTACGAGCTTAATGCCAAGATGCAGAAAAAAGTTGAGGGCCTGAAGGATTGGGAAATCCTCCAGCAAAATTTCGACAAGATGAAATAGTCAGCTTTAAAATCAGTTGTAGAAAAAAGAGACGGATTTACACCCGTCTCTTTTTTATGTTTGATTTCCAGAGAGGTTGGAGCGTTTCATGCACCCAGAGACACACCATTGAAAATGCCGACTGATTAACATAAATCGATTCGCGGAATACCACAGGGCTACATCTGAGGTGTGGGTTGGTAAAGGGAAGACACAAGATGGATCGAATCATTACAAGTGTGTTTTCATTTGCATCCAGCAATAATTCAAGCGAGGTTTCCGATCATGAAGACACGTTGGATGCAAGGGTGGCACGCCACCGTGCTTGATCGTCACCCATACAAACACGTTCATTTGGGAGGAAAAGCTAATCGCCAATAACGGCGTTGTTTACTCTGCCAGCGAGAATTCCACATCACCCTTCTTCGCCTTGGCGTCAATGGCATCACCGGGCTTGAACTCGCCATCAAGCAACTTAAGCGCAAGCGGATCCAGCAGGTGTTGCTGGATGGCGCGCTTTAGTGGGCGGGCGCCGAATTGCGGGTCGTAACCTTCCTTGGCCAGGAGCTTTCGAGCGGAATTGTCCACTCGCAGGGTGAGTTGCTGATCTTCAAGTCGATTATCCACGCGGGCGAGTTGGATATCCACGATGGCGCCCAGTTCCGACTTGTCCAGACTGCGAAAAATGATGCTGTCATCCACGCGGTTCAAAAACTCCGGCCGGAAATGTAGTTTCAATTGTGTCATCACGCCCTCGTGCAGCGTGTCGTCCATCGACTTGCCGTCGGCAAAGTGTTGCTGAATCATCGGGCTGCCAATGTTGCTGGTCATGATGATGACGG
>CAYUXV010000310.1:0-3408 GCA_964448875.1 uncultured Verrucomicrobiota bacterium
AATGAAGTTCGATTTAAGGTTGATCGAGTAAACAACTTAAATCACATATAGAATCTTTACGTTCAAATGATATCGCAAATTTCAATACATCATCATAAGGCCCTGGTGGTTTTGTGTGACCATTTACCGCACCTACAACCACGGGAACCTTTGCCATGACCATACATGGATTCAGTTCGTCTTTAATGATAGCCAGTAGTGTTTGTGCAGAACGCGTTCCAGTACTGAATGCATCGGCATGCGGGTAAGTTTCCCATGCCAAAAACGCATCGGCAGATTCAATCATTTGGGCTGTCACATGCGCATGCAAATCTAATGAAGCCACGATCGGCACTGAGCACCCAATCTCCAACCGAACAGCAGCCAGTAAATCACCTTCAAGATCTCCCGCATTATCTGCAGAAGCTGCACCGTGCAACGCAAGTAGCACCCCATCAACAGGCAAAGCATCTCGGAGTCTATTAATCAGATCGCTCTTCAGTTCCTGATAACATTCAACTGTAACCGAACCACTGGGGCAAGCGCTGGCAGCCAACAACGGAGACACCTCACAGTTATTGTCATTCAACACTTCAAGCATCCCACCTAGAGTGCCTGTTTTCAGTTCATTTATATCTTTTCCATAAAAGAGGGCACCGCGCTGGAAAGTCTCCATATCAGCCGGCTTGCCCCCAAAATGGTTGCACTCAATAAAAATCGATCCTAGCGCGATATTGCTCATTTCGCTTTGTGGACGTTACGCTATCACTGGTGCCGGTGCATAGCTACCCGCACCTGTATCAACATGAAGATTACCCGAATAGAATCATTCGCTTTGCGTTTCAATTACAAATGCTGCTTTGAATATGCCGGAGGAGAGTGCACCGGTCGAGTGACGAATATTGTGCGTGTCCACACAAATAACGGACTCATTGGCATTGGCTCGGCTTATACACATCCTGGTTTGGCCCACCTGATAATAAAGCAACAACTTGAACCACTGCTTATCGATGAGGATGCCACAGATTTGGAAAGACTTTGGGATTACATGTATCGCATCACACGCTGGTACGGCCGTAAGGGTGCGGCGATGTCTGCAATTGGAGCCCTTGATACAGCCTTTTGGGATCTTCGCGGCAAAGCAACCGGAAAACCCATTTGGAGATTGCTCAGCGGAAAATCGAGCCGTTGCCCAGCGTATGGAAGCGCTCTCTTATGGAAAAACCCGAAGGAGTTGGGCGAAGAGGCGCGAACCCTGATTGATAAGGGTTTTCGACGCGTCAAGATGAGGCTTGGCCGAGATCCAGAATTTGACGAACAAGCCGTAATCGAGGTCCGTAATGCTATTGGCAAAGATCACGATTTAATGGTCGACGGCTCTATGCGATATGCCCCTGACACTGCTCGCACCTTGGCTGATATATTGGAACGAGAAAAATGCTTCTGGCTTGAGGAACCTTTTGAACCAGAAAACCTCACCGCGTTTTCCCAACTGCGCCAAGAGGTGAAAATCCCGCTTGCGGCGGGCGAAAATGAATTCGGCGAACAGGGATTTCGTGAATTGATCGAAGCCGGCACGGTGGATATTGTGCAACCAGACGCCAGCAGGTGTGGTGGCATCTCAGAGGTAATGCGCGTGGGCAACCTCGCCGAGAAACACAACCTTAAGATGGCAACACACTCCTGGAGCGATGCAATCGCCATCATCCCCAACGCACACTCTGTGGCCGCCCATCCCTGTGGCCTCACTGTGGAAATCGACCAAACGGAAAACCCTTTCGTAGACAATCTATTGATTGAACCATTGAAATTCACAGATGGTGAGCTTGATTTGGGAGAAGCACCTGGCCTTGGAATCGAACTAAACGAGAACACCATCAATAAATACAAAATACCCGACCCGCTTAACCTTCCCGATGGAGCTTACTCAGACATGGTATTCGGAGCCAAACACTGGAACCCCGCCCCACCCTATGCTTCGGATTAAACGTGCCCGCCCATGCCATTACTTTGCATCAAAGCCAATGAGATCAAGAATCAGATTTTCGTATAGAGGACCATATTTATAGGCGCGTTTTACGCATAGATCCAAGTCCAGCAGGTTCCTGCCATTTGGCGGTGAAAATCCAACACGTCGCAAATGTGGAATCTTAGACGTCGGGATAGGATAATCACTCCCGTGAACAATCCGACTTAGAATGCCCACATCTTCCTTGCTTAAACGTTTGCAAGTATTCCAACGAACAATCCCACCCATCACGGCTGTGTCCCCATAGAGATTATCGTACTTTTTCATCATCCTAATAAAATTTGGGTAATAATCCTCAGGATCAAAAAAAGCGCAGGTTCCACAGTGTGCTGCTATGATCGTACCACCCTCATCCAATGCCCTGCCCAGCTTCAGTGGGTCGGTGAATTTTTGTGATACAATCTTGCACGAGTGCTCATATCCTGTGTGAAACAGCAGCACAATTCCTTCCTTGGCTGCGTGCCTATAAAACGGTGCAAACTCAGGCAAATCGGGGCTCACCCCTTGGATCGCCGTGTGGATCTTTATTATCCGGCAACCTGCCTCATACACTCGATCCAGTTCCTGAATCGCATCCTTGCGCATCGGGTTGATGCTGCAGCATGGAATGATTTTTTCTGACTCCCTCGCCAAGTCGAGCACGTGATCGTTTGAAACATAGAAATGGGTATTATCAAAATCCAACTGGCCATCATCACGATATACTGCGTCCTGCGCCAACAGCACGATATAATCAAGAACCGTGGTCTCCAGATCCCGGAAAAGACGGTTCCGAATTTTCTCGGACATTGTCTGGCCACGCTCCTTTCTCATCCCGGTAAGATGGACGAGCATTCTGGTTGTCAGTGATTTCTGCGTGTGTTTCGACAAGAATCCTTCCTTTGGATTCTCACCCCAACAAAAAATATGGGTGTGAGCATCAACAGAAATCCGCTTCGACACGCCCGACATAAATATTTTATGAATTAGAGAGAAAAAAATCACCAGAAAAGAAATGGCTCCAGAGGCAGGACTCGAACCATCAAGAACATTAGTTTTTTAACTAGAAAAGTTAAGTTTTAGAACGTCTGACCATTTTTGACCATCTTCGTTTCTGAGTATCACCGACACCCCTGTTCCTAACTTCAATCTACACTACCCTTACAGTCGTGCAGAACATTTTTTGAACCATCATTGAAATTGACTACTGCCCCACCATTGACGCCAGCCTTGGGGTGGGTATGGTCGGTTGCCTTGATGTGTTGTTTCTTCTTCGCGATAAGTTTTCACGGGTTTTTCACACGACATGTTTTGGGGGAAATTATTGTGGTGAAGTGGGGCGGCAAACCCTAGTATCTCCCCAGTACGATTTTGACGTTGAAAACCCAGTTAATGAATCGCGTATTACCCGCCATCTTCGT
>CAYUXV010000311.1:0-6056 GCA_964448875.1 uncultured Verrucomicrobiota bacterium
AAAGTCCTAGCCCACTAATCTGCGAACAACTCCGCCGCCATCTTCTCAGAAAATCAATGACAACGCGGTGTTTTTTCCGTTAAGTCTTCGCAGCTCATGCCACGAAGGGACGATATTCATTCAGTTCTCATCATCGGCGCCGGGCCCATCATAATTGGGCAGGCGTGCGAGTTCGATTATTCTGGCACCCAGGCCTGCAAGTCACTACGAGAAGAAGGCTACCGCGTGGTGCTGGTGAATTCCAACCCGGCCACCATCATGACCGACCCAGAGTTTGCCGACCGCACGTATATCGAACCGGTGACGCCTGAGGCGGTGGAGAAAATCATCGTGCGTGAACTGGGCGAGATGAAAAAACTCGGTGCTGAAGGGACGCTCGCACTGCTACCCACACTCGGCGGGCAGCCGGGCCTCAATACGGCGATGGAATTGTTCCGCACAGGTGTCCTGGAAAAACACAATGTGGAGATGATTGGCGCCAAAGCCGATGCCATCGAACGCGGCGAAGATCGCAAGCGATTCAAGGAACTGATGCTCGAAATTGGTCTTGATGTGCCCATAAGCGGCATCGCGCACAACATGGATGAGGCATGGGCGGTTGCCGATAAAATTGGGAAATTCCCACTCATCATCCGCCCCGCCTACACTCTCGGCGGCACCGGCGGCGGAATCGCATACAACCGCGACGAGTACGAGGAATTGGCCAAGAAGGGCATCGGCCTTTCACCCGTGGATGAAATTCTCGTGGAAGAATCATTGATCGGCTGGAAGGAATACGAAATGGAGGTGATGCGCGACAAGGCCGATAACTGCGTGATCATCTGCTCCATCGAGAATTTTGATCCCATGGGAGTGCACACTGGCGACAGCATCACCGTTGCGCCTATCCAAACGTTGACCGACAAGGAATTCCAGATCATGCGCAACGCGAGCTTTGCGATCATTCGCGCGGTCGGCGTGGAGACCGGCGGCTCGAATATCCAGTTTTCCGTGAACCCGGACAATGGCCGTATGATTGTCATTGAGATGAACCCGCGTGTGAGCCGCAGTTCCGCTCTTGCCTCCAAGGCCACCGGCTTCCCAATCGCCAAGATCGCTGCAAAACTAGCCGTGGGCTACACGCTTGACGAGATTCCCAACGATATTACTCGCGAAACCCCCGCGAGCTTCGAACCCACCATTGATTATGTTGTAACCAAAATCCCTCGTTTTGCTTTTGAAAAATTCCAAAAAGCCGACCCCACGCTTAACACCCAGATGAAAAGTGTCGGAGAAGCCATGGCCATAGGGCGTACGTTCAAGGAGAGTCTTCAAAAATGCTTACGTTCTATGGAAATCGGCCGTGCCGGCCTTGGGGGTGACGGTAAAAACTGGCGTATAGGTGATGAAGTTTATGGCGATCGTGATATTCTCCCGCGCGATCTCATCACCCAAAAGCTGGCCACCCCCAACGCCGAACGCGTTTTTTTCATACGTCATGCCCTACGCGCCGATATGACTATCGACGAAATTTTTGAGACCACCAAGATCGACCGTTGGTTCCTCGTACAAATCCAACAAATTGTCGACTGCGAAGAGGAACTCGCTTCGAGCACGGGTTAACATTAACCTCCCCGTCCCTTGAACCGGACGGAAATCACCTATCGCTTTGAACGGCTGCGGGCGGTGGCTTCGGGTATTCTGGAGACTGCATTCACGACATTTTTACTCCTGATTGCGGTGCAGTGGTTTAATTTTGGTGCAGGGGCGAAGGCGTTGATCGCTGCGGCGGGAGCGTTTGGTTTCATGTTAGGTCCGGTGGTTGTGTCACGCGTGGCAGAATTAGGCTGGACCACGGCACAGGCGGCATCACGGCTTGCGTTGGGTACAGCAGGCTGCTTTGGCCTACTGGCGATAGTAAATACTCCTTGGCTCTTCATCTGCGGCATCATCGTCGCTACCACATTAGCGACGGCGGTGATTCCGCTGGTCACGCAGATTTATCAGGAAAACTATCCGGCTCGGCGGCGAGGAAAATATTTCGCACGCACGGCGATGATTCGAATCACCAGTGCAGCAGCGTTTGGATTACTCGCAGGCTGGATACTCACTGGAAGTCCAGATGGTGTAAGCGCGGCAAGTTTCCAACCAAACACTCAATCCTGGTCTGTCGGTAATGAAAAATATCCCATCGGCGGCGGACCATTCTACAGTGGTCTCATCGACAAGAAACTTCCGGGTGGAACGATCTCAACCAAGGGACTCAATGATGGCTCACTCTCAAAATATCCCTGGTGGTTAATCCTTATTTTTGCAGGAGCGTTTGCAATGGCCAGCTTTTGTTTTTCGCGCTTACCAGCAAAGCCGCTCACCGGCGCAAAAGGCACACATCCCTTCCGCTCGTTACGATTCGTGAAAGAGGACAAACTCTTTCGACATATCCTCATTTGCTGGATGCTCTTTGGCATCGGCAACCTGATGCTCTTCCCCCTGCGCGTCGAATACCTCGCCAACGCAAGCATGTACGCAGACGATTACCAGCTAACCTTCGACCCATCGCCGGCGAGAATTGCGCTCATCCTTATATTCATTCCCAACGCGGTAAAACTAGTGTGCAGCCCATTTTGGGGCGGTCTGTTTGACCGAATGAATTTCTTCGTGTTGCGGGTAATCTTGAATTTGTTTTTTGCGGTGTCGTTGGTGTTGTTTTTCCACAGCACATCGATGACCGGGCTATGCATGGCAGCAGGGTTGTTCGGCGTGGCTAACGCGGGCGGCGAAGTGGCATGGAGCCTGTGGGTCACCAAGTTCGCACCGGCGAAACATGTGGCTGATTATATGAGCGTGCATGTTTTCTTTAATGGTATCAGGGTATTCCTAGCGCCTTTTCTCGGTTTCTGGCTAATCGGCTTTGTATCGGCATCAAGCCTAAGCTTATTTAGCGCAGGCATCATTCTCGCCTCCAGTCTCGCGCTACTTTCGGATTATCCCTCTGGCGAAAAGGCTCGACGCGGTGCGGCTTTGACGGAGGAAGTAACGGATTAATCAATCGCCAGTAGTGCCAACAGATATTCACGGGCACTGGTAACATTTTTGTAGTCCGCCACTTCTTCCGGCATCGTGGCGATGGCATGACGAAGACCTGCAGCAGTCTCGGGATATTGTTTAACCTCAGCCAATGAAATGTTCACAATGCGTATACCAAAAAGCAAACCACCAGTTTCTGGAAGACGAACCAACACTTGATCCTCATTACGGACCCATGACTCCTCTGCTGTAAATGGAGGCACAAGCACCGGCGTGTCTAGAGCAGGATGCTGGTTACGCTCAGACGACCGGCTCAGCCCCCAGTTATTGCGTTCCCAAACTGCCCCAGGCTTAATATTACCAAGGAACTTGTCGATGCGTCCACCTAGGTCGCGGTTCAGCGTAGGTACAGGCGCATGAATCTCATGGACTGATTTGCCCAATTTGGTTTCCGGTGCCCAAGCGGAAGGGAAGCACACCACACCGGCATGCATGACAAATTGACCGGTGTCATTTTCATTCAGGAGCACTATATCCGGTTCCCACTGTTTCCCTAAGCTGCGCAGATCATTTGGCGCGGCAGCCACCGTGCCCCACTCCTTGGCAAGCTGGCACACTTCTTCGACCAATGGCACAGCTGCCGGGTTCATCAATAGATGGCGATCCGGATAATTTTCAATCCAACGACGCCTTTCAGATAACAGTTCTGAATTGAGATCAGTCGGCGCAAAAAATGATGGTACGTCGACAGAACGGACACCAAAAGAAAATCGGAAATCACCATCCTGAAACATTCCTGTCCAGACGGGAGGTTTGGTACTAGCGGAACTCAATGAACCTTTTACTCCTATGCCAAACCATCGCGTTTAGATTTGGGTTTAAGTTGTGAAAAACGTCCCAATTGAATAAGTTTAAATCCTTTGAAACGAATAGTGTTTCCCTTTACAGCGATCCTATTCACAAACGGATTGGATTGTTTCACTCCCCGAGATTGAACCGACATAAATCAGTGTCAAGGATTTGTAAGATCACGGTGATGGGCGAAGGCCTTCCCATATAAGCTGCAGTTCGAATCGAATAGTGGGATGTTCAGCCGAGAAATCGGGTGTATGGCAGGGCTTCAATTTATCTCGCGAAGTTGCGACAAAGAAAACATTACCCTGACCGGACGCATGCAGCCGGACGGACTCACAACCAAACACTTTGATGAGTTCGCGGTGTAACTCACGAGTTAATGCACGCCGTTGTGCGGAAAATTCTCCAAAACGATTGATCACCAGTGTGCCTTTGGGTTTCAACTTGTCCCGAAAAAGACACAATGCTTCAGGTGTTGTGAGATGCTGAGGTGAATCCTCGCCTTGGAAAGCGTCAAGTACAATGGTGTCGTAATCGCTGTCAGAAGACTTCACAAAATTAAGGCCATCGCAAATTTCCAGCTGATTCATCGCCTCGGAATTGAAATCGAAATACTTTTCCGCCATCACATGAGTGCCAGGGTTGATTTCCACCACATCGACAACCGCGCCATCACCAGCAAGTTGCCGAGGCACAATGCCCGCACCAAGACCTATGACTAGTGCCCTTTTAATGACAGGAGTGTAAGTACGTGCCAAGCCCGTCAAACCGCCAGTAAAAACGGACAGACTCTGGCGCGTCACAGGCGCGTAAGTGTTTTGAATGAGGATGCCATCCATCAGTCGACGCATCAGTAAGCCCGATGCATTGCGGCGTTCAACCACGAGCAGGACGGACTGTCCCAAACGCATGCGCTCCAGCACCTCCCAGCGCCGGTTGTCGAGATTAACAACTTGCCGGAGCAGTGGCATGGTTCATTGCATGCGCTTTGCCAAATCACGACGCAGAGCTTCGCGATTGGCGGCATCGTGAGACTCTACAGGATTAAAATCATCCGTGAGTACCAGCCCAACGGTTGAATCCACTGTCCAAGTTCGATGAAGGGCTGCAGCAGGCTGTGATCGCGTATCATAATGGCCTGTCAAATAAACATGTGAATTTGAAAAATCAAAAGCTGGCGACTCCTCTGGCAAAGTGTGATTGGCAGCCACAAAAAATACGTTTCCTCCACCCGCCCCGTGAATGCGGACATCCTCGAACACAGTTTTCAATGTATTAAAAAGAGATGCGGTCAAAAAATCCTGCTTCTTGTTAAATACCCGCTTCGTGTCATCCATTACCGCCTCCTCATCCAAATCACGACCAAAGCTGTTGATTACTAATGTGCCTTTGTCACGCAAGCAGTCAGCCATAGACCGAAAGGCTTCGGTGGTCATCAAATGCGAAGGAGAGGACTCGCCGAGGAAAGCGTCCAGTAAAATCGTGTCGTATTTGGCTTGAGCTTGTTTCAGCCGATGCAGAATCAACCGCCCGTCCTGACGATACAGTTGACGCAGCAGCCCTTCATCAAAGTCGAACCACTTCTCGGCCAATGGTACGATATCAGGGTTTATCTCCACAACATCCACCATCACGTTCTCTCGCGCCAGGCGCATGGGGACAATACCCACGCCCATGCCAATGCAAAGTGCCTCTTTGATTTCCGGCGTATACGCGTGGGCCAAACCGTGCAGCATCTCGGTGAACAGATTCAGGCTTTTCTTGGCTGAGGGATCGTATTCGTTTTGTGTTAGCAGATCATTCAAATAAATCCTACGGCGAATAATGGTCGTTTGAAATTCGCCCGAATAATTTACAGCGTTGGGACCAACTCCAAGCATCAATTCGATTGGAAAATCCCGTTCCAAAACAAGTAGTTCACCATAGTTGGAATTTTCACGTGCCAACTGACGTTGGTTTAGCTGTATCTTGGACCCGTTGGTAAATTCCAAGTTGTAATTGGATGCCGCAGATTTCATTGTACGAGTCCACCCACCATAGGCAAACATGCCTGCGAAGATGATTGCCGCCACAATTTTGTTGGAGGATCTGTCCTTTTTCCATACCAGCAAAAACACCGATGCCAAAACAATGAGTGTAAAGCCAGTAGCCACCATGGTGACGGAATTGTGTACATTTGGAATCAGCACGTAACC
>CAYUXV010000312.1:0-4464 GCA_964448875.1 uncultured Verrucomicrobiota bacterium
TGAGAGATAAGCTAAGGGTTTTGTTCATAGGGTGTACGAAGAAACGTAGGTTGATAAATCGCTATCGGCAAAACAAAATTTCTAATCAAAAAAATTAGCATGAATCACATATATTCCACCATAATTTAGATTCTATTAATAAGACCCCCCAGAGAATTTAAATATTTTGAGAATCAAGTGTCGTATAAACACATCTGTTTGATTGATAATGCCTCGTCTCCAATTTGATCATCCTCGATGGAAGCCAGCGGAAAAGCTAATTCGAAGATCAGCACTTACCTATCTAAGGCTCCCAACAGTGTATTTGTTGCCTATGCCATTCTCGCTTCCTTCTCGACCTACTTCTGCATGTATGCATTCCGCAAGCCGTTTGGGGCGGCAACGTTTGATGGACTGGAATTTCTGAATACAGGAATAAACCTCAAAACAGCCTTAGTAATCAGCCAAATCATAGGCTACACGATCTCAAAATATTTGGGTTGCAAATTTTGTTCGGAAATCGACCGTCATCATCAAGCCAAGGCACTGACTGCCATGATCCTGATTGCTGAGTTGGCTTTACTGGGATTCGCCGTGTTACCCGCAAATTTAAAAGTGGCGGCAATTTTCATCAATGGCCTGCCCTTGGGGATGGTTTGGGGCCTGGTGTCCCGCTATCTTGAGGGACGTAAAACTGCAGAATTGCTCTTTGCGGGATTGAGTTGCTCATACATCATCGCCAGCAGCTCAGTTAAAACTGTTGGAGCGTGGATCATGGAGACCGGAGTGTCACAGTTCTGGATGCCAGCCACTGTCGGAGCAATTTTCCTGATTCCATTTTTGTTGGCAGTTTTTCTTCTCAATCAGTTGCCTCTCCCCAGTGAAGAAGACGTCATCAGCAGAAGTAAACGTACCGTCATGGACAGTGGTGATCGAATGGCTTTTATCAGGCAATTCCTAACTGGAATTATCCTGCTTCTCGTCCTGTATTTTTTTCTTACGGCTTATCGAGATTTTAGAGACAACTACATGCCTGAGGTTTTTTCCGCAATGGGCTATTCTTCAGAACCCACACTATTCTCGAAAGCAGATTATCCTATCGCTTTTGGTATTATGATTGTGATGGCTCTCCTCAATTTAGCAAAAGATCATCGACGAGGGATTGTCGCTGTTTTTGCCGTAATGATTAGCGGAATGGTCCTTATGGGAGTGGCAACACTACTTAAAGACTTAGGACAAATAAATGGCCTGTGGTGGATGATTTTAATCGGGTTTGGCGCCTACCTTGCTTACGTTCCTTTTGGAGCTGTTCTTTTCGAGAGAATCATGGCCTCAACCAAGGCTGTTGGCACAGCTGTCTTTGCAATCTATTTGTGCGATGCAGTGGGTTATACTGGATCCGTAGGAATCCAACTCTACAAGGATTTAGGGCAACCTCAGCTTGACTACTACCAGTTCCTACGCTTGTTTACGTATACAATGGCTTTTGTGGGCACCACTCTCTTTGCCATCAGTTCCGTCTATTTCTACAGAAAATCAAAAAATCCTTTGTCTACAAATGAAAATTGATCAACATCCAAAAACACAGACACCTCAGCTAGGTTCCCTTTACGACATGATCAAAGAAACAGCCTGATTCAGGGAATACTTAAACGTAGGATTAAATTTGGTGAAAAACGGCGTTGATTCCTGTTCCGAAAAGCTAGCAAGTCTAATTGCTCAACGACGTGATGGCTGTTCGATGCCACAGGAGTTTTACACGGATCCCTCCTTGCACGAGACGGATGTGGCCCAAATTTTTCGTCGGCATTGGGTTTTTGTGGGACACTCGTGCCAGATTAAAGCGCCGGGAGATTTTTTTACGGTCACGATTGGAAAAGACCCATTAATAATCATACGCGCCGATGATGGTGAAATTCGCGCGCTGCACAATGTGTGTCGCCATCGCGGCACACTAATCAATCGCGAAGACTGCGGTAAGGTCCGGCGACTGGTTTGCCCGTACCATCAGTGGACATATGAACGCGATGGAAAGCTCGCCTCGTGCCGCGGGATGCATGAGGGGATTAATCAAGACGAACTCGGCCTGTTGACAGTTCATCTTGAAGATTTGGAGGGGATGCTGTTCGTGTGTCTTGCCGACACGCCCCCAGATTTTGAGACTGCTCGCGAGGCGATGGCATCGCTCATCCGGCCGCAGCGCATGACCGAAGCTAAGGTAGCTAAGATTGTTGATTACAACGTCGCCGCCAACTGGAAGCTAGTTTGGGAAAACAACCGCGAGTGTTACCACTGCAACGTGAACCACCCTCAATATATCAAGGCGAACTTCGATCATTTTAATAGTGACGATACTACACCGGCAATTAAGAAACGGATTGATGACTCCGCCGAACGCCACAAGGTACAGTGTAATAAAAACAAACTGGAGATCACGCATAAGGAAACAGGTATGGCAACTTTCCCAGACCCAGATCACGGCTACTGGTATGCCGCCAATCGCACCACCCTTACCGAAGGATACGTGAGTGAAAGCATGGATGGGCGGCAAGTAGCACCGCTAATGGGCGATTACACTGAAGCCGACGTAGGCACAATGCGGTGTCGCACGATGCCAAACATGTGGAACCATTCCAGTTGCGATCATGTGGTGAGCACGCGTCTGCTGCCGCTCGCCGCCAACCGTACGCAAGTCCGTGTTATGTGGCTTGTACATCCCGAGGCTGAGGTGGGTCGCGATTATGAATTAGAAAAACTCATGCCTTTTTGGCAACTCACCAGCGAACAGGACTGGGAGTTGTGCAGATTTGCGCAAATTGGAATTAGCTCCAGCGCATACAACCCTGGCCCATACTCCACTCACAAGGAATACAACGTGGATGCTTTCGTGCGCTGGTACTTAGAAGCGTTGGCACAATGAGCAACCAACCCAAATCGGCAAACATCATCATTATCGGCGGAGGCGCTGTTGGCTGTGGGGTGGCATACTCACTGGTGAAGGCGGGAGTGGATGATGTCCTGCTATTGGAGAAGGAGTCAACGTTAGCAGCTGCCACTTCCGGTCAGGCGGCGGGTCTGGTGGGTCAGGTACGCAACAGCGTGGAGCGCACCAAACTCGCGATGTGGTCAGTGAAAACTTTCAGTGAATTGCAGAATGATGACACAGCTAACCCTGGCTGGCGGCAAGTGGGCTCACTGCGTGTGGCGTTGAACGACGAACGCGTCAGGGAATTTGAACAGATGAAGGCCGTAGCTGATGAGGCCGGTTTGGAGACGAAGTTCATTGAAAACGCGGTCGCACAGGCCAAATGGCCGCTGATGAATTTCGTCGCGGCCAAGGCTGTACTGTGGTGTCCTACTGATGGTTACCTGCAGCCAAGCGACCTGACCATGACCTACGTAGCACACGCCCGACGCGGGGGCGCAAAATTTATGACAAGCACACCAATGCGCAGTATACACGTGAAGAAGGGGCGCGTGATGGGAGTGGAAACCGACACGGGCACCATTGCTTGTAAAACAGTTGTAAACGCTGCCGGGGCACATGCGTTCCACGTAGCCAAGAGTGTTGGGCTCGAGTTGCCGATTGTGCCGGTACGCCACGAGTTTTTCGTAACTGTTCATGCCGATGGTTTGAAACCAGAACTACCAGTGGTACGCATCCCTGATGCGACGCTGTACCTGCGCGCAGAAACGAATGCGCTTCTGTGCGGCGGTTGGGAACCAAAAGGCCTCTCCACCGACCCCCGCGATTATCCTCTGACTGGTGAGCCACCGACGATTGAGCCAGACTACGAGGTGCTCGGTGGTTTTGCCAAACAACTCGGGCCGCACCTGCCGAAAGCAAACCAGCTGGGCCTTCGAAGCGTGTTCCGCGGATGGCCGACCTTCACGCCCGACGGCAGATTCATCATCGGCTCAAGCAGCCAGCTACCGGGCTTTGTTATGGCTGGCGGTTGCAACGCTCACGGTGTGTCAGGCAGCGCCGGCATAGGCCGCCACGTGGTGGAGTCGATGCTAGAGGACACACCTTCCGATTATGTGTGCAGCTTGTCGCCCGACCGCTTTGCCGCCAGTAGCTGGAATTGGAAGACCGCCCGGCGTGATGCACAACATTATTATGAGACTTACTACTCTCTTGGATATTAAAAAATGAGTGAGAATACATCAGATGTTATCATCATTGGAGGTGGCGTTGCTGGCTTGTCCTCCGCCATGCAACTGGCCAAACGCGGCTCGTCTGTGACGGTACTGGAACGTGAGCAAATCGGCAACGGCTCCACCGGTCGTGCTGCCGGCCTGCTCGGCCAACTGCGCGGCACCGCTGAGCACACGCGCATGCTGATGGATGGCGTGGAAATTGTGAAGGAACTCGAGGTAAAGGCGGGCGTTGAGATTTACGTGCAAACCGGCTCAGTACGCGTGGCTGAAACTCCTGAGCGTGCACAGGAGATTACTGACCTTGTCGAGATGGGCCACTCAATT
>CAYUXV010000313.1:0-7507 GCA_964448875.1 uncultured Verrucomicrobiota bacterium
CTATCATCAGTGCAAACTGGGGATGTTTGAGAGCTCATCGATATCGTCTTCAGCAACCGGCAATGATTTTGCCAGAAATTCTCCCAATTTCTCAACCGCCTGTACCGCCGTTTTGGATAGATCGCTTTTATCAAACCCATCCTGAATTTCTGCCATTAATATAATCCAATTGTCATCATCCACAGATCGCATCACCCCACTATCCGCGACCACCATGACGCGCTTTTCCAGTTGTGACACAAACACCATGATCCCTGTTCGCCCACGCGTTTGAGTCACGTTTTGATTCAGGAACTGCAATTGCGCCATCTCTTTTGCCTGCCTTTCCATCCGTTTACTGGAACAAAACAGGCTCTTAACAAACGGCGTATACGCACTAAACAACCAAGCTAGGACAAAAAGCAGAATCAGATTTAATGGCAACCAATCAGGGGAAACAACAATGGGGCTAAAAAAGGCGATGAGCATGACTATGAAATTCACGCCCGCAGCAAAAAGTAGATCAATATCTCGGTAGGACCCTGAACAAGGCTCCAACACCACAACGAACTCCGCACTGGTCTGTTTTTCCGCAGACTCCACGGCATCAACAATCCGGTCTACATCTGCTTTTCTGCCCATTCCCTAACGGTGACAAATCTCGTTAATTTCGGTCAAGCCCAAGTCATACACCTACACTCAAAATAATTGCAAAGTCGCCTAATAATCCTATTCTCCCCGCGTGAGAATTCTATTAATGATCTGTGTAGCATCCCTGTCTCTGCAGGCCGAGAATTGGCCAATGTGGCGCGGGGCAGAGGGATCCGGAGTAACAACGGAAAAAAATCTACCACTCAAGTGGAGTGCCACAGAAAATATCGTCTGGAAAACAGCCCTACCCCAACGTGGAAATTCCACGCCAATTGTATGGGGCGATAGAATTTTTTTAACTCAGCCACTCGAAAAGGAACAACGACGCACATTGATGTGTCTGGATCGCCGTAATGGAAAACTTCTTTGGCAACGTGGCATCAAATACGAAATTAAGGAGGAAACACATCGCACCAACCCTTACTGCTCCGAGTCGCCGGCCACTGATGGTGAACGAGTTATCACCATGTTCGGATCAGCCGGGGTATTCTGTTACGATTTTGATGGCAAATTGCTGTGGAAACGTACTGACCTTAGCCCCATTGAGTTCGAGTGGGGAAGCGCAGTATCACCAGTTATTCATGGGAATCATGTTTACATTTATCGTGGACCATCACCAAAGGCACACCTGTTGGCACTCGACAAAAAAACTGGAGAAACTTTATGGATTTCAAACGATCCACCTGTGCAAACAGTAGGTCGAACCGATGGTTTCAAGGGAAACCGCGATACCACCGCTTGGATTTGTAGTTACGCCACCCCATTGATCATTCCACACGGCAAGGGCAAGGCGATCTTAATGACACCACCCGGTCGCATCCGTGCACATAATCCAAAAGATGGTAAAGTGCTCTGGAACTGCGAAGGTCTAAACCCACTCGTTTACTGCTCCCCTATTTATGGTGAAAACACCGTAGTGGCAATGGGTGGCTTTTATGGCACTAGTGTCGCCGTAACTGCAGGCGGACTGAACGACGTAACTTCCACTCGTCGTCTTTGGCAAACTGAGCGCACCCCCAATCGGCTTGGCAGTGGCGTAGTTTATAAGGACCACATTTATGTTCTGAACACAGCTGGCATCCTCGACTGTATTGAGTTGAAGACAGGCAAGGTCCTGTATAGCGAACGAGTCCGCGGCAAAGGTGCCAAGCAGGAATCATGGTCTTCAATGGTACTTTCTGAAAGCCGCATGTACATCCCAAACCAATCCTCGGAGACCCTTGTCGTTGAGGCATCACCCAAGTTTAAAGTTCTTGCCATTAACCCTCTGGATGGTGCCTTGACCAATTCCTCCCTCGCCGTCTCAAAAGGTCAATTCTTCCTACGCACCCACAAACACCTGTGGTGCATTGGAAAAAAATAACCAACCAAGCATAAGGATAGCCTCCTAGATACAACTAGGTTTCTGGGCCTTATCAGTTGAAAGGCACCGGAAGCCGGAGGAGCGTTCGACTCAGCCTATTGGATGGGAGGCGGATGACTTTGCTACCATCGTTGGAAATGATGTTATTGTTGGGTGGATTGCTGGCGCTTGAGGTGCCACTCATGTAGTAGGGCAAACCATAACCGCCACTCATATAGGTACCAACCATTGGAGCTGTCTTGTCTATGGTATATACGTTATTTGCCGTGGCGTTGTTCCCCATCGGTACACCATAAAAAAAGTTGGAGGGACTGGAGAAATAACCCATTCGGCGACCCGCTCCATAGGCCATGATGGTACGGAAGTCATAAGTATTCCCATTGGTAGCAAGGGAAAAACGGTAGCCATGAGAGTTTGTAAATGCACCCTGAAGGAATCCTCCAACATCATTGGTAGCATGATTGCAGCCGAAGTTGTGGCCGAGCTCATGAACCCAGACAGAAGTGTTGATATAGGGAGCTTCAACAACGTTGAAACCAAAAGCAGGCGCGGGATTATAACTTGTAAGCATCCAGGATGCACCATGCATAATGTTGTTAGGGGATGACTCAACAATGAGTGAGACAAGGTCCGCTCGGTGCTGAAGGCGAAGACCATGAACGGAAGGCATAACCGGACCAACACCGTAAGTCATGGAAAGCAGATCGTTATTTAAGTTGCCACTGGCAGTATAATCAAGCTTCTCCGCATGCATGAGGCGAACCTCGGCTGACGTGCCACTCTTCTCCAAAGCCGCATTGATCTGACTCATGGCCAGACGGATGCGTGTCTGTATTCCAAGAAGACCTGCGAGTTGCTCCTCCGCTTTTGGCGTATATAAAACCATAAGACTTACCACTGGCGGGCCGTAAACATTTGTCAATCTGGGCCAAGGATTAGTGCCTATCAAGGTAGTCGTAAACCACGGCATTCCTGGAACTGGAACAGGTTTATCCCACGGAAGCTGTGGCTGCGAAATAATGTTTCCCTCGGGAACTTTACCTTCGGGAAATTTTGACTGCATTTCGGTTTTAAAATGCTCATGTAGCGTGTGATTAACAAACATTTTGCTGTCGTCGAGTTCCACAACAGCGTGTTGCTTACCCTCCTTGTCCGTAATTTGAATCTGGAATCGACGACCGTCGGCATAGGTAATTTCACCGGCAACAGTTCCCTTGTAGCTTTCCAGAAGTGCAAGACTCCCGGGCATGCCACGTATGCTTCCTTTTACACTGGCAATATCAGGTTCGTCGAAAACAGTACGTTCGAAGTCAATGATGAGTTTTTTGTCCGGAAAAAGCTCAAGTACCACTTCTCCTTCTTCCTGCAGTAAAATTTTGGCAACACTCGGATCAATCTTAACCTGTCGGCTTCGTTTTGTGATGCCTAGGCTTTCCTCGGCTGAAGGGCCAGCGGTGGGCGTTTTGTCGCCAATATCGCGGATCAGGGCTTTCTTATTCCAAGTCGCCCAAGTGAAAATAAGCAATACAGACAAAACCGCTAACCCGGCATAAAGCCCGAGTTTGCCCGCTTTTTGTTCGGTTTCACCCATTTTCAGCTATTTGTGGATTTCTCTACGTTAATGTCTAAGTGATTGGACGGCAACAAGTGCCGTCCGGTTACAGTCTGCTGTTGTTTTTAGAAATTTTTTGCGACGATGGAAGCGGTCCTGTTTAGTACCTCAACATTGTTTGCCTCACCAGAAACCCCGGTAGGCGCATTTTTGTATTTTATATCAGGATTGGAAAAATATCCAATCCGACGACCTGGAGCATATGCCATAATCGTTCGATAAGTTCTTGTGCCTGATTTTGTATCAGATGCACGAAAACGGTGTCCAAAAGCGTACTTTGTTATTCCGCCTCGAGCCTGCGGATCTCCTTTGGCATGTTGGCAGCCCATGTTGTGCCCACACTCATGAGCCAACACACCAACATAAAACGAGCTGGCACATACAACGTTGAAACCAATTGCTGGCGTGCGCTTGAAGCGAGTAAGAAGAAAACCAATACCACCCCCATCACGTTCCGTAATTAATGAAACAAGGTCAGCTCTATATTTCTTTCGCAGATCACGCACTTCAGTACGGAGGGCTGTCTTGTTGAAAGACATATTAAAAAGATCCGTGTGCTTACTGCCAGATGATGTGTAGTTGACTTGACCTGCGTGCACGAGATTGAGAGTGGTGTTTACCTTGCTATCACGAAAAGCCTTATTTGACTGGCTAACTACCAGTCGAATCCGCGCCTTGATGCCGTTCTCACCACCGAAACGCTTGGCAGAACCAGGCGTGTAGAGAATCATCAGATCCACGGCACTGCCCGAGCCCGTTCCGTTGCTGTCATTCCCGCCATCAGGCCCACTCTTGTTGCCTTTGCTACATCCATCTCCATTTTTTTTCTGCCCGGATTGCTGGGAGGATTTATTCTTGGAACCGGATTGGGTAGAACCAGAACCTCCCGCTTTCCCTTTGGGTTGCAGACCACTGTTGTTTTTCTTACTAGGAAAGCTGGTGGACAAACCCCTCCCAGCTCTCCGGGCAAAACCACCACGAAGAGATTGCCTGAAATCAGAACCAAGACCCAACCCCTTCAATGACTGACCGCTTACCTCGGCGACTGAAAACGGCATCAAGCTCAAGCCCAAAGCCAAAATCACCAGGTGAGGGATATAATTATTATTCATTAGTTGTACTTCATCACGACTCTCAATCGCGCGGTAAATATTTCTCTTAATCATGACTCATATTTGTATTGTTGGTAGCGTCCTCTTCAAAAACCACACCGGGCGGCAAGCTGCCAACAGGCACTTTGGGTCGGTCGGAGCATGTGCCACAATCCCGGTCAATCTGGTTGTAATCAAGTTCAGCAACCTGATGAATACCGTTACCTGCAAAATTTAAGTCGAAGGTACGTTCATCACTCATTTCCACTGTCCCGGCCACTGCCTCGCCTGCAATACTGAAAGTTGCGACGCCATCCTCATCACCGGCCACCGTTCCATAACTCACCCATCCCCCATCCCCCATCTGCTCAAGCTGCTGGATGGTTACATTTAGCGATTCGCCCTGAGGTGTCTGGAAAACGAATGTGCCTCCAATCCGCATAATCTCCTCTCGTGCATTTGGAGCTATACGTACCAGCTTGTCCGCTTTTGCGGCATCCACTGGAAGTTGCGTCGGAGAAGGGGCATGCTCGGCCGTTACGAACAGTTCTGGCGCATTCCCATGTCCCTCCTTTCCGTTATTGGGAGAAAACGCCATCCACGCGAAAACCGAAATTATCGCCAGAAGTCCTAAAGTCAGTGCGCTACGTTTCTTCATTTTGTTATCCAATCGAGCCGTTTGCCCAGTCTCATCCCTACATCGTAGCCCTAGTCCTTTTTCTTACATGGAATTGCAAAAAATGTTCACCTGCATCAAAATCACCGCGTTCGAACAGAAAACCGCAAAAATCATGCTTATTGTTCATGTCCACGTTCATGTGAAGGAAGGCTGCGAAGAGGCGTTCAACGCAGCCTCGCTTGAGAATGCGCGTAATAGCGTGCAGGAACCCGGTGTGGCACGGTTCGATGTCTGCCAGCAGAATGATGACCCCACGCGTTTCGTGCTGGTGGAGGTATATCGCAATGAAAATGCCCCCGCAGAACACAAAGAAACTGCCCATTACCAAACCTGGCGAGATACAGTAGCCGACATGATGGCCCAGCCGCGGCAGGCGGTTAAGTTCAGCAACTGCTTCCCGGATGACAATGGCTGGTAGAGCCGCTTTCGAGTTTGCAACAGCGAACCAGATTCTCTTCGGCGCAGGCAAACTCGCCGAGGTCGAATCGGCGGTTCAGGCCATTGGTCGGCGTGCGCTGGTGGTGACAGGCAAATCCGTTGAACGCGCACAACCGCTTTTGGATTTGCTCACGAATATCGAGTGTGTAACCCACGCGATCCCCGGCGAACCGAAGATTGCTGATTTGCAATCAGGCGTGGACGCCGCAGCTGGCTGCGAGGTCATTGTCGCCATGGGTGGTGGCAGCGCGATTGATGCGGGTAAAGCCATCGCCGCTCTCTGCAGCAATCCCGGTGACCCGTTCGATTATCTGGAAGTCATCGGCAAGGGAAAACCGTTGGTCAACGCCCCCCTGCCCTTCATCGCCATTCCCACCACTGCCGGCACCGGCGCGGAAGTCACGCGCAACGCCGTGCTCGCTTCACCAGAACACAAGGTCAAGGTGAGCCTGCGCCACCCCTTGATGTTACCACAACTTGCAATTGTCGACCCCGAACTAACTTACGGCCTGCCTCAGGGCATCACTGCCACTACCGGCATGGATGCCCTCACGCAACTCATTGAGCCATTTACCTGTCGACGCGCCAACCCGTTCACTGACGCCATTTGCCGCGAAGCCATTCCGCGTGCCGCGCGCGCCTTGCGCCGCGCTTTTGCCGGTGAAGAAGCTGCGCGTGAAGACATGGCTTATGCCAGCTTAAACGGTGGACTTGCACTGGCCAATTCGGGCCTTGGTGCAGTGCATGGATTCGCCGCTCCCATTGGTGGCATGTTCGATGCCCCACACGGCGCAGTCTGCGCTGCATTGCTGCCTCATTCCTTTGCCATCAATGCGAGGCATGCGCCCAAACGATTTGGTGAGGTCGCCAAGATGCTTGGCACCGACGATGGCGCAACTTGGTTGCACGAACTGGCGAGCGACCTGCAAATCCCCGGCCTAGCGACTTACGGCATCACAGAGGACGATTTCCCAGCCATCATCGACAAAGCCAAGCACGCCAGCAGCATGAAAGCGAACCCCGCAGAACTCACCGATGATGAACTGGAAGAAATACTGCAAGCCTCACTGTGATGAAATCTCCACCCCGAAAAACCAAAATCCTATTCAACATTGCAAACAGTCAGCAGGATTGCAAAAGATATGGAAATGAATCATTGCACATTCCTAACACCTTATTTGGGTTCAAGTGCTGATAGAACTCCTTGATCGAGCCATGTCATTAGCAAGAATACACTAGATGGTTAGCTCTGGTTTCAACTTCGAAAACACCTACCTTCACCTACCAAAGGTGTTCTACACAAAACTCCTGCCGGCACCGGTGCCAAAGCCGGAAATGGTCATCTTGAATGCGCCACTCGCCAACGATCTGGGTTTGGATTTTTCAGAGATAAGCGTAGACGAACAAGCTACGCTTTTTGGCGGCAACAATATGCCGGAGGGGTCAGAGCCGCTCGCACAGGCTTATGCCGGACATCAATTCGGCCACTTTACCATGCTTGGTGATGGTCGCGCGATTGTCTGGGGCGAGCATGTAACCCCGTCGGGCCCGCGCTTTGACGATCAATTCAAGGGTTCCGGCCCCACACCATACTCACGGGGTGGAGACGGACGCGCCGCGCTTGGACCGATGCTGCGTGAATATATCATCAGCGAAGCCATGCTCGCGCTGAATATCCCCACTACCCGTAGTCT
>CAYUXV010000314.1:0-7010 GCA_964448875.1 uncultured Verrucomicrobiota bacterium
GCTCGACTGCGTGCGACGGGCGTCTAGAGGCAGTTTCCAAAGCTGTTTGGCCCCGGAAGCGGAAATCCTATAACCCGCAAGACCCGTCTTGGTGTCTTTACAATAAACAGCCATCCAGTCGCCATTGATCGCCGGGGTGGAATCCCCGCCACCTGGCGCTGTCCAGACAACTGAACCATCGGAAGGATTCACGCACGAAATATTCTTGCGGGTATTCAGAACAAGAAACTGCTTGCCGCCGCTTTCCCAAAGCACAGGAGATGAACTGCTGGCGGATATCTCATTGCTGCGCCATGCCTCCTTACCGGTCTTCACATCAATGGCAAACAGCTTTCCGGCCATGATAAACGCCTTGCCGCCAGCCACTAGAAAGGATGAGGCCGACCCTTTGCTGGGCAGTTCCACGGACCAAAGCCGTTTGCCTGTAATCGCTTCCAGGCAATGAGCATGGGTACTCCCCGCGGCAAAGACCTTTCCATCAGCAACACAAGGTGTGCTTGAGGACTTGCGACCTGTCGGCACACCCGGCGCCTCGGCCTTCCACAAAGTCTTTCCCGTGGTGGCATCCATGCACACCACCACATCCTTGGCCACCCGAACCGAGGCCGGAACGGTTTTTATAACCTGCTCCTTCACCAAGTCACTAAAGCCCTCATCGTCCAGCCATTTCCTGAATGACTGATCCGTTGGAAACACTCGCCCCGTATTCTTTCCCAACCGCCGCAAATCGGCATATGGAATGGCTGCCTTACCTTTCTTGAATCGGCCTCCGACCCATCCGGACATGCTCTGTTTTTGGACTGGAGTTAAATTCTCATCCACCCATTTATCGATCCATTCCTTTAACTTCTCCCCACGCAGCCGTGGACTAAGGTTTATACGCGCCTCCTCCATCTTCTTTACCAACTCCGGCGACGAATCGAGATTACGATACCCAAGCTTGCGCAACACCAGTTCATTCAACTCACGTTTGTCTGAAGGCTTGTCACTGTGCCAAACAATCCCCATGTAGACCCGATTCCCCGCCACTATCACACTCCCGTGACCGCCATCATCATTACTGGGAATAAGATCACTTTTCCAAAGTTGACGGGGACCATCCTCGGGAAATTTGTTTAAGATCGGCACACTGCCGACCACCAAGCCATTTCGATTGGGCCCACGCCACTGCGGCCAATCTGCCGAAACCGTGAATGCCGCAGCAAGGAATATAATTACCACACGATTCATGGGCATTTGATTACCTTAGAACACGTCCGTATTCAATTTTCAAATTGGTCATTGGAAATTTGCAATCCAATATTTACCTTCTTCGGAGTGAACCCGCTGCTACTTCTTGCTCTCGGTCTTTGTATTGTAATGGGAGGCATTCTTTGGCTACGGCTACATCCTTTTCTGTCACTGATTCTTGGCGCATTTGCAGTGGGAGGATTTACATCCGCTGACAATATCCAGAAATCAATGGCCGCAAAATACGAGGGTGATGCCTTTCGCAAACAGGTTTCAGACAAGGTTAAAGAAAAAATAACCGCGCTAAAGTCGGACAAAAAAACTTTCGATGAAACAGCCATTCGAAAAGAGGTGCGCAAGGAGTTAAAATTACGGCAATCAGAATTCGAGACTGCCGCGAATAACAAAGCCACTGAATACGCCAAGCAAAACACCCTGCAGCGCATCACGAGTGCTTTTGGTACGACCTGTGGCAAGATCGGCATCCTCATTGCCATGGCGTGCGTGATCGGCCGATGCATGTTGGCCAGCGGCGCAGCAGAGCGAATCGTACGTGGCGCTCTTTCGCTTTTGGGGGCAAAGGCAGCACCCATAGCATTTTGCAGCAGTGCGTTCCTGCTCGGTATTCCGGTCTTTTTTGACAGTCTTTTTCTTTTGGCAATCCCCCTGGTGAAGGCAACCTGGCTGAAGGTAAAAAAGAACTATGTACTTTTTGTCGTCGCGTTGGTAGCTGGCGGCACCATGACCCATTCGCTGGTACCCCCTACACCTGGGCCATTGTTTGTGGCTGAAGAGCTGGGTGTCAACCTTGGCACCATGATCCTTGCAGGCATGGCTGTAGGCGTTTGCTGCAGTGCGATGGGGCTTTTGTATGCACACTGGATTAACAAGCGCATGGAAATCCCACTGCGTGAGACACCCGAGGCGATGAAAAAACTCGAGGAGTTATCCATGCGCGATGTGAGCGAGCTACCATCACTTGGCCTTTCACTTCTACCCATCCTTTTACCGGTGGCACTCATAAGCGGCGTGACTATATACAAGAGTGGACTGGACCCAACAGAATCGATCCACCCACTCATCGGCATGCTGGGCGACAAAAATATTGCGCTTACCATCGCCGCTGCCTTGGCGATGCTGATGGCAGGCGTCCGGTTGAAAGACCGCCAAGCAGTGGCCGACCACGTACAACAAGCGATGCTCGAGGGCGGTTTGATCATCCTCATCTGCTGTGCCGGTGGAGCATTTGGCGCAATGCTGCAGCAGTCGGGCATTGGCCCCTACATCAGCGGCATGACGGGCAGTGAACCCTTGGATTTTGGGCTGCTGCCACTGGCGTTTGTAATTACGGCAGTCATCCGTGGCGCCCAAGGCTCGGCCACAGTGGCGATGTTCACAGGGGTAGCCATTGTCGGCAGCCTGGTGACTGATCTTGGAGACCTGTCATACCATCCTGTTTATCTGGCTGTTGCCATCGGCTGCGGCTCCAAACCTTTCCCGTGGATGAACGACAGCTGCGTCTGGGTCATCAGCAAGATGAGCGGAATGACCGAGAAGGAAACTCTTATGGCTCTTACCCCCATGGCAACCATCATGGGGCTTACAGGCATCATTGTCACAATGATTGCAGCAAAAGTGTATCCCATGGTTTGATTTCAAATGAACACGAATACGACCAAACAAAAACTAAATGATGGCCAAACGGTTTATGGGGCATTCTTCCGCACACCTGATACGAGCCTCGTGGAATTACAAGGCTATCTCGGCTGGGATTTTCTCGTGCTCGACGGAGAACACGGCACGCTGCAACCACGCGATATTGAGGACCAGTGCCGCGCCTGTGAACTACGCGGAATGACACCCATTGCACGCGCAACCACCAACGAGCAATCCATCATTTTGCGTTTCATGGACACCGGGGCTCAAGGAACACTGAATCCCATCGTGAACACTGCAGCTGATGCAGAACGCGCCGTGCGCTCAATCAAGTACCAACCGCGCGGCCAACGTGGCCTTGCCGGCATTCGCGCTGCGGACTTCGGTCGCACCGGATCGCTTGGCGATTACGTCAAAAAGGCCAATGCAGAGACGCTTGTGGTGGCGCAAATTGAAACTGCACAGGGTATCGAGAATTTGGATGAAATAGTTAAGGTCGATGACGTCGACGTCATCTTCATTGGCCCCAACGACCTCGCCAACTCTCTCGGCCATCCGGGCGACATCCCCCACCCTGATGTCCAAGCTGCCATGGACAAGATCGCTAAAACCACCCTCGCCGCAGACAAGGTGCTTGGCCTTATGATTTACAACAGCGAGGGCGCCAGGCAATGGCGCGATAAAGGAGCACGCTTCATCACTGTCCCATTTGAGTCTGTGATGACTGCCGCCATGACAAAATTCTTGGATGAATCAAAGAGTTAAACCTTAGTGTGTAAAAATTTATGAAAACGTTGATTGCACTTTTATTCGGAGCTTTCACCGCCACTGCCGCAGAAACCTATGACACCGTAATTACCAACGGCAGAGTAATGGATCCCGAAACGGAACTTGATGCGATCCGTCACGTCGGCATCACCAGTGGCACCATAAAGTCCATCTCTAAAACGCCGCTCAAGGGCAAATCAGTCATCGACGCCAAAGACTTGGTTGTGGCGCCAGGGATCGTGGACTTGCACCAGCATGGGCAAGAGGCTGAGGATTATCCATACAAGGCGATGGACGGAGTGACCACGGCACTAGAGCTGGAGGTTGGCACGGCGGATGTCGACCTGTGGTATAAAATACGTAAAGGCAAAACACCCATAAACTTTGGTGTGAGCGTCGGACACATTCCGGTGCGCATCAGTGTGATGGGTGATCAGCCAGCGTTTCTGCCCCCAGCCGATTCCCGAGGCGCAAAGAAACGTGCAACTCCAAAACAAATAGAGGAGATCAAAAAGAAGATTGAACACGGACTGCGGCGCGGCGCGGTAGCAGTAGGCTTTGGCTTACAATACACCCCGGAGGCAACGCAATGGGAGTCCCTAGAGGTATTCCGCATTGCCGGCAAGTACGAAGCATCCTGTCACGTCCACATACGCAATAAAGGCTCTGACTCCGGACTGAATATTTACACCGCGGTGCACGAGGTCATCGCACTCTCAGCCATCAGCGGCGCACCCGGCCATATCGTTCATATCCAAAGCACGGGCAATCTCGTAACCCCTAAGCTCATCGAAATGATTGCCGACGCGAAGAAACGCGGTCTGGATGTCTCCTGCGAGGTGTACCCATATACGGCGGGCATGACGGACATTAAATCAGCCATCTTTGATCCTGGTTGGCAGAAGCGCGCAAAAATCACCTACAACAACCTGCAATGGGTCGCAACCGGCAAACGATTAACGCAACAGACATTTGAAAAATATCGAAAAGAAGGGGGTAAAGTGATCGTGCACGCCAACCCAGAAAGTCTCGTGCGCGAAGTGGTGAGTCATCCCATCACTATGATTGCCAGCGACGGTTTCAAGGGACACCCACGCAATACCGGCTGCTTTTCGCGCATCCTCGGCAAGTATGTTCGCGAAAACAAAGACTTATCTTTGATGCTCGCGTTGAAGAAATGTTCCTATTGGCCGGCTAAGCGACTGGAAAAATGTGCGCCCGCCTTCAAAAACAAAGGGCGCATCAAGGTAGGCGCCGATGCTGACCTAATTGTCTTTGATGCAAAGACCATCATCGACAAATCAACCTTCATGAATGCCGCCCAATATTCCAGCGGTATCAAGTACACGTTGGTCAATGGGGTTGCTGTGGTGAAGAACGGGAAGTTTCAAAAGGGCATATTTCCCGGCAAGGCCGCACGCGGGCAGATTCGCTGATTACTTCTGCTTGTCCTGCAGGTTTACTTTCGAACGCAGCGCAGCCAAATCTAGAATTTGCTTTGGCGTAACGGTTCGCGAGATGTTCAGATAATCTGGCTGTTCCTTATCATTCTGCGGGTACTTAGTCAGATTCAGTTGGTCGATTGAGGGCTCGTACAGCGAGGCGAGGCTGACCATGCTGGCCATATCTCCCCTGCCCCATAACTGAATGGCCGCCTTATTGAAGCCTGGCAACGAACGAGTGACCTGCAGGCATCTGCGTATATCCCACACTTGCATTCCGGCCAATGTTTGGCCAAGCAGCATAAAACGGCGCCGTGCCTGAGTAATGTGACGATCGTTATCGGTCAAGACGGTCAACCCCGCCCCTCGCGGCATGAAGGTAATATACACCTCTTTGGGATGATCACGCACATGACCAAGCTGCTGTTCCAGTGCCTGTCGCATCTTATCGGTCACCGGCGTGTCGGCCTGGATGCCCGCCAGTTTCAGTTCCTCATTCCACACACCGGCAAAAGCCGGCCGGCCAAGCTGCAGGTACTTGCGCCATCCTTCTTCACCAAGAACCTCCACATGAATAGTCGATGGATCCTGTAACTTCTCATGATGTGCCACATAGATGCGCAAACGTATTTCCTTCTGGCTTTCAAAATCATAGGCGGCAAAACGCACTCCCTTGTGTTTCGTGTCGAAAGCTTTCTTAATCATTAAGCCACTCGGCTTGACCGGCCAGCCACCAAAAGTTTTCTTCTTGAGATCCTTTAGCGTCTTTTTTGGATTGAGCTGTCTTTTTGCCGTAGCCACACGGGTGAAATGATCCTGAATCTTCGTGTTGAGTTCATCAGCAGGCAACTTGTCGAACACCTTTAATTGCTCCGGCTCAAAGAGTTTCTCAGCCGCAATTGTGATAAGCGGCTCCTTACCCTTAAGATGGCGATTGAACCAATTGAAGGCAGGCACACGCAATGGTTGCGTGTCACTGTGACCACCAGGAGTAATCACCAGCCCAAGTTTGTCTCGTTCACCATGCAGGTCATAAATGTGACGAACCTGGTTAAAGATCCGATTGACCCCATCAAGCGGAAAAATGCGGTCATCATCCGTATTTAGAATCATCAAAGGGCGAGGCGCAACCAGCGCGGCAACCTGTGCAAAATCCCAGCGGTAGGTGTTCACATGAAACATGCAATCACAGTGCCCCTCCACTGTGCCGTGCACCAAACGACCGCTATTGGGAAAGCCCGCATAAACATGATTCTGTAAATCTGCAATGCCGGCTACTGGACATGAGACCTTGATGCGCTCATCCAGCACAGAAATCCACCAGCTATAAGCCCCGCCACCGCTACGGCCCGTCACCCCGAAGCGCTCCTTGTCCACAAAATCCAGTGTCTCCAGGTAATCGAGCCCACGATTGCCGTTCCAGGCTTCCACCGACGCCGAGGAATTCCCGCGCGAATTCCACCACCACATCTTGTGATTGTAGGTGCCATGATGAATTCCCTCAATCTCGCCTAGCTGCAGCGTGTCAATGACAAGGCACACGTAGCCATTGCGCGCAAACCACACTCCATGATGCTGGTAATGCACCTTGTTCCCATAGCTGACACCATCCTTCTTCACACCACCATGACCACACACATATAGAATGGTTGGCGCAGGTTTCTTCAATCCTTTGGGTACGTAGAGGTTGCCGGTCACATACAGCTGCGGCATGGACTGGTAATGCACTTTCCACACCTCAAAATCCTTATGCTGAACTTTGCCGGTAACGGTCGCTTTGAGTAGCGTGCGCGGCGGCATCGGGTCCAGTCCAAGCATTTCATGCATTTGTCCACGATACTTGTCCTTACGCGCATTCCAGTCCTCCAATGTCTTAATGTCTGCCATACAACGCGCTGCCAGCCTGTCGGCCTC
>CAYUXV010000315.1:0-5339 GCA_964448875.1 uncultured Verrucomicrobiota bacterium
AACGATCTACATCTACGAAATCAGGATTCAATATATAGGAAAGCGTAGTGGCTGTGTGCCACTTAATGATCCATTCAAAACAATCCCGTAAACGGAGTACCTTGCGATATGAATCCTGCTCATCCTCGAATCTTTCGATTAGCACAGACAAAGGCCCCGGCAAGCCTTGAAAAATGTTCGGCGTGATCATTTTATTATTGGATCTGTTCTAACCAGCATGCAGCTCGTCGAACAATCAGATTCACATCAAGCTGATTGTGCTTGCTGATAATTGGCCCATCTCTTTTCTGGGATTCAAACAGGGAGGGAAGCAACCTTGGATCTTTCAGGTTAAGACTGTTTATGTGTTCTATCAATAGCAAGTATGGATAGTCTTCTATTTCTCCAGCCAATTGACGGCATAATTCATCAAATTCCTTGATCGATTCAGTAGAGACAATAAAAAGGCAGACCGCTGCCAGCACACTGGAGGAAAAATTGAGTTCCAAGGCTCTTACGCCTCCGCGATCTCCAGAAACATCCCATCGGTACGGCTCTCCGGAGGGGTGGATGCTGGGTTCGACCACCACCTGTGTGCCCGTCGACAACAAGTCCAGAATAGTGTTGTTAGCCGCATCACGAAATCGTCTTGTCTTGGGTGGTGACACGCATTCATAAAAGTAATGTGCCCTTTGTTTGCTGGGCCGCCCCGCGATTTCACCTGTGGGAGGAAGAAAATACTCCGCCAATTGTCGAGCCTCCTCACTGTCCAAGTCTACGCACACCACCCATCCGCCTTTGGTGCTCCCCGGGGCAATCCCCAGCAGCCGTCCTCGGTTGCACGGATGCTTGATAAAGTTGGGATAATCATCAGGATTGAGCCTGAGATTCTGCCACCCTTTGTTGAAGGGTGCCTTCTCTCTCCATCTCAAAGGAATGGAATAAACGCCATATTCCCAATCCACTTCGGCACATTTTGTCCATTTATTGTAATGCATGGAGCAGATTATTGATGGTCCCTTATTAAAGTGCTTGGCGTTTGATTTCGTTATCCATGGGCTGCCGCAACTCTAAAAGAACCCTTTATAATTCCCAATGGAAAAACTTGGAGCATATGATGAAAATCGAACCAACGGACAGTCGTAATTGAAGTTTTTTAGCACAGTCCTTCTTCGAGTGATTATATTGCTAAGGAATAGTGTTTCGCATCGACAGTATCTTGCTTGCCCGATAATTTTTCAGCAATGAACATCCTGTTTTTGAACGGGCCCAATCTCAACCTACTCGGACAGCGACAGCCCGAGATTTATGGCGATACTACGCTGGCGGACATAGAGGCAGCTGTTTGTAAGTTCGCAGATAATAAAGCTACGATTGATTTTCGCCAAACCAATGACGAAGGCGAATTGGTAACATGGATTCAAGAGGCAAGCGGACAAGCGGAAGCTATTGTCATCAATGCCGCCGCTTACACTCACACAAGCGTGGCTTTACGCGATGCAATCGCCGCCAGCGATGTGCCAACAATCGAAATTCACCTATCTAATATACATGCGCGCGAGGAATTTCGGCACAACTCACTAATAGCACCGGTATGCCAAGGACAAATCTGCGGCTTTGGCTTAAACTCATATTTACTCGGATTGGATGCTGCATTATCGTTAAAGTGAAGATTTAACTAGTGTTTTATGCTCTTTATTTGGTTTTATTGGGATAAACTTTACTTGACGTCGCTGGCTTTAATGACATTCTCGCGCCGCCCGTACTAATGACATATTCATCTTGTATCTCTGCTGAATCAGTCTTCATGGCCCCGGAGGCGAGCAAATAATTTCCATGGATATCAAAGACATCAAGGCGATTATTGATTTGATGAAAAAGAATTCCATGACGGAATTCGAGATGGAAAAGGGGGATTTTAAAATACGCCTCCAACGTGATGGTAAAACTGGAAAGCTTGGTCCTTCTCCGGAGCCTGTGGTGATACAAACACCATCGGTTGTCCAAACTCCAACCGCACTTGCTGCCGCTACACCAGCTCCTACACCGGCACCGATCACAGCAGAAGTTGAAAAGGCTGCGCTAGCAAACAGTGGAATAGAGGTGAAATCGCCGATGATCGGTACTTTCTACCGCCGGCCCTCGCCAGATGCCGACCAGTACGCGGAGATTGGCACACAGGTCGAACCAAACACTGTAGGTTGTATCATTGAGGCCATGAAAGTAATGAATGAAATTAAGGCCGAGGCACGCGGGGTTATCACCGAAATTCTCATTGAAGACGCCAACCCAGTGGAGTATGGCCAAGTTCTTTTCCGCATCGAGCCGAACTGACGACCCCAAAGATGTTCGAGAAAGTCCTCGTTGCCAACCGTGGTGAGATAGCCGTGCGCATCATTCGTGCGTGCCGTGAGCTGAACATCCGTGCTGTCGCCGTCTATTCCGAACCGGACGCCAACTCCATGCATGTCCAAATGGCTGATGAGGCAGTATGTATTGGCCAAGGGCCGAGCACCGAGAGCTATCTGCGCATTGACCGCATTGTAAGTGCTGCTGAAATCAGTGATGTTGACGCTATACATCCAGGCTACGGGTTCCTTTCCGAAAACGCGCACTTTGCCGATGTCTGCGAGAACTGCAATATTGTCTTTATCGGACCAGGTGCAGAGGTGATGAATAATTTTGGTGACAAGCAGACGAGCCGTAGGCTAGCCGTGCGTGCTGGTGTTCCCATTCCCCCTGGCAGCGACGGCTTGGTTGAGGATGAAGATGCTGCCCGCAAGATCGCACGTAATATAGGTTATCCGGTAATGATAAAAGCCGTCGCCGGTGGCGGTGGACGCGGTATGAGAGTTGCCCACAATGACGCATCACTCATCAATAACTATCATACCGCACGTACTGAAGCGGAGAAATCCTTCGGCAACAGCGATGTTTATATCGAGAAGTTTATTGAGAACCCGCATCACATTGAGTTCCAAATTCTCGGTGACCAACGTGGCAACATTATCCATGTCGGTGAGCGTGACTGCAGCATGCAACGGCGCAACCAGAAGCTTATTGAGGAAACCCCCTCCCCTTTGCTTGAAACCAGGAAAGATTTACGGAAAAAAATGGGCCGAGCCGCAGTACGTCTGGCCAGTTTGGCTAATTATGTCAACGCCGGCACTGTTGAATTTATTGTCGATGATGACGGCAATTACTATTTTCTGGAAGTCAACAAGCGCATTCAAGTAGAACACCCCATCACAGAGGAAGTCACTGGGATGGACTTGGTGAAGCAACAGTTACTTATTGCTATGGGAGAACCGTTACGGCTCAGGCAAAGTGATATTCGTCTGGAGGGCCATGCAATCGAGTGTCGCATCAATGCCGAGGATGCATTCAACAATTTTTGCCCATCGCCCGGACGCATCGAAATGTTCTATGCGCCAGGCGGGAGAGGTGTTCGTGTAGACACTCACGCCTACGCCGGCTACACCGTCCCTCCGCACTACGACTCGATGATCGGCAAGCTCATCACGCACGGCAAGGACCGTAGGGAAGCCATCGCTCGCATGAGCCGCGCACTGGGAGAGTTCATGCTTACTGGTGTTAAGACCACCATCCCCTTCGAATTGGCCGTTATGCGTGATCCCAACTTTCGTCGAGGCGTATACAGCACGAATTTTATAGAGAAGATGCTATCACTTAGCCAGCATGAGGCGGTGGAAAAGGAAGCTTGAGCATGAAGCAGCTCGCCGACTGCCGACTCTACACCTTTGTCGACAGCGCTTACCTAAATGGCCGCAAGCCTGTCGAGATCGTCCGCCAACTTTGTGAGGGTGGCGCTGACCTGATCCAGTTACGAGCCAAGGATTGGCCAAAAAAAACCATCCGTTTGACTGCAGAAACGCTCCTGCCCGTCACGCGCGCCGCGGGGGTCGCCCTTGTCATCAATGACCACTGGGACATCGCCAGCGAAACCGACGCCGACTTCTGCCACCTTGGGCAAGAAGATTTTTTAGTGGCAACCAATTTGCAACCTACTGCTCCCAGACCTCAACTTGGCTTGAGCACCCACGCACCCAATCAGGCCGAACGGGCCATGGCTGCAAACGCTGACTATCTGGCCATCGGTCCCGTTTTCGCCACGCCCACCAAGCCAGGCCGGCCTGGCGTCACGCTCAGCTACGTCCGTTGGGCGGCCGAGCACGTTGATCGACCATGGTTTGCCATTGGCGGCATCACGCTGGAGAATGTCGGCGACGTCCTCGCATCCGGAGCCAGACGCATTTGCGTAGTCTCTGCCATTCTCAACGCGCCTGACATCGCACACGCTTGCCAACAGTTCCGCGAAAGTCTAGCCTCCGCGCCTATACGAACTACACCATGAGTCTCCTCGTTGTTGGCACTACCGCACTTGATTCCATCAAAACCCCTTGGGCGGAAAACCCACGCTTGCTCGGCGGCTCTGCCAGCCACGCAGCTGTAGCCGCCAGTTTTTTCACACGCCCACACCTCATTGGTGCGGTAGGTGACGATTTCCCTCGCAAATACATTAACCTCTATCGCCAACACAGCATCGACCTAGAGGGCCTTCAGCAACTCTCCGGTCAAACCTTCCACTGGTCCGGCGAGTATGAGGTGAACATGAACAATCGTCGTACGCTCGATACTGTACTTGGAGTCATTGAGAATTTTTCACCCATATTGTCCGCCGCCCACACACGCCTGCCCTACGTGCTCCTTGCTAACTGCGCACCAGACCTGCAGTCCAATGTGCTCGAGCAAATGAAACGGCCGAAATTCATCGTGGCCGACACGATGGACCTTTGGCTGAATATTGCGCGCGCACCACTGCTCAAACTGCTCAAGTGTATTGATTGCCTTGTGCTTAACGACAGCGAAGCTGCGCAACTCGTTGAGGAAGAAAACGTTATCGCCGCCATCCCACGCATTCACAAACTGGGCCCTAAATATGTGATCGTGAAAAAAGGTGAGCACGGCTCCGTTCTGTCCGGCCCCAAGGGGTTGTTCCTTGCCCCAGCTTATCCGTTAAAAAAAGTGGTCGATCCCACTGGTGCCGGTGATTCCTTCGTCGGCGGTCTAATGGGATACCTCGCCAGCAGCAAGGGAGGATTGGAGAAGAATCTCCGTGCGGGGCTCATTCAGGGGAGTGTTACAGCGAGTTTCTGCTGCGAAGGTTTTGGGTTGCAAAAATCTACCAAAATAAAAAAAGCAGATATCACCAAGCGCGTCCGCGAATTGACCAAAATGGCCGGTTGGTAAGAGATTGCCTTAAGATAATCTCTTTGGAAGAATTTCTAAACTTCAGCGGGAGTCGTACAATGGTAGTACGTGAGCTTCCCAAGCTCGAG
>CAYUXV010000316.1:0-9913 GCA_964448875.1 uncultured Verrucomicrobiota bacterium
GATATTTCAAGCGATGAACCATTGAACTTAGTCTTTAATAGCGGCTTGTCAAAACCTTCCAAATATGCCAGCCTTCACATCATAATAATGTTTGCCGGGTCGTTGCAATGACAGTCATGGGTGAGATCCCATGGTCACATCGACATCGGTTGCGGCGCCCGTCACATTGAGACAGAGGAGGAGACAATGAGGACACGTCGGAATCTCTTGACGACCACCGCTATCATCGGGGGGCTTTTGATGGTCGGTGGCATGTCGGCCGCGCTCGCCCAAGCACCCAAATTCGGCGAGAAGAGTTTCGTCCGGATCGGCACCGCCGGTTCGGGCGGCAACACCTACCGCGTGGGTGCCGGGCTGGCCGCCTTATTCAACGAGAAGCTAACGGATATCAAGTTGCAGGCGTCGGTGCAGGCGACCGGCGGCAGCACCCACAACATGGAACTGCTGGCCAACAAGGAAGTAGAGATCGCCACCGCCGGCGGCTCGACGGCCGCCGCGGCCTACAATAACCTGCGCCAGTATGCCGACAAACCCAAGGGCCGCTACAAGGGGGTGCAGTTCGTCAGCAGTATCTATCCCAACCCCCAGTGGTTCGTCGCAATGAAGTGGGCGCCCGAGATCAAGAGCCTGCGTGACCTCAAGGGCAAGCGGGTAGCCGTCGGTTTCATCGGCAGCCAGGGCGAGTCCGTTTGGAGGCGGATAAGCAAGATCATCGGGTTCGCCCGAGACGACATCAAGCCCGAGTACACGGCCCACCAATCGGCCATCGACCAGGTGCGCAACCGGCAGATTGACGCCTACCTTGTCCCCGACGCGGCGGGATCGGCGACGATCGTCCAGATGATGGAAACCGGATTCGGCCGCATCGTCGACATGGACGCCGACGTGATCAAGGCAATGACCGAGAACACCCTTGATTTCGCCTATTCCCAGCCGGTCGGCGCGGTTCCCGGCTTGGATGCGCCACGAAAGACCTGGGCGTCCTCTGTTGTGTTGGTGGCAAGAGCCGATGTGGAGGCTGAACTGGTCTATCGGATGACCAAGACCATCTTCGAGAACAACGACTACCTGGCCAAGATCCACCCGATCACCCGCTTCTGGAAAACGGAAACGGCACTCGACGGCCAGACGGGGGACGTTCACCCGGGAGCGGTGCGCTATTACAAGGAAATCGGTCTGCTCAAGTAATCCAGTTCTTCACTCTCGCGCCACTCGACGGGGTAAAGCGGGCGGACGGCGCTCAAGCCGTTCCGCCCGTTTCCCCCCGCGCCGTTTCCGCGGTTGCGCTGGAACCCCGACGACGTCCGCGGTAGGCTAGGAAATCGTCGGTATGAGCGAAAAAGCGGGAGCCTCCGTTGTCCCGGAGGCGGCGGCAGATTCCGGTATCATCGACTTCGACAAGCTGGGCGAGCAACAGGCGCCGGCAAGGTTGACCCGCGCGATCACCGGACGTTGGGCACATCTTGTACTGGTCGTCTGTACGGTATCATCGCTGTTTCATCTGTACACGGGCGGCTACCAGGTGCTGCCGGCCATGCAGCAGCGGCCGATTCACCTGGCGTTCATGCTGTTTCTCACCTTCCTGCTGTATCCTCCGACCCGCAAGGGCCGCGACCAGTCCATCGGTTGGCCCGACTTCATTGTCGCCACGGTGGCGGCGGTGAGTTCCGCCTACGTCGCCTACAACTACGAGGCCATCGTGCGGCGGCACGGCGTGGCGGAAGACTACGAGCTTTACCTGGGCACCCTGTTTTGCCTGTTCGTATTTGAAGCCTGCCGTCGGACCATCGGCTCGCTGTTGGCCGCTCTGGCGGCCGTGTTCGTCGCCTATGCGTTCGTCGGCCCATGGCTTCCCGGCATCCTGCAGCATGGCGGGTTCTCCTTTCACCGGGTGGTGCACCAGATGTACCTTAGCGTCGAGGGCATCTTCGGGATCGCCATCGGCGTCTCGTCCACTTACGTTTACCTGTTCATCCTGTTCGGCGCCTTTCTCAACAAATCAGGCACTACCAAGCTATTTGCCAACCTAGCCCTGGCCATGGCCGGGCACACGCCGGGCGGCCCGGCCAAGGTGGGCGTCATCGCCAGCGGCCTGATGGGGACCATCCAGGGTTCGTCGGCGGCCAACGTCGCGGCCACCGGCATGTTCACCATTCCGCTGATGAAAAGCATCGGCCTTAAGCGCCACTTCGCCGCCGCCGTCGAGGCAGTGGCGTCCCTGGGGGGCATGTACCTGCCGCCGGTAATGGGCTCGTCCGCCTTCATCATGGCCGAATACTTGAACATGCCCTACGGCTACGTCGCCGCCGGCGCCATCCTGCCGGCACTACTCTACTACGCGGCGGTCTACCTGCAAGTGCACCTGAGGGCAAAGAAGGAAGGCTTGGTGGGCATCCCCCGCAACCGGCTGCCGGCGCTGAAGCTCGTGGTGCTGCAGTACGGACATCTGGTCTTGCCCATCGTCATTCTGGTCGCCATGATGATCATGAAGTTCACAGTGCTGTTCTCTGCCTTCTTTTCCATCATCGCGGTGGTCATTCTCAGCTACCTGCGCCGCAACACGCGCATGGGGCTTCGCAAGATCATCGAGGCCCTGGAGCTGGGGGCGATCAATACGCTCAGTACCGCCATCGCCTGCGCCGTCGTCGGTTACATCGTGGGTGGCGTCGGGTTGACGGGTCTGGGGCTTCTCTTCACGCAGGCCATCGTCAACCTCGCCCAGGGTATGATCCTGCCGACGCTGCTGCTGGCCGCCTGCGCCTCGCTGTTCCTCAGCATGGGCCTGCCTACTACCTCAGTCTACATCATCTCCGCCACCCTGGTGGCCCCGGCCTTGATCGAGGTGGGGGTGACGCCGCTTGCGGCCCACCTGTTCTGCTACTACTGGGGTGGCGTTTCCGGCATCACCCCGCCGGTGGCCCTGACTGCCTACGTGGGCGCGGGGATCGCTGGGGCTAACGTCATGAAGACGGGTTTCACCGCCATGCGTCTCGGCATTGCGGCTTACTTGGTGCCGTTCTACTACGTGTTTTGGCCGGCACTAATTCACTGGGATCAGTATCCAATATTTGACGTGGCGATGGCAGTGGTTGGCGGCGTGGCCGCCGTCATCTGCATGGCGATCATTGGCGAGCGGTACCTGTTCCGCCGGGTGCCGATGTACAAAGTTCTCGCGGCGGCGGTGGCGATCGTGTTGAGCCTGCATCCATCCGGCATCGCGCACTTGGCAGGCATCCTGTTGGCGCTTTTCATACTGGTCAGCGAATATGTCAAGCAGCCTGAAAGGCGTTGGCTGAGACGCGGCACGACCCCTTAAGGTTTCCTCGTACCATGACCATGAACCGTCAGCAGCGTCGCCGACAAGAGCAGTCGGCAAGGCGAGCGGCGAAAAAAGGCCGAGGCGACGCCATACGCGGGCCAATCGCCCCGCTCCTGGAAGCCGCCGTCGGGCATCATCGGGCGGGCGAGTTGGGGCAGGCCGAACGGTTGTACCGCCGAGTTCTCGAGATCGACCCGAGGCAAGCCGACGCGGCGCATCTGCTTGGTGTTCTCAGGTCGGCGGGCGGCGATTTGGGAGAAGCGATCTCCCTTCTCGACCGGGCGGTGTCGCTCGATCCGACAGTCCCCGCCTTCCACGTCAGCCGCGGCGTTGCACTCAAGTCCCTGGGACGACTCGAAGAGGCGGTGGCCGCGTATGACACCGCCATCGGTCTGAATCCGGACGACGCCGATTACCGCTACAACCGGGGTCTCACGCTCGTTGGTCTGGGCCGCCTCGACGATGCCCTCGCCGCCTTTGACCGGGTGCTCGAACGCGACCCGCGACATTCGACCGCCCTGAACAACCGAGCCCTCGTCCTGCAGGACCAGGGACGGTTGAACGAGGCGATCGACTCCTTCGACAGGGCGCTTTCGATCGACCAGAACGCGGCCGAGGTCCACAACAACCGGGGCCTCGCCCTCCAGGACGTGGGGCGCCCGGAAGAGGCGATCTTCGCATTCGACGAGGCGCTCCGGTTACAGCCGAAATTTGCCGGGGCCCACTGCAACCGTGGTGACGCCCTGTGCGCGGCCGGCCGGCCGGGAGAGGCGCTCGACTCATTCGGGAGGGCGCTGGGAATCGCGCCCGAATTCGCCGACGCCTTTTCCGGCCAGGCCATCGCGTTGCTCAAGAAAGGCGACGGCCACGGCGCCCTGGGCGCCCTCGACCGGTGCCTCGAGCTTGCCCCCGGACAGGTCAGGGCCCTGGCCTTCAAGGTGATCGCGCTGCGCGAGACGGGTCGCGTGGACGAGGCTCGGGGGCTGGTTGATCCGACCCGTTTCCCCGTAAGGACCTCCTTGCAACTGTCGCCCCGCTATGCGGACTCGGCCGACTTTCTCGGCGCGCTTCGCGACCACGTGCTGGTACAGCCGACCCTGGCCTGGGAACCCCTTGGAAAAACGACCCGCAAGGGAAGCCAGACCGCCCGGCTTTCCCCCCAAGGAGGAGGCGTATTTGCGGACTTCGTCGATTTCCTGAAGGCGGCGGTGGACCGGTTTCTCGGTGGCCTTCCGGTGTCATCCGACCACCCGCACTTCTTTCGCATCCCCCGCGAATACCGGCTGTCTATCTGGGCGACCGTTCTGGAGGGCGGCGGGCACCAGTTGCCGCACATTCATCCTAGCGGGTGGCTGAGCGGCGTCTACTACCTCAGCCTGCCTCCCACGATCACCGACGATGACCGGAAATGGGCGGGTTGGTTTGAAGTGGGGTGTCCGCCGGCGGACCTGCCTGTCGTCGCCGAGTCGGAGAGCATAATGATCAAGCCGGATCCTGGTTTGTTGTTGTTGTTTCCGTCCTATCTTTTTCACCGAACTGTGCCGGTTCGCGGCGACGAGCCTAGGATCAGCATCGCCTTCGATGTGGAGCCCCTGTCGTTCGCCGCACCAGCGTAGATTGGTACGCCATCCCGGTAACGCCACCAGCAAGTCGATCGCGTCACACGTCGTTGATCGGACGCTCTCCAGGCAGCAGCGCCCCTGGGGTAGCTGTCGGGCAGGATCCCGAGGCGCGCGTAGAGAGCGGTGAAGTCGGGCTGCGTGGCATGTGTAAACGCTACTCGATCGACAAATTCAAGCAGACCTACTTCGTCATCTATGATTTTGACCAACTGTTCGACGTTCGAGGTCGAATTCGAAGCGCTTGGGCCGCGGGCTCTTCAGGCCATAGATCGCTTCGGTCCTCGACGACGAGACTTCGGGAATTCTCACTGCTACGTGACGGCTTGACCGATTCAAGACGGCCGCCCTTCCCTATTGCACATTCGCCGAACCACCACTTCGCGAACGTCATGCCCTTGCGTGTCCAGTCTCAGCCGCGTCGCCAGCTCCATGTGAGACACTGCCTCCATGCACGCCCCGCGGGTTAGGTATTGGCTGGTGCTGGCTGTCATTAAACACGGCCCTTGCATGGATAAGCAGATAATCAGGACAGCTTCGAACATTCCTTATCCTCTCGTAATCAAAATTGCAGGAAATTCATCACTGCTGTCCGGTTAACTGAAGCGGGAAGGTGCTGATAGCCATGGTTTTTTCGGGTTCCTTGCGGAAAAAGGGTGCCCCCGACTTGAACGGCTGTTGGCCATTCGGCCAAGCTGGCACTTTTCACGTGCCAGGAGCCCACGATGTATCTCGGCAAGACGCTGTTCTCTCAGCTTATCGACTTTCTGCCCTGGTGTCCGTCGTCAGATGATTTGAGACGTCGAGCGGGAAGAACTAACCGAGGCTCTGGCTCACCCGGTTGATGATTTTAGGCAGCGGCTTTGCGGTGTTGCAAGCGCCGGTGCTCGATGGTCTTTCGTTTGATCCTTTCCCTTTCCAGAAGGATGGTTTGTCCGCGCCCAAATTAGACATCGGCGGGCGTAAGATTATTCAGGCTCTCGTGATAGCGCTGGTGATTGTAGTGCTCGACGAATGCGCCGAGCTATTTCTTAGGTCACCGGGCAGATAATAGTTTTCCAACAGGATCCGCGAGATGGTCCCAGAAAATCGGACAGGAGTTTAAGGTATATTCCTTCGGATAACGGAGGGATACGAGATGACGAAGCGGCGTCGATTTACGGCGGAGTTCAAGGCCCGCGTGGCTCTGGAAGCGCTACGCGGCGACAGGGCGATCCAAGAGATCGCAGCAAGGCACAAAGTGCATCCGAAGCATATGGGCTAGCTATCTGGGACAGCCCCATGAATTTTTATGGGAGGTATCATGGCGGAAGCGGTACTAGAACGGCGGATCTACGATACCGGCCATAAAATTTTCGACGAAGGCCAGGCCGGCAACCAGGCCTATTTTGTCCAAACGGGGCGGGTCGAGATCGTCAAGATCAGAGAGAATCGGGAAACCATTCTCGGCACCTTCCGGCGAGGGCGGCATGTTCGGCGAGATGGCGCTGATCGAGCATCAGCCTCGCATGGCCAGTACCCGTGCCGCCGAGGTGACGACGCTCATCTTCGTTTCACGCTTGATGTTCGAGCACAGAATGGTCAAGGCGAACGCCTTCGTCCGCAGCTTGCTTAGGATTCTAGTTGGAAACATCCGCTCTTTCAGCGCAGAATTGGAGCGTGGGGCATTTGACGTCGGCAAACTGACCGAATCGGCGGAGATTACGGACGCCGAAGTCAAACCGGAATACGAAGCCGAAAATGCGGACGACCCTGCTTGAACCTATCGGCTGGGAACGATTGTCCGTCGAAACGATGAACTGGTGGACACTGCGTAATTTCAACAAATCACCGGGCACGCTCCGGGGCATGGCGCTGATGCTGTTCTCGGGGTTGTGCATCGCCGTCATGAGCGCCTGTGTCCGCCACGTTTCTGGCGAAGTGCATCCCACGGTCATCGGATTTTTCCGTACCCTATTCGGGCTCCTGGCGTTTGTGCCTTTCCTTCTGCGCTCTGGCCTCGAACCCTTAAAAACACGGCGCGTCGGACTGCACGCCGTGCGGGGTGCCCTTAACGTGATCGGCATGTTGACATACTATATGGCCGTCAGCCTGGTGCCCCTGGCCAAGGTCACGGCGCTGAGTTTCTCTGCGCCACTTTTTGCTACCGTGCTCGCCCTGGTCGTGCTCGGCGAGACCATTCGAGCGCGCCGCGTCACGGCGCTGATCGTCGGCTACCTAGGCACCCTGATCATCTTGCGCCCCGGATTGGTCGCCCTCGACGCGGGCTCGCTTTACGCCCTCGCCTCGGCGGCGGCATGGGGCTTGGGCATGATCGTGATCAAGGTCCTGTCGCGCAGCGAATCAAGCCTGACCATCACCCTATACATGACCCTGGTCGCCATGCCTCTTACCCTGATCGCGGCGGTCCCAGTTTGGCAGACGCCGACCCTGAACCAGGCGGCGTGGCTGGCCGCCATCGGGGCTCTCGCCAGCCTGGGCAACCTGACCGTTGCCCAGGCCTTCAAGGAGGCCGATTTGACGGCCATCCTGCCCCTCGACTTCACCAAGCTGATCTGGGCGTCGGGGATCGGCTACTTGGCCTTCGCCGAGGAGCCAAGTCCGTGGACCTGGTTCGGCGGCACCATCATCTTCTCGGCGGCGACTTACATCGCCTTCAGGGAACGGCGAGCCAGGGCCGCGCCTGATAAAAAATGAGTGGACGACCCCCCGCTAAAGCGTCCCCGCGCCCGTGCCCCGGTAAGCCACGGCGTCGAGCACCACCCGATAGGCCGGATTGACGAGCCCGGCGACGATAAGCGTCGCGCGCGCCTGATAGGGCTCGGTGAAACGGCGTTGCTAAACCTCGTTGGCACCCGCGAGATCGGCCTGGCTGGTCAGATAGAGGGTGCAGCGCACGACCCGATCGAGATCCGCGCCTTCGAGGGAGAGATGAGCGCAGTGGTTGTTGGGCACGGTTCCCATCTGAGTTTGGATGTCGCCGGCGACAGGCTCGCTGGTTTCCTGGTCGACGGGCGCTGTGGCCGACATCCACAGGATGTCGCCCGCCCGGATTCCCGGTGACAGCAGGTGGGTAGAGATCCACGATCCGGCGCGCTTCATGACGTTCAGTTCGGTCATCGCGATGGTCCTCTCATTCGCCACCTCCGGTGGCCGAAGACCCCAAAAGGGGATAGGCGCTGGCCATTCCGGGTGGCGCTACCGTCCGCACCTCATGGAGGTAGGAACGGTCTAGCTGACCGAGACGGGTGACCCCCATAAGCCCCATGGTGGTCTTGATCTCGGATTCCAGGATTTCCATGACACGGACGATTCCCGCCTGTCCGTCGGCGGCGAGTCCCAGACACATCAGCCTGCCGACGGCGACGCACCCCGCCCCCAGGGCGATTGCCTTGACGATATCGGTGCCGCGCAAGAAGCCCCCGTCGATCATGACTTCCGCCTTGCCGGCAACCGCGTCGGCGACCTCGGGGAGGATGTCAATAGTGGCGCGGCTGTGGTCGAGCTGACGGCCACCGTGGTTGGAGACGTAGATCACGTCCACCCCGTGTTCGACCGCCAATCGGGCGTCCTCGGCGGTTGCAATGGCCTTGAGGATGAGGGGAACATCGTGGCTGTCCTTGAATCGCTTTATATGGTCCCAGGTCAGGGTCGTCTCGGTGGCGGGGGGCACGTCGACGACGGGATTGCTGCTGGAAGAGGGAACATGGCGACTGAAATTATCGCGCTCACGGCGCCCCTTGACGATAGCGTCGAGGGTCAACCCGATGGCCGCGTACCCGGCGTCGATGGCACGTTTCACTCGTTCGTCGATGGCGGCGGGATCGCCGCGGACGCTTAGCTGATAAACCTTGGGGTGACCCGTCTCGGTGGCTATCTGCTCGAGATCGGGTGGCGTCGGGGACGAGGCGCTAAGAAAACTGACGATGCCAAACTTCTCGGCCGCCCGGGCGATCGCCAGCGTTCCACCCCGATTCAGGTCCTCCACCGACCCGCAAGGCGCGATAGCGACGGGCAGCCGCATGCCATGACCAAGCAAAGTGGCCGAACTGTCGATCTGAACGACATTCCTGAGGACACGTGGCTTCAGCCCTATGCTGTCGAGGCCGAGTCTGTTGCGCTTCATCGAGGTTTCGGACTCGGCGCCGCCTTCGAGATAGTCCCAGACGTTGGGATTCAGTTTGCGCCGTGCCTCCAGGGCAATTTCTTGCAGGGTCAGGAATTCTCGCATTTCCACGTTTCTCCTTCTTGTTTGCGGCCGCGATTAAGAGCGCGACACGGGTTTTCCACGCCACCATGTTGTCCCCGCGAATGCCCAAGGGGTCAAGTCAGGATTAGAGATCTCGAACCGAAGGCGACGCGGTGGCGGGGGAAACTCCTTACGATGTCTTCGACAGGCAGCTCTCGACGGCGCCGAGCAAGTCGTCCTGCGAAAAGGACTTGGCGAGGGGATAATTGGCGCCGAAGAGTTGGGCCGATTCCAAGTAGCCGGAATACCCCTCCTGTCCGCCACACGAAATAGCAATGATCGGCAGATTCGGATAGGCCTTCCTCTCACCAACCAGATCAAGTGCTGGAGCATCGCACCGTCCTATTCCTTCGTCGCCGAGCCGCAGGGCAACGGCTTCGTCGAGCGGTTCAACCGCACGCTCAAAGAACAGGTCATCCATGGCCGTATTTACCGGAACTTCGACGAACTGCGGGATGCCGTCCGCCTGTTCGTGGGCCGTTACAACGACCAATGGCTGGTGGAGAAGAACGGCTTCCTGAACCCCAATCAAGCCAGGAAGCATCGGAATGCGGTGTTGTCAGTCAGGCCCGTCGCATGACAAACCTGTATCCAGGAATTGGGGGTGGTAAACTTTGTGTTCTTTTTTATATTCGAATAGACTGAAATATGTGCAGCGGCTGATCATTAATTTTTGGTTTAAGGGCTACTAGGAGGCGCAGCGGTGAATATCTTAGGTAATTTCGG
>CAYUXV010000317.1:0-2519 GCA_964448875.1 uncultured Verrucomicrobiota bacterium
AGGAAATCCACTCAAAGGCCGATATCTGCTAAAAGCTACAGGCCCTAATGCCTCAAAACGTATTATCGGTTATTATGAGGCCGAAGTGCCGCAATCGGTGTTTAAGAGCGGAGCAAAAAAAATCGACCTGAGTTGGGTCGATTTTTACCGACGCTAGAGAATGTATTATCTGGTTCTCAAGTTTGGCATTTTAATTAATGGATAGAATCATGACGCAAAAAAAATTTATTCTTTGTCTTTTGGGATTGCTTACGCTGACGCCTTCAACCCATGGCACGCCGCCACCTAACATTATCCTCATTCTGGTAGATGATCTTGGATGGATGGATCTTTCCTGTCAGGGAAGCCGCTATTATGAGACACCAAATTTGGATAGGCTGGCGGCTCAAGGCATGCGATTTACAGACGCTTATGCGGCCTGTGCAGTTTGTTCGCCAACGCGGGCGGCTGTCCAAACCGGTCGTTATCCGGCTCGGCTTGGTGTAACCGACTGGATTCGTTCACGCTTTCAGGGCGGTGTGATTCCTGCAGATAAAAAGAACCCAAGCGGTTTTACTGGAGGCAGGCGAAAATTTCTGGTTCCGAGGAATGCGCTTTGGATGGAGTCAGAGGAAATTACCATTGCCGAATTATTAAAGCCCGCCGGCTACGTTTCTTGCCATATTGGTAAATGGCATTTGGGGGCAGATGATTGGTATCCACAGAAGCAGGGGTATGACTTTAATTATGGCGGGTGTGATTATGGCCAGCCACCAAGTTACTTCGATCCTTTCAACAAACCCAAACATCGGCATGTCATGATACGGACGGGTATCCCTCATTTACCAGGGCGCAAGCTAGGCCAATATCTTTCTGACCGCGAAGCTGAGGAGGCTGTAACCTTCATCGAAAAACATAAGGATAAACCCTTCTTTCTGAATATGGATAACTATGCTGTCCATACCCCGATCCAAGCTAAAGCAGAGGTAACGGCCAAGTATGAGAAGAAGCCAAAAACCCGTCAGAAAAATGCCAAGTATGCAGCCATGGTGGAGTCAGTGGATGACTGTGTGGGTCAAATCATGACTGCCCTTAAGAAGCATGGAATTGCCGGCCGGACGATGATTATATTTACTTCTGATAATGGAGGTTTATTGGGGCCAACCAATAATGCACCTCTTCGATCGGGAAAAGGGTACGCCTATGAGGGAGGGATTCGTGTCCCGCTTTTAATTAAGTGGCCGGGTGTCGTGAAACCTGGAACCACGAGCGCGGAGCCGGTTACCAGTGTTGATTACTTTCCCACCATTGCAGAAGTTACAGGATTGGAATTGCCAGAGGGCCGCGACATCGATGGACTTTCGTTGGCTAAACACTTGAGTTCACAGGGCAAACAGAAGCTCAATCGAGATGCGATTTATTGGCATTTCCCGCACTATCGGCATAACCCCGGACCCTACAGCATTATTCGTGAAGGAGACTGGAAGTTAATCAAGTTCTATGAGGGGCAGATGGAGCTATTTGATTTGAAGAATGATCTTGGAGAAACGAAGAACTTGGCTGCATCAATGACAGAGAAAGTGAAAGAATTGGAGAGCCGACTCCTTGCTCATCTTAAATCGGTTGGGGCCAAAATGCCCATGCCCAATCCTGCTGCCAAAAAATTGAACTAATAAACAGCCATAACCATGTTGGATCGAAGAACTTTTATTAAGAGCGGTGCGTATGGCGGGGCGACAGCCCTCGCTGTCTCAACATCGGCAGATGCTGCTACTACCAATTCCCTAGGAGTAGGAGGCTATGGCTACCGTCTGCCAAAGTTGACCAAGGGGAGTCGGTTGCTCTTTCTGGGTGACTCCATTACAGACATGAAGTGGGGGCGCAACGAGCGTGACCGCAATCATTACCTAGGCCACAGCTACGTTTACCTGATTGCTTCCCGGCTGGGAGTGGATATGCCGGAGGCACAACTGAAATTCTTCAATAGGGGCATTAGTGGGCACAAGGTATCTGACCTCAAGGCGCGTTGGCAGAAGGATGCCATCGATATGGAGCCGAATTTGCTCAGTATTCTAGTAGGAGTTAATGACGTGAGTCAGGGCGACGGCAAGAGAGTGCCCTTGGAACAGTGGGAGACTGATTATCGTTTCATCCTTGATGCTAGTCGCAAGGCCAATCCGGGTTTGCCACTTGTACTTCTCGATCCCTTCATCCTGCGCTCTGGGCGATTAAGTAATGAAACGGCGTGGAAACATTGGCGAGGTGAAGTGGACAAGCTGCGGACCATCGTTGCGCAGTTAGCCAAGGACTATGATGCTGTCCATGTAAAGACCCAGGAGGTATTTGATGCAGCGGCCAAGGCAGTGAGTCCGGAACATTGGATTTGGGATGGGGTCCATCCACTGCCTCAAGGCCATGAATTAATCGCACGCAATTGGCTCCAACAAGTAAGTGGCAGATTTTCGAAATGAAGAAAAACATCCTTATTCTCTTTGCCTTGTTTACACTGAGCACCTCACTCCACGCTGCCGCCTTGCGGC
>CAYUXV010000318.1:0-8237 GCA_964448875.1 uncultured Verrucomicrobiota bacterium
ACTACTGTTGCACCACCTGTATCTCTGCCTGACCCATCATTAACGTCTGAAACTACAAAACCGGTTGTTCCGCAGCAACAGCCCAAGGAGCCCGTTCCCGTGTCACCTGTGGCACCTGACCCTTCCAAACCATCTCAACCCGTTACATCATCGCCTACAGCTGTTGCAAAAAATGTTGAGCAGCCAGCCAACCCGATAGCCCCCAATTCTACACTGCCGCCGACTTTAAACATAAATTCAGATTTACCGGATCTGCCTAACATAGCGCGTTATCAATATATTCGGCCATCGAGATTGCAGGATGGCGATCGCAAAAAGGCCAACGAGTATTTCAAAAAAGCTAAACATGCCCACGGGATTAATCGGTTGACTGAGGCAATTGCGGGCTACAAGAAAGCGGTATCAGAGGACCCGGGTTATCAGCAGGCGTACTTGAACTTGGCACTTGCGGCACACCAGAATGGGAATATTGAAGAGGCATTAAGATCTTACGAGATGGCATTAAAGTTGAATCCACTATCAGTTGATGCACGTTTTAATTTTGCGGTGGCATTGCAACGGAATGACTATCACATCGACGCTGCCCGCGAATTGCAACATTTGCTTGAGGATACTCCCAATCTACTCAACGCCCACCTATTACTTGCCAATCTTTTGTCAGAACACCTAAGGTCGCCACGCCGCGCCAAGCCGCATTATGCGAAGGTCTTACAGATGAATCCCGGCCACACACAGGCACCTGACATTCGCCAGTGGCTCATCGCTCATCCCTGATTGGCCCTGTGCTATGGCAGGACTCATCTCACAGGCGACACTTGACCAGATTCGTGCCGCTAGCGATATCGTTGAGGTGATTGGGAGCTATTTCCCCCTCAAGCGAGCTGGGACGAATTTCACCGCGATTTGCCCATTTCATAAGGAGAAGTCTCCAAGTTTTAATGTTAATTCATCGAAGCAAATTTTCCACTGCTTCGGTTGTCACCAAGGAGGTGATGTTTTCAAGTTTGTTCAGGAATATGAAAATATAGGGTTTTTGGAGTCGGTTAAACGTCTTGCCGAGCGGGCTGGGATTCTGTTGGAATTTGAGCAGTCACCTGAATACGAGAAGCACCGTGCGGTAAAGGATACGCTCTTGGAAATGCATGCAGGTATTGCTCACCGCTGGCATACGGTCTTGCTTAACGATGCTTCTGCAGAGTCTGCGCGGGAATATCTTGGTCAACGTGGCTTGGATTCGGAGGCTATTAAACTCTTTCAACTGGGTTATGCACCTGACGATTGGAGCGATACGGTTAATTGGGCTCGTAGTAAAAAGTATGATTTCAAGCTAGTTGAGCAGGGCGGTTTGATCCTGCGGAAAGAGGGGAGCGATAGACATTACGGACGGTTTCGTGGGCGGCTGATGTTTCCAATATGTGACGAACAGGGCCGAGTGATAGGCTTTAGTGGGCGTGTTTTGACAGCGGAAGCCAAGGGCGCAAAGTACATCAACTCGCCTGAAACCCCATTGTTCCATAAAGGAAAAGTGATCTATGGTTTAGACAAGTCACGCCGCCCCATGCTCGACGAAAAAAGTGCGTTGATTTGTGAGGGACAACTAGATCTAATTGCATGTTTCGCGGCTGGGGTAAAAAATGTGGCTGCTCCGCAAGGGACGGCCCTTACGGCGGATCAGACGCGTGTTTTAAAGCGTTATACTGACGAGATTGTACTTTGCTTTGATTCTGATACTGCTGGGCAGGCTGCCATAGTACGTTCGTTGGATGCCTTGTTGGAAGCCGGGTTAGCAGTGCGCGTGTTGACTGTGCCTGCTCCGCATGATCCAGACAGTTTCATTCGGGAGTTTGGTGCGGATGCCTTTCGAGAAAGGCTTGCCAAGGCTGAAAGCTTCTTCGATTTTTTTCTGCGACAACTCTGCGACACACACGGTACGGAAACTGATGCGGGTCGTCGTGCCGTGTTGCGCGCCATGGGTGAGGCGGTCTGCAAGGCTGACGACGCGGTTTTGACCGATCGTTGTGCGCAACAAACCGCATTGGTATTGCGCGTTACGGCTGAAGCTGTGCGTACAGAGTTTGCCAAGGTGAATCCTACAAAGGCTTCAGCAACGGAATCAGCACCTCCTCCGGCGAAACCCATTACACGTCCCCCCGATCTTGAATATTGGCTGTTGCGACTCTTGTTTCTTACTGATGACGAGCCGGCGGAGAAACTTGCTGCAGAATTGGAACTTGAATGGATTGAGCATTCATTGGTACGGGAAATCGTTAGCCGACGTTTGGAATCTGCTGCCCGTGGTGATTGGCGAGGGGCGAGTGTGCTTTTGGGCGAACTTGATGAACAATCATCCACGCTGCTAACGCGAACCTTGGCCGCTCGTCAAGATGTGCCTGACCCTGCAGGTCAACTGGCTGATGTGGTGGCTCGATTGCGCGGCAATTATCTAGATCGCCAATTGGCAAATGTAACCCGTGAACTCGCCCGTTCCGATCTTCCAGATGAGGAGGAAGTACGTTTGCTAAATGAGCATGAGTCCTTGCGTCGACGCCGCTTAGAGTCTGCAAATTCAGCGTGACATGGCGTTTGCGCTTGCCTTGCGACACTTGCTCTCTATTTTTGTCGAATGGAGACGGTTATCTTCCTAATAGTTGCTGGCGCGGTAATGATGATGCTCGAGTTGTTTCTTCCAGGAATGATCGCGGGCATAGGTGGCGCAGTTTGCATGGTTGCGGCGGTAATAGTCGCGTTTATGAAAACCGACCATGGATGGCTGGTTTTCTTTTGTGTGCTAATTGGCGGGGCAGGTGCGACAATGGCTTGGTTTGCCTTTGTGCCAAACAGCTTTTTGGGACGACGGTTTGTGGTCGAGGAATCTGTTGGAAATGCCAATGAACCTGACTTGGAACTGATCAATCAAACCGGTGAAGCCCAAACTGACCTGCGCCCCGCTGGGGTTGCGGTGATCAATGGTCGGCGCATGGATGTGGTGGCTGAAGGCGGCATGGTGGATAAAGGCAACGAAGTTAAAGTAATTGCCGTGGATGGTATTCGTGTCGTGGTGCGTTCGGTGTGATAATAAGGCTGGACAAACTTCTTCCAGTTGCTAAGCATCGCGTAGCCCACCGCAAACTATTTTATTAATAGATATTAATTCCGTTTAGTGAAAGGAACCAGAACATGACAATGCCCCAAATCGCAATTCTCGTTGGAGTTCTTATTGCCCTGGCAATTCTCCTTGCCATTGGCACCTTCCTCAATATCTGGGTGAGGGCATGGACATCAAATGCCTCAGTCGGATTTATCGACCTGTTTGCGCTGCGTCTGCGTGGACTGCCCGTGGGGGCGGTCGTCAATGAGCGCATTACTGCGGTAAAAGCAGGGATTGAGGTATCGACGGATATGCTATCCGCGCACTATTTGGCAGGTGGTGACATCCATCTGGTGATTGCGGCTTTGATTGCGGCGCAAAAGGCGCAGATCAACTTGGATTTTGACCGTGCTTGCGCCATCGACTTGGCAACGCGTGATACGGATAAAAACGTGCTGAGTGCCGTCATGACTTCCGTAAACCCACGGGTGATTGATTGCCCGCCTCAGCAAGGTGGAGGCCGTGGCACCATTGATGCGGTAGCCAAAGATGGTATCCAATTGCGCGCGCGTGCACGTGTGACAGTACGGACAAACTTGGATAGTTTCGTGGGAGGAGCAACGGAGGAGACCATCATCGCTCGCGTCGGCGAAGGCATTGTGACCACCATCGGCTCTGCCGACCTATATAAGGATGTGTTGGAAAATCCGGATGCCATATCCCGTGCGGTGCTCGGGAAGGGGCTGGATGCCAACACGGCATTCGAGAATTTGTCGGTGGATATCGCAGATGTGGACGTCGGTGAAAACGTCGGGGCCAAACTGCAGGCCGAACAGGCGGAATCAAACAAGCTGGTTGCCCAAGCCCAGGCCGAGGTGCGGCGCGCTGCGGCCGTGGCGACTGAGCAGGAGATGAAAGCACGCGTCCACGAGATGCGCGCACGTGTTGTAGAGGCAGAGGCGAAAGTGCCGGAGGCTATGGCTGAGGCATTTAGAAGCGGCAACATGGGCATCATGGACTACATGCGCGTAAAGAACGTGGAGGCGGATACAGGCATGCGCTCCAGTATCAGCGGTGCGGGTAAGGAAAAGGGTAAACAACAGTAAATTTACTCTGTCTAAAGAGTCATGATTGAATTGTGCCCCATATTGGCAATTAGCCTAGAGGATGTTTGCTGGTTGGCTTTCATAGGGTATATGGTGTTCTCGAGTGTTTTCGGTAGCAAAAAGAAACCGGAAGAAGAAGAGCAAGCTTGGGAGGGAGAAGAGCAAGCGACATCTGCCCCCGACCAACAGTCTCAGCCGGTTGCGCGCACAGAAGGGAAGGCCCCAGACTTGGAGCGCGAGTTGCAGCGGTTATTCGGAGTCAAAGTGGCTGAGTCGGAGCCCGTGTCGTATGAGGAAGAGTCGGCACCTGAACCAGAACCTGTCTCAAGGATAGATTTGTCACCCACAAGGGAATCGGTTCCTGAGCCTTCACCACACTTAGCAGCTGCGCAGGGCGCTTATACACAAGCGAGCCATTTGCATGAACGAGTAGCCGAACGAATGGAGGATGTTGACGAGAGAGTTAAAGATCATTCCGTTGAGTGGAGTACTCGCGAGGACTTGACCTCACAGGATATAGCGGATGCCGTTGCCATGGTGCGGCGCCCGGATACCGCTCGGCAGGCCATTATCGCTTCAGTGATTCTGGCACCTCCCAAAGCTTTGGAAGGTTAGTCTACAAATGCCAGTTCGTTTGAGAGCAGCAACACTTGTAGATATTTCTCCCATGGGCTGAGAGCTTTGTCATATCCAGTGCCGGCGAAATCATCGGAGGATCTCCATTCGGATACTCGCAACTGATCCTTTCTTTTAGCCAATACTTCATCGGTGACCTTGATGACTGGATCCCACTTGAAAAAATCCTGATATGTATAGTCACGGTGATGCACTAGGAAGAAAATTGAATCACCTCGATTAACAGTGATGTTGCCGACATTGGAGCCACGTCGATTGCGGCGTGAGTCCTGTTTCCAGATTTCCTTAGCGACCTTGTAGGGTTGGCTGTGGATGATCATGCCTCTTACTCCATCCCAAGCACGGTCCAAACCCTCTTTGGTATTTTTGGCACGGGAACCCTTGGGGGCATCCTTTGCTGCATTGGCAACTTCGTCATAGATTTCTTGGGCGTTTTTCCCATCGGATTCACGCCGGAAATCTTTGTCTAGAAAATGTTCCAGTGTGCCTGAGATGTCCACTTCAGTATCAAACGGAGCAATCCATCGGCGAATAACCGCATACTGACCCCTGGGATCCGGATGTCCTCCTTCCGAATCAAGCCTAAGATAACTGCCTCCGCTGACCTGTGAGCTTGGCTTGAATTGTGTCGCACGCCATTCATTGTCTCCGAAGAAAGGCAGTCTAGAGAATTGCACAAAAGCATCCTTGGATTTTTCGTCATGCTTAAATTTCCCGTAGCCGTGTGACCATGGGCTGACTTGGGTTACCAGTGACTGCTGTCCTCCGGTTTGATCTTCGATAAACCTAAGTCCCAACTTTGTTTCGAGCGGCTCCGGATTCCGTTGGAACATCAACTGGTAAAGTCTGGTAATGCGCGAGCGATCATCGCGCATCATCAGGAATTCTCTGCGTTGCACCAAATTGTGTGCTGCATCGGAGAGCATTTTGTTGTTCAGCATGAACAGGGCCTGTTGTGCCACGGTAGTTTGAGCGCGTTGGCCAGCGGTAGTGTCAGGGCTTGCAAAGTCAAACGTGGTAAAGATATCCGCTAGGTTCCGGCGGTCGATTTTTGCGTACAAAGTCCGTCGGTAATTCAGGACCTGACCAGAAAGTTCTACAGGCTTGCCTCCCAAAGTCAGGTCCAACCGCCCGCTGACGTATAGCATCCCATCGCGGAACGACTCAAAGTCAAGCCGTCGTCGGGTCATTCTATGCAGGAACATGTTGTCCGGATCCTTGCGGGCGTAACGTGCACTGGATTCCGAAGACTGCTGGTAGGTGTTCGAATTCAAAATAAGCCGGTGTAATTTCTTCATCGTCCAGGCAGCCCCGCCCTCATTGCTCATGAAATACCACGACAACCAATCGAGCAGTTCTGGATGGCTGGGTGCCTCGGCGCGAAGACCAAATTCACTGGGGGTATTTACCAATCCGCGACCAAAATGGTTGAGCCATATACGGTTTACCATAACTCGTGCGGTAAGTGGATTGTCTTTGCTGGCAATTGCATGGGCAAGCTCAAGGCGTCCGCTGGTGTCGTTAGGGAAGGGTTTGCGGTCATCTCCTGAGAGGATCTCCAAGAATTGTCGTGGAGTTTCGTCGCCTAGCATCCCACGGTTGCCTTTGACCATGATGCGTTGGTTGTTAGGCTTGCCCTTGTCCGTTAGTACCATTGCCCGCGGCGGTGAACCATTATGTTCACGCTTGAGTTCGTCTATCTTGGATAGAAATTTATTCTGTTCATCGCGCTCCAAACTGCGTTTTGCGCGCTTGATTCTGTCGAAGGTGAAATCTGCTACCGCACCTTTTCCGATCATAACACGGCGAATCTGTTCCCATTGATTGGCGATCTTATTTTGTTCTTTTTCATCATTCGCAATGCCTTGGAACCTGAATTTTAAGCGCTTCACGGCATCCTGAAATGATTTGGGTTTTTCTAGATTCTTGTCTGCGGCTACTTTTTGCGTATGGAGGTTTAGTGCGCCTGTCCACAGTCTAGCTGATGTGTGTAATAGAACTCTGTATCGTTCTGCCACTTCCAGAAAATTCCTTGGAGCTGGGTTTGTGAGAACCTTTAAAACGATTGGGTTGATTTTTCGTCCTTTGCGTTTCTTGTTGTCACTAATAATCTTCAGCGTGGTGCGCTGAGATTGCCGTGAGAAAGCTTGTCCGTTTTCAATATTTAGCTTTGCGTAGACCACCCAAGGCCCGAACACGGCGTCATCCTCCTTCTTGCGTGAGATGAATTTCTGGAACTCATCACCGATCTCGGACTTCATCTTATACTCTTTGGTGTCCTTCTCAAAATCCTTGCGATTGTCCTTAATCTGCTTGTCGTCCTTGCGGTAAATTTCAGCTTGAGCCAGATACCAGTGCGCGTTTTGACGGGCATTTTGAGTCCATTCAAACTCATGTTTCTTCTTGAAGTTTTCGTGTGCGAGCTCCAGCTTCTCAAGCTGCGCCTTATACTCGCGGTATTCTGGGTTGATCAGGAGTTCAGTCGTCTTGTCGCTGGCTAATAGGATGGGTTTGTCCTCCTCCTTGGGTTCCTGTGAGCTGTTAAACACGCCATACAACGAGTAGTAATCCGCTGTGGGTACGGGGTCAAACTTATGGTTGTGGCAACGTGCACAGTAGACAGAAAGGCCCATCGTCCCGCGTGTTACCACATCAATGCGGTCATCAATTACTTCCTGCTGATTTCGGTCTCGTCGGCCCAGTGTCAAAAACCCCATTGCAGCTTGGCTGAATTTGTCTTTTGTAATGTCCTTTGCCAGCAAGCGGTCTGCTGCGATTTGTTCGGTCAGGAATTTATCGTATGGCTTGTCCTGGTTTAACGCTCCGATGACCCAGTTTCGATAAGTCCACGCGTAAATAAACTCTCCGCTCTGCCCACGCCGGTTATCTTGTCCAGAAGTGTCCGCGTAACGTGCAACATCCAGCCAATAGCGGCCCCAGCGTTCACCATATTGTGGCGAAGCTAACAGGCGATCGACTACCTTTATCCACGCATCCGGGTCAGTATCGTTTACAAACGCTTGCACTTGCTCATAGGTCGGAGGTAGTCAGATGATGTCAAAGAATGAGCGCCGAATAAGTTTTGCCTTATCCGCTGGATTAGTAGGGACCATGCCCTGTGCCTCATGTCCCTTTAGCACGAAGGCATCGATTGGATTGTTTTCTGCCCAAACCTTCAATTTGCCTCCATAAATTTTCTTTGCGTCTGGCACCGCCGGTTTTTTTACTGGCTGAAAACCCCAGTGTTGCTTGGCTTTCTCACGATCCTCTTGGTTTTTGATCACTGCCGCGTTGGATCCTTCGCGTGGATCGGGAGCACCCATGCGTACCCATTGCTCAAGATCAGCGATTTCACCCTCGGAAAGTGGCTGGCCACTGGGTGGCATGGGATCAATGGCGTCTTTTAT
>CAYUXV010000319.1:0-4853 GCA_964448875.1 uncultured Verrucomicrobiota bacterium
TTCGACGATTTCGCGCCAGTCGCTCTTGGGACCATAAGTGAATACAGAGAGTTTGAAACCATTCTGTCCATCCGGCTTGGCGTGGCATGAGCACGCGTTGCATCCTGCTTTGCTAAGGATCGGCAAAACATCATTCACAAAGCTTAAGGGCTGGTTTTCCTCGCGCGGTTGGACCGTAATATTCAATTCTGAGATGTAGGAGCGATACTTAGCTGTTATCACCGTCTCGCCAGGTGTCACAGCACGTACAAGTCCGTTTTCATCCACTGAGGCCACTTTGGGTTTATTGCTTTTGAAGCGTGCAAAGTGCGTTACATCTACCGTACGTGCGTCAACGGTGCCGCTCACTAATAGGCGCTGACGGGAATTCACCTTCAGTGAAACAACGACCGGCGACAATGTGATTTCGGAGACGCGCGGCGCATCTTGCGGCAATGAAGTGCAGCCCGCAGCTGTCAGTAAAATCAAGATGGTCGGTAGCTTTTTCATTCCTTCTTTAAGGTCGCAGCCAGTTTATTATCTCTAAAAACGTAGACAGCACCATCATGTCCGCCCACAGCCAGCAGTTTCGCGTCTGCAGAAGCAGTTGCACAATGCAGTCGGCTAGACGAACCGCTTAGTCGTCGCTCCTTAGCCGGACTGCCGCCTGCTGCGCCCGTGTGACTGATGAGGCTTGTAAAAATTCGAGCCAAGCCGTCCTCGGAAGATGTTACCAACATCTTTCCATCCGCCGACCAGCTAAGACCGGTGACGCCTGCTTTATGCGTGCGAATCTGGGTAGTTTTGAGGTTTGTTTTCAAGTCCCACAGCATCACTTGCTTGTCCGCACTGGCTGAGGCAACTCGCGTAGCATTGGTGTCGAACATTACAGCGTAAACTGCGCCATCGTGCCCTTCCAGTTGCGAAGTTTTTTTGTGCGTTTTCAAGTCCCAAACTTTTACCATCCGGTCACCGCCACCCGTGGCTAGCTTCTTGCCATCCATGCTAACAGCTAGCCCAAAAATGGTGTCAGTGTGGGCATTCCATTCCGCCAATTTTGTCCCATCGGCAAGTTTCCATTGTCTCACCATGCCACTGGCTGAAGGGATGCCGTCAGCGGTAAACAACGAAGAATTGTCAGGAGCAAAAGCGATCGCCGACGTTCGACCGTTTAATCCGGTGAGTTCGCGTTCCAGCTTAAAATCTGAATTCCACAAACGCACCCTGCGGTATTCTCCACTAGCCAGCCATTTGCCGTCAGTGCTCCACGCCAGTGATTGCACAGAGCCCCGATGTCCTTCCAGTTTAGCCATCACCTTGTTGGTCTGTGAAAGGTCATGCACCATCACCGTACTGCCGCGCGCGATGGCGAGGCGCTTGTCATCAGGCGCGAGCGTCACGGCGAGCACGGGGGCGTAGCTTTTGGGCAATGCAGCCAACTTGTCGTGCGTTGGACGCGGACGATCCTTAAGGAGTGATGCGTTCCAATCAGCACCAGTACTCACCCATTTTTCCAGCGCTTCTATAGCGCGGGCCGAAAGCTGATCCTTGGGTGGCATGTGCGGGTCAGCAGTCGATTGTAACACTTGAATAAGTCGGCTGGCCGATGCCTTGCCTGGCAGGAGCACCTTGCCATCTTCACCACCACGCAGAGCAGCTTTTCGGGTGGTAAGGTCGAGACCGCCTTTCTTCTTATCTGGATTATGACAAGAGAAACAGTTTGCCTTCAGCAACGACATTGCCTCCGGCGTGCCTGCATGTACGGCTATCGTCAATAGAAACAAACTGATGATCCATCTCATCATTACTCTAGAAGACGACGCGAAAGACACGAAGATCTTTCAATTTTTCTTTGATAGTCTTTCCGCATGGCTACTTATTAACTCGCCGCAACATGAGAAGACGGAACTCCATCACTGTTTTGCCGGGAATCTCCGTGGCCTCAAGTTTCAGTTCGCCTTTGCCTTTCTTAAGTTTGATCATACCCATCTTCAGTGGCTTGAAGTTTTTCACGTAGGATTCCATACGCTGCACACGGTCGTTTTCCTGCCCGCGCACCGGTACGTCATGCGACTCATCAATTAAAAATACATTTCCACTACTCCAAACCCCCTTTTTACCGTTAGGCAGAGTAGTATTAGGCATGGTATAGGACAGGTGAATGCGCGCACCCTCATCACCTTTCGGCACAGCGTAATGAATTGTCACTTCATAAAGACCGCTGGCACCTACTTCCACGGGCCAAGTGATTTTATCATCCAATTTCGTCCAGTTATAAAAGTAGGAGCAGTTGGGGAATTTGTTGGAGCGCTTGATGCCGCCGTGGGCCTTGCCATCGCGCGCGGGGATTTGCGTCCATTGATGGTCCGGATGTGCGATGACAAACGGGCGCGTGTCCTCGCCTAGTTCCGAAAGGACAGTTTCTTTCCAAAGTGCCACTTCCTCGCGGAGTCGGGCGGAGGTCTCAGGCTTGGCCTGGCTGATGTCCTTGTACTGACCGGGATCAGCAACCATGTCGAAGAGTTTGCCGGTGTGATCTAAGCGATACTGCTGCGTACGCGCGCTCACCTTGCCGCGCCAGCAATTCATGATGGTGCGATCTTTCCATTTTGCTTCCCGTCCCAGCAGCAGCGGCTTGAGGCTGCGACCATCGAGCGGTTTTTTGCTGACCGTCTTGATGTCGGCACAATCGGCTAATGTCGGCAAAAGATCCATGACCGAGGCAATAGGTTTCAAAAATGTGCCCTTTGGTAGGCGCGCTGGCCTGCGCACGACTAATGGCGAACGCACACCACCCTCGTCTGTGGAGCCTTTGCGACCCTTCATTCCTCCGTTCCAGCGCCAACCATTCGGCCCGTTGTCATGGAAGAAAACCACGATCGTGTCATTTGTAATTTTAAGGTTATGGAGCTTTTGAAGAACGCGGCCGACATTCCAATCGATATTCTCACACATGGCCAATGCACAACGCACATGCGTCAAGTTTTCTTGCTGGCGGGGTTTAAGGTTTGGCTTCTGCCAATCGCGATGGCGCATGGAAAGTTCCTTGTCCTTAAACTTCTCCCAGAACCTATCCGGTACCTGCATCGGGGAGTGTGGTGTATTGTATGGGAGATACGCGAAAAACGGTCTGCCTGATTTGTGCGCTTTTTCCATGAATAACATCGCCTTGTCAGTAAAATCGTCGATGCAGAAACCTTCACCCCGGACAATGCGACCGTTGTGCTCCAAAGGTGGACTGAAATAATCACCCCAATGCCCAGAGCAAAATCCATAAAACTCATCAAAACCGCGGCCGTTGGGGTGATACGGATATTGCATACCGTTGTGCCATTTGCCGAAGGCGCCCGTAGCATAGCCGGCGGCTTTGAAAGTATCGCAGATGGTTTGCTCATCCTGATTCAACCTTTCACCACCTGCAGAAGTACTGTAGACGCCACCGCGTACATGATAACGCCCAGTCAAAAATTCCGCACGCGTTGGCGAGCAAACTGGGCAGACAAAAAAGCGATCAAAACTCGCCCCATCGCGGGCAAGTGAATCTATATTTGGCGTGGAAAGGTTCTCGTTTCCGTTCAGGCTAAGATCTCCCCAGCCTTGATCGTCAGTAAGAATCACGATGATATTGGGTTGTTTTGCGTGCGCAAAGGCGCAAAGCAAAATAAATGTACAAAGCAAAAATTTCACGCACGGAATGTTGCGCAAAGACTCGAAGGCGCAAAGGCTATTTTTTATGGCTACTAATTTTCTTTGCAGGAGTCTACAGAGGTACGGTTATTTATTTTCTGCTTTATTGTCCAAGAATATAGGCAGAAACAGCAGTGCGGAGCAGAGTGCTCCGGCGAAACCAATGGCAGAAAGCCAGCCGAAGGCCATCACTGGAGGGAATGAGGAAAGCGAAAATATGGCCATTATGCATATTAGGATGACGGTAGTGCTGACGATTGGCCGACCTTTGACTTGGAGGGTATTAATGACAGCTTGCCGTGAGGCAATACCTTTTCGCCGTTCCTCGCGCCAATGGGTAATAAAATGGATGGTATCGTCCACAGCGATACCAAAGGCAATAGCACCAACCATTATGGTGATGGAGTTCAGCGGTACGTCAGCCAAGCCTTGTAGCGCGACGATTAACCCAATAGGGATGATGTTGGCGACGAATGCCAGCAGTGCGAGCCCTATGGAGCGCCAAAGTATCCCGAGCATAGCAGCGATAATGCCGGCTGTAAAAAGTGCGCTTTGGCGTTGGCTGTCGACGATCTGCCGGTCTGCCTTCTGGATCTCTTGAATGGCACCCTGCATGGATATGGCAAAGCCATCAGGCTTGATCTCTCCCGCCTTAGCTTCCAAGGCATTCAATAAATCGATGTATTGATCGGACGGGAGATCGCGGGTGCGCAATACGAGCCAAGCTTTTTTCATATTGCGGCTGTAGAGCGAATCGAGCAACGGCAATTGGTAGCGGATTTCGGGGCGTTCGAATTGGTCGAGCATCATGGTGGCACGATCACGAGGGGACACTATTGACGGAAGATGCATGAATTCCTCCTGCAACACTTGATCGGCCGCGCGCAACAGGCTCCCCACTGAATAGACCATAGACACGCCCTTCTGTTGCTCGGCGAATTGTTGCAAGTCGGTAATAAATTTAAAGAACTCCGTGCTGCGAACACCATTGGTGATGCCAGTGTCGATCTCAAGGTTAGCGAAATTGACGCCGCCATAGGTGTGGTCAAGTTCTTCTAACGCTTGGCGTGTATCGCTTTTTGGACTAAGAAATTCAACGATGCGAATGTCCGTACGGATTTTTTTGGCACCTACGATAACGAGCACGATTACGCCTGTCATTACTAATAGCAACAGGTTGCGGCGTT
>CAYUXV010000320.1:0-5133 GCA_964448875.1 uncultured Verrucomicrobiota bacterium
GCCTTGCCCGGCTCACACAGTTCATCACCGGTGGCCAACAGGCCAATAATCGGCCGACGATGCCCCTGCACTTCTGCGACACCGCATGAGCCCAGCCGTGCCAATCGGCCAGCAGTCAATACGTCCCCCGGTTGGCCAATGAGGTCGCCTGCCTTCACATCTTCGACGCACAAACGGATATGCTCAAATGGTTTTACGCTATCGGTGATTTTGACAATGTTACCGTCGGCATGGGTGTCTTCCTGCATGACGACAGCGTTTGCGCCAGCGGGCATGGGCGAACCGGTGAAGATCCGAACGCATTCATCTTGGCCGACCTCGCCTTCAAAAGCTGTACCAGCAGGCACTTCACCAATTTGCTGCAGGCGCGCCCCGGTTGAAGCATCGGAGGCGCGCACGGCATAGCCATCCATGGCGGAGTTGTCGAAGGCGGGGAGGTTTATGGCAGCCTTAAGGTCAGCAGCGAGAATGCGATTTGCGCCTACAGACAAGGCGACGATTTCCGCTTCGGTGGAGCAGATTGTTTCCAGTATCCGCTGGTTGGCTTCCTCAAGTTCGATCATTTGCCGATACAGAATTGGCTGAAGATGGCGTCGAGGAGGTCCTCCGTCGAGGTTTTGCCAACCACCTCGCCAACAGCATTGGCGGCGATGCGGAGGTCCATGGCAGGAAACTCAAGGGTTTCACCAGCGCGAAATGCGGCAAGAGATTTTTCCACGGCATCACGGGCACGGCGTAGGGCATCCTGATGTCGGGCATTAATCATCACAGGGAGCATTTCGACGCGGATGTCACCGGACCAAGCAGCGGCACGGATGGCATCCTTTAGATTTTCAATGCCCGTACCATCGAGACAACTGGTTTTAATTCCTAGCAGATCGAGCTTTGGTCGTAAGTCCGCCTTGTTGGAAACCAGAATTCGTTTTATACCATCGAAAATATCTAAGTATTGTTGATCCTCGTCGGTGAGTGTCTGACTCGCGTCAAGGACATGGAGGATTAGTTCAGCCCTGGCGATGCTCTCATGGCTCCGACGAACACCCTCGGCTTCGATGACGTCAGCGGATTCGCGCAGGCCAGCGGTGTCGATAAAAACTACGGGAATGCCGCGAATGTTGGCTGTTTCCTCAATAGTATCACGCGTTGTTCCAGCGGTGGGCGTGACAATTGCACGGTCGTGACCAAGAAGCTGATTGAGCAGGCTGGATTTGCCTACGTTGGGACGACCGATGATGGCTGCACGTATGCCTTGGCGGAGGACCTGTCCTTCATCGGCCGTGGCGAGCAACTCATCTATGAAAGTAAGAGCAGCATCAAGACGCGTAAGGAGCTTAGCCATGGTGTCAGGGGCAATGTCTTCATCAGGAAAATCGATGTGAGCCTCAACATGGGCAAGGGCGTGCATGAGGTCGTCGCGGAGCTGATTGATACGCTGGCTAAGCTTGCCGGCAAGCTGCTCGTTGGCCGCAACAAGCGCAAGATCGGTTCGGGCGTGGATAACGTCAACCACAGCCTCAGCCTGAGCAAGGTCGATACGACCATTTAAAAACGCGCGACGCGTAAATTCGCCCGGCTCCGCGCTACGTGCTCCAGCAGCAAGGACAGCCTTTAAAACAGACTGTGCGGCGAGCAAACCACCGTGGCAGGTGATTTCCACGGTATCCTCTCGTGTAAATGTACGTGGTGCGCGAAGCACAGCCAAAAGGACCTCATCAATATCGCGTCCGTTGTGTGCAATTTTGCCGTAGTGCAGCGTGTGCGTAGGAGCATCGAGGGGTGTTTTTGAGGCATCGCCGATGGGCCTAAAACATTTGGCCGAAATCGTCATGGCATTCCCACCGGAAAGGCGAATTACGGCCAATCCACCTTCTCCAAGTGGCGTGGCAATGGCGGCGATGGTGTCTTCGAGCATGACCGCTTTAAATTAATGTGGACACGTGCCCGCTTCAGGATCTTTACCCTGCAAATAAAGTCGTGCCTTTTGATAACTTTTTTTGTGCAGATAATGCAATAGGTCTGGCGACGTGTCCTTGGGCATTTGCGCTGTCAGTCCATCAAGCTGACCAAAGATGGCCATAAGGTCGGGTTTAGGTTCTTTTTTCACGCTTGATACGGCATTCTCCAGCTTGAGCAAAGTGTCAAGTAACTGCTTTTCCGTTGCGGTCATGGCGCAGGAATACAGCAGCACGGCGTGAAAACCAAGCCCATTGCCCTTGCCTTCAGAGCGACCCGCCGCACAGACTTAGATGCATGACGAATGGCCACAAAGCAAAACGTCCGTTGGTGTTAGGGATACAGAGTGGCGGAACCCGTACAGTAGCACTAATGGCCGACGTGGACGGCCAATCCATATTACGCCGCGAATTTGGCCCTGGCAATTTGCGATTACTTGATGAGCTTCAACTAAAACGACTGGGGCAGTCCATCGCGAAAGCATTTCCTAAACCAGATGCTTTAGGATTCGGCGTGGCAGGAGCCCGCACGAAAACGGATCGTGAACGAGTGATTAGAATGGCAAATAAGATATGGAGAGGTGTTCCAATCCATGTAACCAATGACTTGGATGTCGCTGTCGTTGCCGCTGTCAATCCCCGAAAGCAATCTCAAAACAAAACTACTGTCCTTGTACTTTCAGGCACAGGGTCATGCTGTTATGGGCGCACACTCAACGGTCGAACAGCTAAATTGGGTGGCTGGGGGCACATCCTAGGGGACAAGGGTAGTGGATTTGAAATCGCGCTTCGCGGATTGAAAGCTGTTGTTTTTTATTATGACCGAGACGATACATGGTCACGCTTGGGAGAGCGGTTTCTGGCGGCTACAGGATGCAATGAACCAAACGAACTCATTGATTGGATCGCATCAGCAGATAAAGCCGCCGTCGCAGCAATAGCTATAGAGGTTTTCGCCGCTCGGAAAGAACGGGACCGTATAGCGAAGGATATTTTAAAAGGTGCAACATCATCGCTTGCGAAAGATGCCGTAAACTGTGCACGTAAATTGCTCAACAAAGGAGAGCCAGTAGATTTTGTCTTGGCAGGCAGCGTACTCCTAAAGCAACCGTTGTTTGCGAGAGAGGTGAGCAAAGCTATTCGTGGTCTTTGGCCTAACGCCAAGGTCAGAAAACTGGAACACGAAGGAGCATGGGGAGCAGTAAAATTAGCAGTAGATCTTGCGAAGCCAGTAAAGGGCACAGTGAATCTGCCGAAAAAACAACGTCCTCTTCCATCAACTGAAAGACGCAACCCACGTTCGATGAAACTGGATCGAATGTCGATTGTAGATGCTGTTGAGTTGATGCTTATAGAGGAGGATCGCGGAGTGAAAGCGGTCCGTGCCGAAACAAAAAGAATCGCGCGCGTAACGGGTTGGGTAGCCAATACATTTAGAGATGGAGGGCGACTATTTTACGTAGGAGCCGGCACAAGCGGCCGACTTGGAATTTTAGATGCAAGTGAATGCCCGCCAACGTTTCAAGCTGAAAGGACCCAAGTGCAGGGAATTATTGCAGGAGGCACTCAGGCAATAACCAACGCAGTTGAAGGAGCGGAGGATGATAAGGAGGCAGGGGCACGGACGATCCGATTTCGAGGCATCAAAAACAATGATGTGGTTATAGGTGTCGCAGCAAGCGGTCAAACGCCTTTCGTTTGGGGAGCACTAGAGAGAGCAAAAGCTCAAGGGGCGAAGACGGCACTGATTTGCTTTGACCCAAACCTTAAAAAAAGATGTGGCGTTCCCGACTTATTAATCGCCCCTGCAACAGGACCGGAAGTCCTAACTGGCTCCACACGACTTAAGGCGGGGACGGCAACAAAGCTGATTTTAAATTGCATCACCACATTGGCATTTGCACGCATAGGGAAGATTGCAGGCAACCTCATGATAGACCTCGACCCGAAAAATGAAAAATTACGAGACCGAGCCGTGCGAATCACAAGCGAATTATCAGAAGTAGATCCAGAAACCACGCGATCGGTTTTGGAAAAAGAAGGGTGGAATATAAAGAAGGCTCTATGCCGTCTTAGCATTTAACGCCGCAAACGCTTTACCAACAACCGACTCCGCGAAGCTTCAAGTGCCATTCGAAAATCGTCGTAACTTTGAAAACGGTCATCAGGCTTCTTCTCCATCGCCTTCACGACAGCATTGCTCGTGTCCTTGCTTATATCAGAAATAATCTTTCGTGGCTGAACCAGCTTGTTTTTAACATGTGCCCACACGGTTTCCTCAACCGTTGGCTCATCGTATGGCACCTGACCCGTGGCAGCATGGTACAATGTAGCCGCAAGACTATACATATCTGACCGCCAATCCTGCCGTTGCTCAGAGACCCGTTCCGGCGCAATGTAGAACGGTGTGCCCATTAATCCTTGAGCATCATTGCGAGGGTCATTTATCTTCTTGGCAATTCCAAAGTCGGTCAGTTTCGGATCACCATCAGCATTATACAAAATATTCCCGGGCTTGATATCCAAGTGCATTAGCTGATTCTTTCTTAGAACATCCAGTGCCTCGGCCATCTTGATTCCGACATCAAGCACATACAGTTCATCCACTCGCCCGTGATGTTCAATGCGTTCGTCAAGATCACCACGATCAGCCACTTCCATAACAAGATATTTTCGCCCCTGATCCTCATCATAATTATAGATATGGATGATGTTATGGTGGTTTAAATTGGCCTGAAAACGTGCCTCGCGGTAGAAGTCTTTCATCGCTTGGGGGTCTTCAGCAAACTCCGGCGCCATCAACTTCACAGCCACCTCACGCTCAAGTACAGTATCGATGGCGCGATAGACCATGGCCATTCCACCAGCACCGATGACCGATTTAAGTTCAAACTGCCGCAATCTGACTGGTGCTATAACTGGATGCCGACATTCCTGACAGGGAACAGGCTTGAACGACTCCAAGGTCGCAGACACAAAATTCGGCGTCCCACACTTTTCGCATGGCACCATTTGCATAGCTCGATCGGCGACTTGAGTCATTGTGATTTGGGATACCTCGGCCGCTTGTGCCAGATTTTTATAATGGGCGCAACCCAATAGAAACCCAGACGTTTAAAATTGACCGAGCGTTTTAACTCTCCTATAAGGGTAACCTGAATTCGATTGGTAGTATAGAGAC
>CAYUXV010000321.1:0-7836 GCA_964448875.1 uncultured Verrucomicrobiota bacterium
GCTCCCAACTGTGCTTATAGCGGAAAGGCGACCTACGTTGCCACCTACTTCATCAATCGATCGCGTTAGCATACGCGTCAGGAACGGCAAAGTCATTGCCAATAGCGACAATGGAACAAGAAACAAAAATGCTGAAGCAAGCAAGGAGCCAATCGCAAGGTCCATTTCCAGACAGGCAAAACACACAGGTTTTACCAGCGGCACGGTAGCACACAGGTACACGGCAGCGGCGAGAACCGCATAATAAAGATTAGCGAGACGTGGTGATGCATCAACCCAACGCCCGCCAAGATAGTAGCCGGTTGCCAATGCAATGAGTGTGACGCCAATTTGAGCAGTCCAAACGAAATGCGATGTTCCCATAAAGGGTGAAAGCATTTTGGCACCTAGAATTTCCACAACAAGGATCGCGGCGCCGTTGACTGCAGCGGTAACATAAAGAAACCGGACCAAACCCAGCGATGGGCTCAAATCTTCTGCAGTCACTGGTTTTTGGTGGGCCATGTCAGCAGGCGGCCAACAGCGGCCAAAGATGGGCGCTCATTCGCGCACCACCGCGGAAGCAGTCGAGATCAAATTTTTCATTAGGCGAATGAAGGTTGTCATCTGGCAGCGCCAATCCAAGTAATATAGAATCAGCCCCAAGAATTTTTTTGAACTCTGTGACAATGGGTATGGAACCCCCCTCGCGTAAAATAACCGGGTCGTGCCCGAACGCAGATTTCAGAGCCGTTAGCGCTGCACATGCCCGCGGACCGGTGGGCGACACGAGATAAGGATCAGCACCATGACCCTCCTTCAATTTCAAGCGCACTGTAGGCGGACAAATTGATTTCAGATGTTTCTTTAATAAACGGGTTATCTCACGCGGTGTCTGATTTGGCACGATACGACAGGTGATTTTGGCACTGGCCTCTGCAGGCACAATAGTTTTACTCCCTTCGCCTTGGTAGCCGCTGGTTAATCCGTTGATTTCAAGTGTCGGCCTTGCACTGCGCTGCTCAACGGGCGTAAAGCCTTTCTCTCCAAACAAAGAAGGTACACCGAGTAGCTTTTTATACAATTTTTCGTTGTAAGGCAGGCGCTTGAATTGTCTACGTTCGTGCGCGGTTATGGGCGCAACCTTGTCGTAAAAACCCGGCACGGCTATCCGACCTTTTTTATCACGAAGTTGAGCGAGCATTTGCGACAGGACCAATGCGGGGTTGTCCACAGAACCACCGTAAATCCCTGAGTGCAGGTCGGCCTTGGGTCCGCACACGGTTATCTCCAGTGCTACCACACCACGCAGGGCATAGGTCAGCGCCGGATGTTTTTTCGATGGCATCCCGGTGTCTGAAATGATCACCGCATCACAAGTCAGATTGCGTTTCTGTTTTTTAAGAAACCCCATCAGTGCCTCACTGCCCACTTCTTCCTCGCCCTCAATTACAAAAGTGAGGTCACAGGGCAACTCGGTGCCAGTTTTAAAATATGCCTCCACAGCTTTTAAATGTGCGAAGTGTTGACCCTTGTTATCCGTAGCTCCACGTGCAAACACTTTTCCTTTACGTATGTCGGGACTGAAGGGGGGTGTTTCCCATTGGTCGAGCGGATCTGGCGGTTGGACATCATAATGTCCGTACACCAAATAATGCGGACGGCCCTTTCTGCGGGGTGTGCTTGCAGTAACCACCGGCTGACCGGTGGTAGCATTGCGCTTAGCCTTCAAACCAATGGATCGACAGTGCGCCACAAGCCAATCAGCGCAGGCGCGTAAATCGTCATGATGTTTGGACTGCGCAGAGACACTGGGAAACCGCAAATAATCGCATAGCTCACCGATAAATCGCCGATCATTCGCGGCTAAGTAATCAAGCACCGATTGCATAAAGCACGAGGATGCCACAAGTTCCCGCCGATGCCAAGCGGGTCACTTCTTGGGCGGCTTCGGCGGGCTATTACGCCGGAACGGATTGAGTGGAAAAGGAATACGGCCAATGATCTCTGTGGGCACATTGGTGATCTTGCCAATAAGGCTGGAGGCATAGATGTTAGCCACCTTAAGGTCGTCTACTTTTTTATCATATTTTCCTAAAGTGCCTACGAGGTGGAGGAAAACTGGCAGAGTCTCTGGAGTATCGCGACGCAACAGATCGCCGAGTATTTTAAACTGCTTGGCCACCGCCAGCTTCAATGTCACCTGTACCGGCAGGTTTATTGGTGAACCGCCAAGAGGATCATGCAGGGCAATTACGTCGGCGGTCTTGGCGGCGTACATGGGAGTATCTAGAATCATCTCCAACTCGCACTTGCGATTTTCTACACGCCCAATCAGTAAGGCACTGTTCATCTTTGCCTTGTTCAATTCTGGCACCCCAAGGGCCAACGCGAGTCCGTTGATGCTCAGTTTTATGAGACTAGGAATGAGAGTGTCTTTCTCCTGTTCGCCACCGGCCAACAACACTTCTGCTCCCGAAATCTTCAAGCAAGCACTATCTCGACCAAGTTCAGCATCGGCACCTAAGAAAGATGCCATCTCCTCAAGGCCCAAAATCTCCGTGAATTCGATCTTGCCAGCACCCGAGGAGTACCATTTCAACCTCATAAACGCATCAAGATGGCCCCAGTTCGCCTGCTGCGTCCAAAAATGGTCTCGCATGAGCCAAGAAAGCACCGGATTAGCCCGCATTTTAAGACCCTTGAATTTGAGGTCATAATTAAACGGGCGCGTACTTCGATTCACTGTGAGGTGCGTGTCATAGACGCGACCGCCCTCAAGTGTCATCTGCATTGGACTGATAACGGTTTCATTTCTATGCAGCTTGAGTGTCCCGTTAAAATCCTCGGCCGACAGGCCACGCCAGTGGATCTTGTCCGCCTTGAGAGCGTATCTAATATCCAGCTCACGTTTCTTTCCAGAAGTGGGAATCGCCGGGAGCGCCCTTAAAATACTGTCGATATCAACGGACTCGGAATCCATCTTCATCCCTCCGGACACATGACCTTCACGAGAAAAATTTAGCCATCCCGACAATTGCAACGAATTCCTAGCATACTCGGTTTTTGTAAGTTGAATGCCCAGCTTGCGGATGGTGAGCAGCTTGCGATGGCGGTTCAGGTTAAATTCCAGTGTGCCATTAAGTGGTCTGGATGGCGGTTCACTTCCAGGTTTATGCACCTGCCAACTGGCAACATCAGCACTGCCGGTGAAAGTGAAACCAGCATCTGGATCAATGTTTATCATGATATTCCCCGTCACCAAGGCTTGGTGCAATTGTTCTGGAGGCATGCTTCCTTCAAGAAAAGGACGAACCATATCCTGATCTAAATCCTTAAATTGACATTCCACGTTTCCCTTACCATCTTTTGCAAGATACCAACCGTTGACCTCGAACGTGCCGCGCTTATTTTCCCCGGATGAAATATTCCCTCCTATCTTGGTGGCATTAACATCCCACCGAACTCCACTTCGTATCTGCACGGCAATCTTCGCATCGCACTCGATATCCAAAGGGCTATACTGGAATGATCCCTGAGGATCTCTCAGGTGCAGGCCATTCAAATTGATACGGCCGTTCAAACCCACTCGACCACCTGTGTAAAGTTGCGTGCGACCAATATAAGACAGTGTTTCCAGATCAACTATTCGTTGATCAACCCGATCCAAGCGAACCAGTCGTATAAAATCCTTCCGGATATTCTTCAAATCGGTATACCTTAAATCAGCCTCGTAATGCTCCGGCCCTAAAGTAACTTCACCTTTCAGCAGAAAATTTCCTGCAACCTCATCTCCGACACTAACCACTCCTTTGCAGCGATCCACACGAATTCCCCAATGCTCACCCGCCTTCCGAATAGCACCATCAAAACGTCCAACCCATTTGAAAGAAGCCATTGGCTGAAGCCCATCGGAATCGGCCAAACGAACACCCAACATTCCGAAGGTGGCATTAACTTCCGTCAAGTCTCCGTGACTAATCCGGATTGTTCCGTTTGTATTGGCTTTCGCGGCGAGCAACCCCACTTTGAATGAAACTTCCGGCCACAACGGTTGAATCAGCTTTTCGGACACATTCTGAATATTGAAATCCATCCAGCCTCTTTGACTGGCTAAATCTGCAACTCCCGTCAGCACAAGATTCCCGACAGGGTTACTGCCGACCTTCAATTGGCTGCCCAGATTCTGTAAAGAGATGGTGCTATTACCATCCAGGACAACGATTCCTCCACCCGCAAGACTCCATGCTTCGTGGCCGGATGATTGCCAACCAATTTCATATTTGGTTAGATCAATACTCTTTAGTCCTGCAACTGTGCCCTTCGAGGCCAAGGTTACCTCAGCATTGCTGAGTTCAAGCTGGCCCTGGGTTGCAATGAAACCATGACCGGTAGCATTAAGTTCATAGTCAAGATGTTTGCCATCCGGTCGTGAAGCAACTGTGAGGATTGCGTTCACATCGCCAGCCCTAATAGGACCGCCAAGTAGAGGGCGCCATTCCGCGAAGTCAAATTCGGAAAGCTTGATCTCAAGTTTCGACTCAGAAACGCCCGTGCTGTTGTCCGACCAATCCAGTTGCATCGGTTGCACTAGGCGACTATCCAGAACCTTTTTGTTCCCGCGTGTTCCGTCGAGCGTCAATCGATCCAATCGCGCCGTCTTGTGTAGCCAGTTCACTTCCAGATCATAATCCGCCTCCAATTCCATGGGGGGTGATGGTGCATCGTTGTGGATAATACTAAATTTATTAGCGTTGATGTGGCCTTTCACGCTCCATTCTCGAGCGTCGGGCGACAGTCGAATTTGATTTGTGGCATTAAGGACGGTATCTCTAAAATCCAGACCCTTTCCCGAACCTAGAAAATTCAAAACATTCCGATCCACATTATTAATTGCGGTGTTCAATATCCATTTGTTTTCGACTAGATTCAGCTTGCCTCTGGACTCTATACGCCCCACAGGTTTTCCATTCAGGTGAAAGTTCGCAGTAAAATTTTTCAGCAGTTTCGTGGTCCAGTGCCCCATTAGGTTCGCTGAGAAATCTTTCGCGTCCTTAAAAACGCCCGCAGAATTTTCAACCTGCACACTACCTTCAGCCTGAATTGACTCAAAAGTACCATTATTGCTCAGCACAAACGTGCCGTTGCTTTCCAGTCGCCCAGATGCAATATCTTTCCCGGCTTTCCTTTCCCAGCGAGAACTCATTTGGTAATCAGTGCCTTTCCCTGCTAGGTGTATACTTAAATCAATATTATCTAAAACCGTACTCAGTCGACGGTCTGGCTCTGGATATGACACATGATCCAAACTGCCTTCATCAATTTTTAGTAGATCGTCCGCCCATTCCCCATTTGCATTAATGGAGATATTTTCGTTCTTTAATATCATTTGGCCTGAGTCACCGGTGATCTCAAGCCCCGTGGCTCTTACTTGGAATTTTACCGGTCCTTCCTCAACGGATTGAGCTGCATCAAGCGCTAAGCTCAATCGCCCAGATTTCGCACTGGACGTGAGTAACGGCCCCCATTGTGAAAGATCGACTTCGTTAAGGTTCAGCTTGAATGCAACTGATTCTAAATTAAATTTTCCCGCGTCCCAATTCAGTCGCAACGGATGTTTTAGGCTGCTTTCAAGTAGCACATGTTGTTGTCGGTTACCCGCTATGTTGCATCGATCGAAGCGCAAGATGCTTGAAGCAGAATCGACGGCACAATTGTACTGCATGTAGAGATTAATCGGTGGTGTGACAACCTCTCCACGCACAATAGTAAATGGCATCGCCCTCACACCTCCAGCAATTGTAGCGACAAAGCCATCTTCTTTATAAGCAAGATGTACAGAATTTGTAGCGTTGAACTGAGTTGCCCCAAAATCAATGCCCAATAAAGGCTCTAAAACCGCTCCATCAAGCTTATTAAAGTTAAGTTGAAATCGCCAATCACCAGAGTTTGGATCTCGCATTCCATTGGCAAGGAGGCGTCCACGAGGATGATCATCCATTTTAAATTGCAGGATAAACTGCTCCAAGTGATCTGGATGTATTTTGCCAGCAGCTTCCGCATTCAGTCCATTGGGCAGTTTTAGTTTGGCACTCGCTTTTGAACTTTCCCATTGGCCTTCACCGTTCAACGTGAATTCTAGCTTTGCCTCAGCTGGGCAAGGAACTTTATTGTCTATTTGGGCCAATGCTTTGATTTGCAAGACACCTGTTTCGTCAGGTGATATTTGGTCAAGATCTGCAGAAAGCTCGGCAAAATTCCACTTGGCTTCAGGAGTCCGGTAACTGATTTGTCCTTCGCGAATCGAAATATTGCGGATATACCACTTTGAGGATGGATTTCCGCTCTTTTTGCGTAAGGCATCAATCAAAGGATCAAGATTGCTGTTGCCTTCCGTGTCTAGCTCAATGTTGATGAGGGGAGCTGTCAGCGCCACACTTTTTATACCTATACGACCATTCCACAAATCCCATGCCGAACAGTCTATCTCAATCCTAGCTGCCTCAATAAGCGGCTTTTCACCGGTGGTGATAAGACTCACCTCGCCCAATGTGATCCCAGACGTCAACGACCAATCCACTTGTCCCGCATTTATCTCAGCATTCAGTGAATGAGCGATACGGGGCAAAACGATGCCGCGAAAAAAGAATGCACTATTGATAAAAATCCAGAGACACAGAGACAAAACCGCCAGCACTCCTCCAAGCCAAATAAATCTGCGTCGCCAATTCACAGGCTTGCGAGGCCTGTAATCATCGTCTGCTCCATGTTTGAGACTGAAAGGGTTTTCGGGCTTAGTCATGCTCCTAGGCTGAGTCACAACCTAGCACGCACCACCAAGACTGTCACCGGTGGATTATTAACTGTACCCCGATGAATTCAGGGCTGAACTCCACCTTCAAGCTGGTCTAGACTACGAGGGAGGCGTGGGTCTATCCCAATAGGCCGGTTTAGGCGTTTCTGCTCCTGCTTTTCCATAAGTTTTTCTTTTTCTAATAAATCCTTGTTCAACTTGAGTTCCATTGATCGTTCTTTCAGCTCTGCTCCACGTACGGCTGGTAAGCCATTTCGCGTGCTTTTCCACTCAGCCTCAGCTGCCTCTGGCGTAGGCAAAACAGTGGGGCGCATAAGCACCACCAGTTCCTGGCGTTCGTTATTGTCAGTATTATCACGAAATAATGCGCCCAAAATTGGGATGTCCTTGAGGATAGGCACTCCACTTTTCGACTCAGTATTTTTGGTTTTGATAAAACCACCGAGCAGCACAACACCACCATCACGGACTGCAATCTTGGCCGTGGTGGTACGATCAGTTGTCACCGGCACTTCCGCTTCGCCAATTATCTTATTGCTGATGATATCACCGACAGTTTGCTCTATATCCATTACAACCAAGCCGTCTGGATTAATGAACGGTAATATGCTCATGCTAATACCAATCTGTTTTTCCGTATACTGCTCACGGACACCGCCAGTAACATCCGTAACGGCGCTATTCACATATGGATGTGTTTCGCCAATAAACAGGGTAGCCACCTCAGCGTGAGAGGTCATGATGCGAGGGCGAGAAAGCATGTTTACACGGGTATCAGACTTAACGGCGTTAACCGCCACCTCCCAACTGTTGCCCAGAAAACCCCAATAATTCAGGCCAGCACCAGCTAGAGAATTTATGGATGTCGCCTCAGTATCAAAAAAATTACCGCCGTGTTTCATACCCAAGGCATTGTCCACATTTCCATCAGCCGGCGTTGCACCTCGTTTTTTAACGGACATCCCATAACTCAGGTTATCGTCCAGCGCCACATCCATGATTATGGCATCAATGAGCACTTGCTGCTGAACCTTGACTAGTTC
>CAYUXV010000322.1:0-19083 GCA_964448875.1 uncultured Verrucomicrobiota bacterium
GTAATGACGCAGGTGGCGTTATTGATGATTTGTATGTCTATCAACTTGGCGCTGACACCTACATGTTAATGGTTAATGCAAGTCGCATTGAGGAAGACATGGCTTGGTTGTGCGAAAAACTTGAATCCTGGCCGCGCAGGAAGCAGGTATCACTAATGAATGAATCCGAAAATTTCGGTGCGATTGCCGTGCAAGGCCCTGCAGTTTCGGGGTTTATTGATGATGTATTCAATGATGCTGGAATGATCGTGGCTGATTGTGCTAGTGAGCTAAAGAAAAACGAGGTGGATGCATTTGTTTTTGAGAGAGAAAACATATTTGTGTCTCGCACAGGTTATACCGGCGAAGATGGTGTTGAGGTAGTTGCACCTGTGACATGTATTGAGGGCATCTGGGAGAAAATAATGAAAGCCGGTACAACTTCTGGAATAAAACCATGTGGACTGGGTTCTCGAGACACTTTGCGCATGGAGATGTGCTACCCTCTTTACGGACATGAGCTAAATGAAGAATTCACACCTATAGAAGCCGGGTTGGGTTACTTTGTTAAATTGGATAAAGATAATTTTATTGGGCGCGAATCATTGCTGAAACAAAAGGAAGAAGGGCCGGCGCAAAGGTTGTCGGCCTTCAAGATAAAAGGAAAATTCCCTCCACCCAGAGCTGATTATACGATTTGGGGAAAGGATACGCTTTGGCATACTGACGACCGCTCAATGGTTGGAAAAGTTACTAGCGGCACGCTGAGCCCCTCGCTCGGTGTAGGAATTGGCATGGGTTATATTTCCCCGGATCATTCTTCAGTTGATACAAAGATTGAGGTAAATGTTAGAAGCAACTTCGTGCCAGCGGTTGTAGTAAAAAAACCCATTTACAAAAAATAATCAGCCATAAACATGAGCGAAATCCCGGATAATCTACAATATGCAAAAAGCCACGAATGGCTCCGTGTTGATGATGGCATCGGCACCATCGGCATCACCGATCATGCCCAACATGAATTAACAGATATCGTGTTTGTTGAATTGCCGGATGTGGGCAAACAGTTGGATGCGGGCGCTGCTTGCGCAGTAGTGGAGTCCGTAAAATCTGCCAGTGACATCTATGCCCCTGCTAGTGGTGAAGTCATTGAAGTAAACCCCTCATTGGCCGATAAACCTGAGATGGTAAATGAAGAGCCTTTCGGTGAAGGCTGGTTTTTCAAAATACAGCTTAGTGGTGAACCATCCGGTTTGCTCAATGCTGCAAGCTATGCATCTGAGATTGGTCAAAGCTGATTGTCCCGTGGCTTTTGTGAGTTTCCTGTGAGGGCATTTTTCCACTTCATCACTTGTCTTGTTGCCATATCGGCTACTTCAGCAGCCCCTTATGATCTCGTGCTACGGTCAGGCAATTTGATCGACGGAACAGGAAAAAAACAATACTCGGGTGATCTGGGTATTCTTGATGGCAGAATCGTTGCAGTTGGCAAAGTAGAGGGGCCTTTCAGGCGTGAATTGAATCTGAATGGATTGACTGTTGCCCCGGGCTTCATTGACGTGCATACCCACGCTGAGAACATTGAGAGCCACCCTGACGCTAAGGCGTTTCTCCGAATGGGGGTAACCACGCTTATCCTTGGCAACTGCGGATCTTCCCGCCTTAACCTTGATGCGTATTTCAAAAAATTGAACCAGAAAGGCTTTTCAGCAAATGTCGCAAGCTTAATTGGGCACGGCACCGTTCGTCGACAGGTGATGACTGGCTCATTCATGCGCCCTCCTTCCAAAAAGGAACTTGCCGAGATGGGAAAGTATATTGATAAGGCAATGGGTGATGGGGCGTTGGGGATGTCAACTGGATTGATTTATATTCCAGGTACATATGCCAAGACAGAGGAGCTTATTGCGCTCTCGAAAATCGTTGCGAATCATGGAGGAATATATGTCAGCCATATGCGTAGTGAGGGCAAAGAGATTTTTGATGCTGTTGATGAAGTAGCCCGAATAGGGCGAGAGGCCAATTTGCCGGTGCATATTTCACACTTAAAACTTGCCGGGAAACCCATGTGGGGGAAACACGAAAAACTGCTAAATCAGTTAAATAATATTCGTTCAAAGCAAATCCGACTAACGCATGATCAATATGCCTACACGGCGTCCAGCACGGGCATCCAGCAGATGATTCCAAGCGATTCACGCAGTTTCGGCCGGAAAAAATTTGCTGATTTGCTTTCTGATCTGGACAAGAAAAAAACACTCATAACCCAGATGAAGGAGCAACTTAAGCAAAAGGGGCGCAGCAGTTATGACTATGCCGTAATTGCTTATTACAAGCACGACAAAACACTAAATGGGCTCAATATCGCTGAAGCTGCGATGAAGCGCTACGGCAATGCGTCGCTCAGTAAACAGATCGAATTGATTTTGGAAATAGAAAAGAATGGAGGGGCCAGTGGAGTCTTCCACGGGATGCATGAGGATGATTCTAGCGCTTTGATGCGGAACCCTTATGCAATGTTCGCCTCTGACAGCAGTGTGCGTGTATATAAAAGCGGAGTCCCCCATCCGCGTGGCTATGGGAATTCTGCGCGTTTCCTAGCCCGCTATGTGCGTGAACAGAAACAATTGAAGTTAGAGGAATCCGTGAGACGCATGACATCATTGCCAGGAAAAACCTTCAAGGTGATGAGCCGAGGGGAACTTAAGGTAGGCTACTGGGCTGACATAGTGGTTTTTGATCCAGCCAAAGTCATGGACAACGCCACCTTTAAGAATCCTCATCAATATGCGACTGGTTTTCGCTACGTGTTGGTCAATGGCGACATAGTCGTCGAAAATGACCGACATAACAGTGCTGGCCCTGGTATGATTATTCGCCGCGGCCAGTAGTCAGATAATCGGCAATATGCATTGCCTGAATTGGCGACCCGGCTTTTTTTAGGCCGGATTGAATCTGCAAAAGGCAGCCTGGGTTTGATGTAACCACCACGTCCGCACCCGTTGAAATAATATTTTGAACCTTTCGGTTTTGTAGGCGTGCGGCCATCTCCGGTTCTGTGAGATTGTAACTGCCTGCACTGCCACAGCATACATCCGCTTCAGGCATCTCAATGAGCTGCCCACCGTGTTCATTAACTAAGGCACGCGGGGCAGTCATAATTCCCTGAGGATGCGCCAGATGACACGCATCGTGATAGGTAACCTTGGTTTCTGAATTTTGACTTTTTAGGTCGGATTCCTTTAACCACTCCGTTAAATCCTTAACATTGGCACTGAAGGCCGCCCCTCGTTTTGCCCATTTTGGATCATCTGCAAGCAGTGCTCCATATTCTTTCAGTATACTTCCGCATCCGGCTGCATTTATAATTATAGCATCAAGATCTAATTCTTCAAAAACAGCGATATTGCGTCGTGCGGATTTCCGGGCTTTCTCAAGCTGGCCGCTATGTGCATATAGAGCACCACAGCATTCTTGTTTCTTTGGTGTAATGACATCCCAACCTGCATCGTTTAGTAGGCGCACGCTATTTCGGTTTGTTCTGGCAAACATCACCTGCATTACACATCCCTCGATGAACCCAACTCGCCCACGCTTTTTCTTGGCTGTTGAAATCTCAGGCAATTGACCTGATTCCGTATCATCTCCTATTAGTTCTAGTGATTCCCGTAAAAGCTTTGGCAACATCCACTGTAATTTGAGGGCTTTAACTACCCTTGCTGGCAAAAGCGCTAATTTCATTCGAAACGGAAATGGGAAAATTTTTTCTATCGCGAACCTTCGCAAAGCAGTTTGGAATATTGATCGAGAGTATTTTTTTTCAATATGATCGCGTGTATGTTCAAGTAAATGACCGTATTCCACACCACTCGGACATGCTGCCTCGCACGCGCGACACCCTAAGCACAAGTCAATATGTTTTACTGTCTCATTCTCCAGCGGCAAGCGGCCATCTTCTAGCGCACGCATTAAATATATACGGCCGCGTGGTGAATCATTTTCGTTACCTGTTTCTAGGTATGTGGGGCAAGAGGAAAGGCATAGGCCGCAATGGATGCATGCCAGAGACTTGTCGTTGTCTAGAAAATTGATCTCAGAGTTCATCTAGATAAAATCCCCCTTGGATCAAACGCATTCTTTAACCTCTGCTGCAAGGCTGGAGCTTGGATATCTCTTGCCACGGCGTTTTTATGATAAATTACTCCGTTTCCAGCCCGCGCAACAAATGCGTCGTTTTCAAGACCTCTGAGTTTCTTAATTAAATTTGCGGGAGCAACAGATGTATACGTTGAAATATTTTTTCGGAAATTCTGGTCGTAATCAGTCGTTGTTTTAGAGGCAAAACCTAATCTATTTGCTGTTAGGGTTTGGGCTTCAACATCTGTCTTGGGCCCAGCAAACCCTGCGACCAGTGTTAAAGGCGGGTTGTGAATATCAAGGATTGACGGACGTAAATCTGAATTCCAAGTATTCTCAAGCAGTTGGTTAATTTCATCCAAGGATTGGCATTCACATCCAAGGATTATTTCGGACTCGGGAATTGGGAGCAGCTTGAATGTTGCCTGCACAATGATTCCAAGTGTTGAGCGATCCCCAACGAAAAGTTTGCACAGATCAAAGCCAGCTACATTCTTTACGACCTTTCCCCCTGATTTAATCAACCGCCCGTCGGACAGAACCACTTTCATACCGATTATCCAATCTCGAATTGTACCGTAACTAAATCGCCGTGGTCCATTGACATTTTCAGCTAACAAGTTTCCTACTGTAAGCTGTTCAGGGAAGGGCGGGTCAATTGGCAGCCACTGATTATTTTGAGCTAATTGATTCTGTAAGTTTACCAAAGTCATGCCCGCTTGAACCGTCACAATCATATCTTCTGGTGAATGCTCAATGAGATTGTTAATTGCGGACAAATTAATGTTGTCCAATGGCTTGCTGGCCTTTCTCAGCAATGCCTGTAAACTTGAAATATTCTCTGGTTTTAGATTCATGCCGGGGCCTGCTTTTTGGGCGTGAACTCCGAACAACGTTTGCTCCCTGGAAACATTTTATGCGGATTGCAACGCTTTTTGGGATCGAAGGTGTCACGCAACAACTGCATGGCATCAAGATCATCTTGATTAAATTGCTTGACCATAAAATCAATTTTTTCGGCGCCAATACCGTGTTCTCCAGTGACGCTACCTCCCATCTCAATACATTTTTCCAAGATGTCATGGCCAGCTTGTAGCGCGCGCTTAATTTGATCAGGTTCACGTTCGTCATACAAAATAATTGGATGAATGTTTCCGTCACCGGCGTGAAAAACGTTTGGAATACGCAAGTCGTACTTCTTGCTCGTTGATTTAATGAAGTGCATGATCTCGGGAAGCTTGCTGCGAGGCACTACACCATCCTGAGTAATGTAATTGGGACTGAGTCTGCCAATTGCACCAAATGCCCGCTTGCGGCATTTCCAAAGTGCTGTTCGCTCAGTATCGTTCTTTGCAATACGCACTTCGCGTGCGTTGTTTTGTTTGCAGATTTTCTCAACACGGCTAGCTTGTTCTTCAACTCCGTCAATCATTCCGTCTAACTCTATTATTAACACACCGCCCGCATCCAATGGGAAACCAAATTGATACGCCTCCTCAACTGCCTGTATGATAAGTTGATCCATCATCTCCAGTGCGCCCGGAACAATGCCATCGGCAATCACATCACTGACTGCTTGGCTGGCATCAGCCACATTTTCGAATACGCCAAGGAATGTCTTGAATGCTGCCGGTTCTCTGACGAGGCGCACGAGGACGCGTGTAATCACACCGAACATTCCCTCACAACCAATAACCGCGCCGCGCAGATCATAACCTTCCACTTCTTCCCCGCTATTCGGTTCTGCTCCTAGCCACTCGACAGTCCCGTCGGCTAACACAATCTCGAAGCCAAGCACGTGATTGGTCGTGACACCATTCTTTAGAGTATGAGGCCCGCCTGAATTTGTGGCCACATTGCCGCCGATTGTGCAGGCGGGTTGACTGGATGGGTCGGGAGCATAAAAAAGCCCATGTGTAGCAGCGTCGCGTGTAATCCAGGCATTTACACAGCCGGCTTCGACGAGCGCTCTTCGATTACGCGGGTCAATGTACAGAACCTTGTTCATGCGAGTGAGCGCGATCATCACCCCGCCATCAACTGCCAGAACAGCACCGCTTAGACCGGTGCCTGCACCACGTGGAATGATTGGGATATTCTGTTGATTACATAGTTTAACAATAGCAACAACTTCATCCGTGTTTTGTGGAAGAACAACAGCCGTGGGTAGATTTCTTTGTAGTGTGTACGCGTCGCATTCATAAACCAATAATTCCTCCTCATTTACAATTACGGCATCGCTTCCGACAATATTGTTTAATGCATTTGTAAGGTCGACTTGGGTCATCGAGCGACGAGGTTGCCCAAAACCATTGCTCGTGTCGAGCGAAGCAGTTACGATCTGTCTTCATGTTGCCAGCCGCATTTACTCCTCCAAAACGAGTCCTTATGGGGCCAGGACCCAGCGATGTCCCCGGATCTGTGCTGGAAGCAATGAGGCACCCACTTGTTGGCCACTTGGATCCGTCTTTCATCAACATGATGGAGGAAATAAAGACAATGTTACGGGATGTATTTGTTACAAAAAATGAAATGACATTCCCTATAAGTGGTACAGGCAGTGCAGGCATGGAGTACTGCTTTGTGAACCTTATTGAGCCGGGCGATGAGGTGATAATTGGTGTTAATGGTGTTTTTGGTATGCGCATGGCAGATGTAGCCACACGCTGTGGAGCAAATGTAACAAAAGTTGAGGCTGAATGGGGCAACATAATCCATCCAGAGCAAATTGCTGAAGCCTTAAAAAGCGTACGACCCAAACTTGTGGCTATCGTGCATGCAGAAACTTCGACTGGAGCACTGACGCCTGTTGAAGAAATTGCGAAGATTGTTCACCAAGCGGATTCATTACTGTTACTGGACGCAGTCACCTCTTTAGGGGGGTGCCCTGTCAGAATTGATGAATGGGGGGTGGATGCTGTTTACAGTGGAACCCAGAAGTGCCTGAGTTGCCCGCCGGGCTTGGCTCCGGTTTCACTGAGCGAACGTGCCATGAAAGTCGTCGAGGCGCGAAAAAGCAATGTGCAGAGCTGGTATCTCGATGTTAATTTGTTAGCAAACTACTGGAGTGAAGGCGCAAGGGTCTACCACCATACTGCACCCATCAGCATGAACTACGCATTACACGAGGCGCTTCGGTTAGTGCTGGAAGAGGGTCTAGAAAATCGCTGGAAACGCCATGAGGATAATCATTTAATGTTAAAAAACGGTTTGGGTGATCTCGGGCTTAGTATTTCATCACAGACCGGCCATCAACTTTGGCAGCTCAATGCCATTACTGTGCCGGGGGATGTTGATGAGACAAGCGTACGCCTTGATTTGTTGAATGATCACGGAATTGAGGTTGGCCCCGGGCTCGGCCCACTGAAGGGTAAAGTTTGGCGCATTGGTCTTATGGGGCATTCATCGAAACCGAAAAACGTACTGGCATTCCTTGGCGCGATGAAAAGCCTGTTGGCAGCATAAAAAATGGCGGAAGGGGAGGGATTCGAACCCCCGGTGCAGCTATTAACCACACACCCGATTTCGAGTCGGGCGCCTTAAACCGGACTCAGCCACCCTTCCGTCTTGAAGCCAAACTACTGGAGCCTATGGCGATTGACAAACCCAATTGTTTTTTTCGTGAAAACACTGTGAATGGGTATGGCTGGACGCATAAACTTTACTGAGCTTAACTGCTGCGCGTGATTGATTCCGCATCTCAACTTGCCGTTTTTGTGGGCGACATTCGTGATTCAGAATGGCTTGCTATTGATACGGAGGCGGACAGTTTGCATTCGCACCCTGAAAAACTATGCCTAATGCAAATTGCTATCCAAAATCAAGTGGAACTAGTTGATACACTTTGTGGAGTGAATCTTGATCCATTGTGGGACGCAATGAGTGGGCGGGAATTAATTATGCATGGAGCGGATTATGACCTTCGCCTCCTGAGCTCCGGTCATAATTTTATTCCAGATCGTATTTTCGACACAATGTTGGCGGCACGACTGGTCGGTCGCGAGAAGTTTGGGCTAGGTGATTTAGTTAACGACTACCTTAGAGTGTCACTTGAAAAATCATCACAGAAAGCAAATTGGGCAAAGCGACCACTGACGCCGAAAATGATGGAATATGCGCTAGATGATGCGCGTTACCTCAAACCATTAGCCAAGAAACTATTTGAAGAACTAAGAAACAAGAGCCGCGATGAATGGCATAGGCAGGAATGCGTCCAGTTAATAACCGATAACACCAACTTGCCCGAGCCAGATTTAGACCGTATTTGGCGGATCAAAGGCAGCAATCGGCTGTCTCCTCCGGCACTTTCAGTTTTGCGCGAGTTATGGCACTGGCGTGAAGAAGAAGCTAAAAGACTTAATAGACCTCCATTTTTTATTTTGGCTCATGACAGATTAATAGATCTTGCCGCGACGTCAGTAGATGGCGGTGATTATTCACATATTTTGCCACGACGAATTTCACCACGCCGGCGGGATGGAATTATTGACGCAATTAGACGTGGTTGCTCGGAGCCATCAAAAAACCACCCTCAACCTATCAAATCACCATCTAGAAATAATGTGACGAACCAACAAAAACGTCGTTTCAGCGAACTCCAGACCCGCCGCGATGAACATGCGAAAAAGCTCGGAATCGACCCCACGCTCATTGCCAGTCGGGCAACCCTTATGGCTTTGGCTCTAGATGGAAACGGAGATATCTCCAATCTTCTGAATTGGCAGCGTGATTTATTGACAGTGTGAACTTACGCAAGATGTTTATACGCCTTTTCAGCAGCAATCTTCTGCGTCAATTCTCGGACCTGCTGTGCTGCACGTTTATGTGCAACCATAATAGTATCGTTTGTGGCAACCACAATGCAGTCCTTCAGGCCAACAACTGCGATTGGTTTGCGATCTTTCTTTAATCGCGCATCAAAGATAATGTTGCGAGCAGCGTCAACTTGAACGAAATCCGCATCTACACAGTTTCCCGCAGCATCTGCTTTAATATGCCTGTCCAATGCGGTCCAATTTCCAAGATCGTCCCAGTCAAAATTTCCATCAGCAACCAGCACATTTTGTGCGTTTTCCATAATCCCATAATCAAACGAAATACCTTTTAAGCTCGGGTAATCTTTTTTTAGGGCTGATTTTAGTTTTGCAGGTGATCCTGCAACCTTGAACCATTTTTCACAAAGTAATGATAAATCCTTCTGATGTTTTGTGAGGCTTTCCACGATTGTCGCAAATGAAAATATGAACATGCCAGCATTCCATCGATACTTACCACTTTGAAGGTAATCCAGTGCGCGGTGGTAGCCTGGCTTTTCTACAAATTTTTCTGCACGATGGAACGCCGTCTTGAAAGCCTTGCGACCATGAGGAGGCGGCAACTTGTCACCCACACGGATGTACCCATAGCCTGTCTCAGGTTTTGTTGGCTTGATTCCAATCGTGGCTATTGCTTGTCCTCTTCCGCAAACATCTAAACAATCTAAAAGAATTTTTTGATATTTCTTTTCGTGTTTTGTTGGTATCACGTGATCGGATGGCAGAACAGCCATTACCCCCGTGCTGGCGCGGGCACCAACGAGCGCAGCACCCAATGTCACTGCGGCACAAGTATTGCGCCCGCAGGGCTCCCCAATTACATTATTCTTGGGCACCTTTGGGAGTTGTTTTCGGACGGTGCTGACTTGACTGTCATTGGTGATGACATAAATATTTTTTACGGGTACTGCCGGTTTGATTCGTTCGTAGGTGCGCTGCAAAAAGCTTTTTTTATCGAGTAGCTTCAGAAACTGCTTGGGCAATTTCTCTCGACTCAGCGGCCAGAATCGCTCGCCTTTGCCGCCTGCCATAATTATTACGAAATGATCCTTATTTGTACTCATAATGATTGGGCTTAATCGCATCCACCAATGTTTTCACATAGTTTGCCACGTGTTCAGTTAAGTTATCGCCTGAGCCATACTTGGCAATTTGATTAACGATTGCGCTGCCCACCACTATGGCGTCAGCGGAGTCTGAAACTTGTTTAGCTTGTTTCGGGTCCGAAATGCCGAACCCTACAGCTACTGGCAGATTAGTATGTTGAGCAATGATGGAGGTTTTCTCATCAATTGAATTTGCAACTTTCTGCTGCATTCCTGTTACCCCTTCCCGTGAGACATAATAGATGAACCCGCTGCCTTGTCGCACAATTTCTTTTATCCTTTTTTCTGGTGTTGTCGGAGCAATAAGCCAAATGGCACTAAGATCATTATCCTCCATAAGTTTAGAATATTCCCCGGCTTCTTCCGGAGGCAGATCAAGAGTTAGGAGACCATCAACGCCTGCCGCCTTTGCATCATGCATAAATTTTTCCAAACCATATCGATGCATAAGGTTGAAATAAATGTAGAGCACAATGGGAATCTGTGAATCTTTTCGTATATCCGTAACGGTTTGCAGGAGGGTAGGGGGGGTGGTTCCGCTGGCAAGTCCACGTTGAGACGCTAGCTGGTTGACAAGACCGTCTGCCAGTGGGTCGCTAAATGGAACCCCAAGTTCAAGCACATCCACCCCAACTCTATCGAAAGCAAGCGCGATTTTAGAGGTTGCTTCCAGATTTGGATCACCTGCTCCGATGTAGGCAACGAAACCCTTATGATTATTAGCTTTTAAATTAGCAAAACGCTGCTCTATCCGATTCATCTTCGCAAATCATGTCAACTGCTGCTACCCGAAGCAAGCCGGAGTCCTTCCAATGTTAATAGTGGGCGTACTGCTGTTATTTGAGAGACACCTTTGGCCAGGAGCTTTGCATGGCCGCCTGTGGCTACAACTGGTAAATTTTCCGCATTCAATTCACCGCGAATTGCTTCAATTAATGATTGTATTAATCCCCGATAACCGCTTACAGCCCCAATTCGCATAGCCTCTTCAGTACTTTTCCCAATAGCCGAATTAATGTCCCGTAATTGAATTTTTGGTAGTAGTGCAGTTTTCTCGTGGAGGTAATCAGTCATTGCCGAGAGGCCAGGCGCAATTATGCCTCCTGCGTAATCACCGCATTGGTTGACGATGTCAAAAGTTACAGCTGTTCCAAAATCAACCACAACAACGGGCGACCCAAATTCGGATCTTGCCGAAAGTGAATTCGCTAGGCGATCAGGCCCAATGGTTTCGGGTTTTGGATAGTCAATTCCAAGGCCACAATTATTGTGATTGAAAGTCGTGGTTTTGACCTTTTTCGATTTTAGCCAGGCGCATGCAGCTTTAGTCGCGGCGGGTATAACGCTACAAACCATTGCCTGATGAATTCTATTGCGACCAATGAATCTTGTTAGTTTGGCTGTTATTGTTACATTACTCCATTCCGATGAAGGTAGTGAAATTGTATGATTGATTCTTTTGCCGGCGAGGGCGGCATTAGTTGCTGTATTACCGATATCAAGTAGAAGATACATCAGTGACTAACGATGCGAACATCTCCTCCGGTAATTGGCTCAAGGCGCCCGTGTTCGGTGCGGATGAGCAGAGCCCCATTGGGATCTAATGCTTCAGCTCTTCCGCGAATTTTTCTTGGACCTATCTCTATGGCAACTAATTTACCAATGGTTTTACAGTGCCTCTCCCATTCTTCAGCTAATTTGTCAAAATCATGATTTTGAATACGGGCATAGTCATTATCGAGTTCTATGAGCAACGAAGTTGCGAGTGAAGGAAGCCCAATGTTTTGGCCAGACTCAATTTTCAAAGATGTCGCAGTGTGACGCAATTCACTGGAGAAATCACTGAGAGATTGCTGCACATCAATACCAATCCCAATGATGGCATATTTAACCTGATCAAGCTCGGCATGTAGTTCGGTAAGAATTCCGCTAACTTTTTTGCCGCCAAGCATAACGTCATTGGGCCATTTTATTTTTGGTTTTAAGCCAGTTTCCTGCGTAATCGACCTGACAATTGCAGTTGCCGTTGCGGCTGTAAGTTGTGTTATTTCGGAGGGCCTCATTCTTGGGCGAACTAATATTGAAAACCAGAGACCCTTACCACAAGGAGATGACCACTTCCGACCGAGACGGCCTCTGCCCTTTGATTGTGATTCGGCAAACACAACCATGCCTTCCGGCTCCCCATTACGTGCCATTTGCTCGACTTCATCGTTAGTGGAAGTTGTGCTTTTGAGAACTCGTATTTCACGCCCAATTATACGCGGTTTTCCGATACGAGCCATCAGGTCGGAAGAAATCAAGCATTGAGGTGACGCTATAAGCCTGTAACCAGTGTGTGGGTTTGCCGCGATGTCATATCCAAGTTTGCGAAGTGCCTCAATATGGGCCCAAATGGCTGTGCGGGAGACACCAAGTTTACTGCATAAATCCGTTCCGGATACTCCGCTATCGGCATTTCTTAATGTCGCAAGTATTTGCGAGTCAATTGTCATTGGTTTAGGTCCAACGCGATGTCTGCCGCGCGTGCAGAGTGAGTCAAAGATCCCACAGAAATCAAATCCACTCCTGTATCAGCTACGGCACGAATATTATCCAATGAAATTCCACCACTTGCTTCCAGCAGGCTTTGGCCTTTAATTAGATTCACGGCTTCACGCAATTCTTTGAGTTTCATATTATCTAGCATGACAATATCTGCCCCCGATTTAGCAGCCAGAACCGCTTGTTCAAGCGTATCAGCTTCAACTTCAATTTTTAATTTTGGATTGTTCTTTCTCGCACGGCTTATGGCGATACTTATGGGATTAACAAAATTCCTTAGTGCCGCGAGGTGATTGTCTTTGATGAGTACCATATCGTACAACCCCATACGGTGATTCGTTCCTCCTCCACAAACAACAGCATGTTTTTCTAGCCTTCGCCAGCCCGGCGTGCTTTTCCGTGTATCCATCAAAATTGCATTGGTGTGATTGATGGCTGTCACGTATTCAGATGTTAATGTTGCAATGCCGCTTAAGTGCTGGAGGAAGTTCAAGGCAGTACGTTCAGCGGAAAGAATTGATTGAGTGCAACCTTCAACACTCATCAAGGTTGATGCTGGCATGAGAGCGTCGCCTTCGGCGACCTTATAGTTAACAGTCAGGTTTTTATCGATATGAAGAAAACTTGATTTGGCTAACGCCAATCCGGCTACGATCAGCGGCTCTCGCGCAACGATGGAGGCACTCGATTGATTATCTTCGGGGATTAGAGACATGCTCGTCACATCACCCGTCCCAATATCTTCGGCAAGTGCTTGTCGCACAATATCGTTGAATTGCTCTGCCTCAAGTTCTAGCACGGCGCAAGCATGCTTGAGTGTACAGTGTCGTGGCAAATAAGTTTAAAAAAAAAGGTGAATAATTTTATCCGTTGGGTTATATTTTTTCCATGGCTAACGTCATTATTCGTCCTGAATGGCAGCTTCCTGATAGGCTTGTAACGCCTGAAAGTGACTACAAGAATCGTCGTGGTTTTCTTCGAGACATGTGCCTGACAGGGATTGGGATGGCTTCAGCGGGCTTGATGGCAGCAACGTCTAAAGACAATGCAAAGTTTTACCCCGCAAAGCGAAATCAGCTTTTCAACCCAAACCTTCGAAAGCCATATTTAATGACAAAGGAGGAATGGGCTACCGGTTATAACAATTTTTATGAATTTACTACCCGTAAAGAACTAGTGCGACACCCATTCTACATGGATAAATTTAAGGTAGAGCCATGGAAAATGAAAATTGACGGCTTAGTAAAAAAACCGTGGGTGGGAAATGCACAGGATTTGATTGGGGAAATGGGAAAAGCCGGCGCATTGGAAGATCGTGTATACAGATTCCGCTGTGTTGAAGCATGGTCAATGATCGTTCCTTGGACAGGTTTTACGCTGCGAAAGCTTATCGAGAAAGTCGAGCCTAAGCCTGAAGCTAGATTTGTTAAATTCACCACATTTTTTGACCCTGCTAATGCCCCTGGTTTCGGCATGTATCCAAACTACAATTGGCCATATACTGAAGGGTTGCGTTTGTCGGAAGCCCTCAACCCACTTGCGATCGTAGCTACTGGTATATACGGCAAGCCATTGCCGAAGCAAAACGGTGCCCCCATACGAATTGTGGTTCCCTGGAAGTACGGTTACAAAAGCATCAAGTCCATCGTTCGGATTGAGTTTACAGATAAACAACCCAAAACGTTGTGGGAACAGGCGGCACCGGATGAATATCCTTTTGAATCGAATGTAAATCCAAATTTACCACATCCGCGATGGTCTCAGAAGCAAGAGCGGTTAATTGGCACAGGGGATCAAGTGCCAACACTAATATATAACGGATATGGCAAACAGGTTGCAGCACTTTACAAATAGTGTTGCACACCCTCTTCACTCTACATGCCAGTTCCAGTAGTCACCGTCGCGCAGATGCGTGAATGGGAGGAGCTCTCCTGGCAATCCGGATGCTTAGCGAGTGATGTAATGAGTCAAGCCGGGAAAGCTGTGTCTCAAAAAGCAGTAAAGATGTCCCGTGTAAGTGACGTCATATTATTTTTGGTTGGACCTGGGAACAATGGAGGTGATGCCAGGCTGGCTGCCGAACATTTATTCAAACGTGAAATCCAACTAGTTGAAGTCAAAAAACCGAAAGAAACACTTGGAAAAGTTGAATCACTTATTGGTTCCAGGCCCGCTCTTATAGTTGATGGCCTGTTCGGCATTGGTCTTAATCGGTCTCTTGATGATAGCTGGATTAAAATTATCGACTTATTAAATGACCGTTCTTGTCCGTTACTTGCTGTTGATATCCCATCTGGTCTTAATGCTGACACCGGAAAACCTATGCGAGCTTCTGTTCAAGCAGATGTAACTGTAACGTTTGGAGCACCTAAGATTGGCCTGACAAAAGATGGAGCATCTAAATATACAGGACGCTTAGAAGTTGCAGACAACATTGGCTTGGTTGACTGCCCATCCTTTGAGGGGCTCCAATGGATCACGAAAGAGGATTTTGCTAATTATCCACCAGAGCGGTCTGTTTCAGCGCACAAGGGTGATTTTGGACACCTTGGGATTCTTGCCGGAAGTTGTGGTTGGCATGGTGCGGCGGTTCTTGCAGCGCGTGCTGCAATAAGGGCGCAGCCAGGTCTGGTCACAGTGGTTACAACAGAAGATGCATATTTGCCTGTGGCATGTCAGTTAGCTCAGCCAATGGTTCATCCTTGGTCTAAAAAAGCCAGAGACACCCTAAACCATTGCACTGCAATCCTGATGGGCCCAGGACTAGCAGGAGAAATACCAAGTTCCATGCGCCTTGAGATAAGCCGCATTTGGCAAGAAAGTGTTATGCCAGTTATAGTTGACGCCAGTGCTTTAGATTTCTTGACGGAATGCGAAACACATAACGAAGCAGTGCGTGTCATTACCCCTCATCCAGGTGAAGCAGCGAGAATGCTGGACATGCCGATATCAGACATTCAGGCCGATCGGCCTGCTGCATTACGAATGCTGGCACAGAAATACAATTGTCAAGTGGTTCTAAAAGGCCTGCATACTCTTACAGGAAGTGCTTCTGGTGAGATTTTTTTAAATTCCTCTGGCAATCCATATTTGGCTCAGGGCGGCAGCGGGGATGTCCTGGCTGGTTTTCTTGGCGGCATTCTTGCACAACCCAAATTAATCCAAACCTTGGATCGAGCCATTTCGTATGCCATGTGGAGGCATGGGGAGGAGGCTGACCGATTGCCAGCGCAGGCTGAAGGCTGGGGGATGGATGAATTAATCGGTCAATTAAAATGACTGGTGATTTTGTTTGTCGCTGGAAAGTATTTAATGTTTAGTTAACTTGCTTTGTGTAGGTGGAGGACCATTTTTTATTTGTTGCTCTGGTTGGGTTGCCCGTTTTTTTTGACGGCAACATCGACCTACAGCTTGACTGTTGGCGGCGAGATAACTGTTCAGGGCATAATTCAACTTGACGCTGTTTCTATACGGTTTGCCCGCGTAGATGCTACCGGCGGGAGAGTTATAATCGATCCAATTACACGTTCGTTCGTATGGCGAGAGTTCACCCCTGAGGGCCTTAAGGCCCTGTTTGCTGATATACAGCGCTCAGACACCTTTCTCAAAAAAAGTATTGAAACACGTCAAAATATCAGGGATGGAATTACGCCATGGTTGAGAACCAGACAGTTTTTACAGACTCAGGGCGATGTACAGCCAAAGGGGAAGAAGCGTATTGATAAATCTTCTGCTCCTGAAACAAAGAATGCGAATGTGCTGAGAATGCAGCGCGCACGGAGGCCTGTCCCGCCAATGCGCGCCATCCCTCCGCGACCATCATTAACATCAAAAACCATCGATGTTTGGACGGGGATACCGGATGGGTTTTCGTCGCGTGGTGAGATGGACTACCCCGCCGGCACCATTTGGTCGGCAATTTTCAGCAGTCCTATAATGCTCTTCGTTTTGTTGCTTATATTGGGTGCAAACTTCTATCTCGCACGTGAAGTTTCACATTGTTGCCGACACAACACTAAACTAGTTTGCGGTCTTTCGTGCATTGGCCCATATATTGTACCATTGGTTTTCTTGTTAATTAATCGCAAAAGAAATGCTGTTGAATCAGTTATTGAACCGACTGTTGCTGAGCCTGAATCTGTACAACCGAACATTCAAGACGAACAGCCAGTCGCTGGCGAAAATGGATTAATTGCTTATTACACACATGCTGAAATTAGGTTTAACAGGCATTTCTTTGAAACTGAGCTAATGCGCTTCAAGCGAATGGCACCCAGTGATACAGAGTGGATCTTGGTTAGAACCAAAGCAGGAAAAGAAATGTGGGCGGGGCGGATTTCTGCTGTAACAGAGGAGTCAGTAACTTTTGTTGTGGCAACGGGCAATGTCTGGAACGACCAGCTCGTGAGAAATTTTGAAATTAATGAAATACAGATTATTTCAAACCAATAATAAGTAAATGAGATATAACACCATATTACTTCTTGGTGCACCAGGGTCCGGGAAAGGTACTCAGGGGCGTATATTGGCACAGGTGCCAAATTATTTTTACTTCTCCTGTGGTGATGTATTCCGAAATTTACGCCCAGAAAACCCTCTCGGTAAAAAATTCATAGAATATTCCAGTAAAGGCGAACTTGTTCCTGATGAGTTAACCGTGGAACTTTGGCACAAACATTTAGATACTTGCACGCGAGAAGGCGAATTTCATCCAGAGCATGACTGGCTGTTGCTTGATGGTATTCCACGCAATCCACATCAAGTGGATATGATGAAAGAGGCCATCGACGTGCGCGCCGTGTTGCATCTGGCATGTAACGACATGAGCAAGATGGAGGAGCGCATACAGCGCCGTGCCTTAAAGGAAAATCGCCTTGACGATGGTAATGTTGACACCATCCGACAGCGTTTCCAGACTTATGTGGATGAAACCCAGCCAGTGCTAGACAAGTATGACACTGACATTGTGCATGTAATCGACTCAACAAAAACCCCTCTCGATGTCTTTGCCGACATGGTTAAAGTCGTGCAGTCAATCAATTAAGTGTCCGACAATCTTCGTGTTATTTTCATGGGAACGGCTGAATTGGCCTGCCCTATTTTGGTCGCGTTACATGAGGCTAACGACATTGATGTTGTGGCGGTAGTCACACAACCAGACCGGCCGCGTGGTCGCAAGCTGCATCTGGAATCATCATTCGTCAAACGTTGTGCTCAGAAATTTAACCTGCCTATACTGCAGCCGGCAACTTTGAGGACCGATGCCACACTCGAAACTTTAATGCAATTGAAGCCTGACCTTATAGTCGTGACTGCGTATGGCCAGATTCTTCCTTCGGCAGCATTGCAACTACCTAACCACGGTTGTTTAAATGTACATACTTCGCTGCTTCCTAGATATCGAGGGGCAGCACCTATCCAGTGGGCTTTGCTCAATGGAGACGCGGAAACAGGTGTCACCATAATGCTCATGGACGCAGGATTGGACACCGGGGACATTGTGGCCTTAGCGCAGACACAGATCGAGATATATGATAATGCGCAGACATTACATGATCGACTGGCAAAAATGGGCGCAGAATTATTATTAAAAACAATACCCGGTTATGTGTCAGGTGATATCAAGCCGGTGCCACAATCTATTGTTGGCCCATCATATGCTCGCAAAATATTAAAAGAAGACGGCAGGTTAGACTGGAGTATGCCAGCGAATCACTTGATGCGGCGCATTAGAGCATTCACACCCTGGCCAGGGGCTTATACTGAATTACCATTAGGCGAAAAACGGCTATTAAAAATTTGGGGAGCTGAGGTGATAGATGGCAATGGCCAGGCTGGACAGGTGATTGTATCGGATGAATTAGGCATTGTGGTTGCGTGTGGAGAGCAGGCCCTGAGATTAACCACAGTTCAACGTGAAGGGGGTAAACGCATGGCAGTTACAGACTTTCTTCGAGGCTGCCAATTGAAATTAGGACTGGTATTGGGTAAGGCTGGCCCTGCTGTGCAATAAGTTGTTCGGTGGTGCAGAAGCGCACTCCTGCCAGCAGCCGGAAGAGGTGTCTGATTACCGCGACGGCTTTACCAGCTCAATGTAACCCTCACCCACATGACGAGACCCTTCAGCGGTGGACGCGCGGATGGCGATAGGCTGGTTATAGGGACCGGGGTTTGGGCCCGTCAAAATCCTAATCGTTGCGACCGATTCACCCGGAGGTAACTCTACCGGCTCACAATGTACATCTCGAATATGGCGCGGCAATTGCAACATTACCATCAGGGGTTGGGTTCGCGCTTGATTCGCCCGGCCAACCTTCACCTTGACTTCCGTCAATGCGTTTGGTCCCAACAAAAAAGACCTGCCTTTAGGTTCCACCGAAATATTTCCCTCTGCAGCCACGCTGATGAGCTGGTCATTGCGCGCATTGGACGTGTAACTAATCTTATGCTTGGTACCATCAAAGTCGGTCAGCTCGCCGACCAACATCACCTGCACCCTACTG
>CAYUXV010000323.1:0-4605 GCA_964448875.1 uncultured Verrucomicrobiota bacterium
TTGATCAAATGGAATTGGCGGATAATCCGAAGTTTCACCAAACCCTACAGCAGTCGATGGAGAAACTGGGGCATTCGGATATTGAGATAAAATTTATTCAGGCTGAGCGGCCCATAGACTGGGCAGGAGCATCTGTGCTTGTGGAAGCTGGGGCTCCAGTTGGGGAGGGAAATGCAGCACCCGATGGGCCTCAAAAACCAAAGCCGCAGGATGGGCCGTTGGATATGGAGGAGTTTAAGAATGACCCCCTCATTAAGAAGGCATTGGATGTCTTCAAAGGGCAGATTGTAGATGTGCGATCTTCATAATATATTATGGCTAGTTTAAATAAATTGATGAAGCAGGCGATGCGTGCGCAACAACAGGCTGAGCAAGTGCAAGGCGAGTTAGCCGAGCGTACAGTAGAGGCTTCTAGTGGTGGTGGCGCGGTGAAGGTGGTGGCGCGGTGCGACGGGAGCGTACAGTCGATCAAGGTCGACCCTGAAGCGCTAAGCCCCGATGATGTGGAGATGCTTGAGGATATGCTGCTCAACGCCGTTAACAGCGCCATTTTGCAAGGACAAGAGATCCAGAAGAGTGAGATGGCAAAGATCACTTCCGGAATGAATCTTCCGGGTATGGGCATGTGATGGCTGTCTCGCTGCCGGAACCAGTCTCAGTACTGGTGGCTGAGTTGGGACGGTTGCCGGGAATTGGGCGGCGATCTGCCGAACGGCTGGCTTTGCATCTTGTTCAAAGTGAGGCCGGGCAGGTTAAGCAACTTGCCGAGGTTCTTTTAAGCGCACGTGAAAAAATTCAGCTTTGCGATGTCTGTGGCGCGCTTACAGAGATTCAACCCTGCACACTCTGCACTGATGACCGTCGTGACTCTGAGCTTTTGTGCGTTGTGGAGACTGCAGTCGATGTCATAAACGTCAATAAATCCGGTGCCTTCAATGGTCGTTTTCACGTATTGAGAGGAAAGATTTCACCTTTGAATGGAATTGAGCCAGAAGATTTACGTATTGCTGAGTTGGAGAATCGCCTTGAGGAGGGAAGTGTGGTTGAAATTATCATCGCACTTGGCACCGATGTCGAGGGCGATGCAACCAGTGCCTATCTTGCGCATCGTTTGGCGAAGAAAGGCATCAAGGTCTCGCGCATAGCACATGGCTTGCCGGCAGGTAGCGGGTTGGAATTTGCAGATCAATTGACGCTCAGCCATGCTTTGGAAGGTCGGCGGGAAATGACATGATCCGCGTTGTAGCCTTCGACATCGGGAAGGTGCTTCTTGATTTCGATTATGACATTTTCCTCGACCGCGTGGCCCCCCGTACACATTTGGACATATCAGCTCTGGACCGACTGCTAAACCAGTCTCCCCTTCTCGCAGAATATGAATCAGGCAGTCTAGACTGCGCCGATTTTTTTGAAGAGTTCCAAAAGGAAAGCGGCTACACCGGTACAAGGGGCGAATTCGCCGCGCTATTCGCGGACATCTTTACCCCTATCGAGGAGGTTGTCGCGTTGCACAAACAAATTGCAGTCAGCGGTCTGCCTACCTACACCTTGTCCAACACCAACCCCATGGCAGTCCAGCACATCCAGCAAACATATTCATTCTGGCCTCTCTTTACAGATCATGTGCTCTCATACGAGCATGGATCTTTAAAACCTCAATCGGAGTTATATTACCAGCTCGAGGTCGTCAGTGATTGTTCCGGAAAAGAAATTGCCTATCTTGATGATCGTCCGGAGAATGTGGCGACTGGTAAAGCTCGTGGCTGGAAGGCAATTCAGTTTGAAAACCCGGATCAGGTTCAGTCTGCGTTTCAATTGATGGGTTTTTCGGTTTGAGCGCTCGCACTTGTGAGGTGATCACTTGCCTTCGCAGCTTCGGCTATTTCATTGTTAAGTTTCCGAAAATTTCCCTCCTCGCAACGGCGGACAAACCCTTCGGTCGTACTTTTTAATATTTCCCTTGTTTGTCGGATGTTTTCGGATTCCTCTTTTGTGATTCGGCTGTCACCAGCGGCTTGAGCGACGACACCTAGAAGTTCAGCGAACTGGCTTACAACACGACTGGTGGCAGGCGCAAGTATATCATTATTCTTTTCCGGTTTTGGATTTTTAATAAAGCAACCATCTCCTTCGGTGCAGATCCAGTTGATGATTCTTCTGTCGCCAGTGATCTTGTGAAGTAAGGCTGTACGATCAAGAGGATTACGAATGCCGCTGGCACTGCCGTGGGATGGTGATTCGGCCCATTTATAAATTGTAGAAATTGAGAGTTTCATGGACTGGGCAATTTCCTTGGCGCTAGCAGTCTTTAAAATGTTTTTCAGGAGCGTGTGAGATTTTACGGAGATAAAAATAGCGGAATATTGGAATAATGCAAAACGAAAGGTATTTGAGTATAAAAAAACGGAGCTGGTTTCACCCAGCTCCGTTGATGTTTTGAATTTAATGGAGAGAGAATTACATTCCCATGCCACCCCCGTGATCATGACCTCCTGCTGGAGGAGGCTCTTCCTCAGGGACGTCTGTGATCAAGCACTCAGTAGTGAGCAGTAACCCAGCAATTGAGGCAGCATTCTGTAGCGCGCTTCGGGTCACCTTGGCCGGATCCACAACGCCAGCCTTTATGAGGTCCTTGCACTTTTCAGCGGCAACGTCATAGCCAACGCTGCCTTTGCTATCAAGAACGTCTTGGACGACAACTGCACCTTCGACACCGGCATTGGAGGCCAGTTCGCGCAGGGGCGATTCCAGAGCGTTTTTGACGATGTCCGCACCGATTTGTTCATCGCCGTCAAGCTTGAGCTTGCCCACCGTTGGGATGCAACGAAGAAGGGCCGTGCCACCACCTGGGACAATACCTTCCTCAACTGCTGCGCGGGTGGCATGCAGGGCATCCTCGACGCGTGCTTTTTTCTCCTTCATCTCACTTTCAGTTGCTGCGCCGACATTAATGACGGCAACACCACCGGCGAGTTTGGCCAGGCGTTCCTGCAGTTTCTCTTGATCGTAGTCGGATGTGGTTTCCTCGATTTGGCGACGAATCTGGTCGATTCGGCCTTTAATCTCCTTTGCCTTGCCACCGCCATCAATGATGATGGTGTTTTCCTTCTCGACGGTGATGCTTGCGGCGTGGCCGAGATCCTGCAGTTCAACGTTTTCGAGTGTTACACCGAGATCTTCGGTGATGAACTTGCCGCCGGTCAAGATAGCGATATCTTCCATCATGGCCTTGCGACGATCGCCGAAGCCGGGTGCCTTGACGGCGCAGACTTTGATCGTGCCGCGGATTCGGTTGACCACCATCGTGGCCAGCGCTTCGCCTTCGACGTCCTCAGCGATGATGAGTAGCGGCTTGTTGCCAGCGGTGACCACCTTTTCAAGGATCGGCTGGATGTCTTTTACACTGCTGACTTTCTTCTCATAGAGAAGAAGATGGCAGTCTTCCAGCTTGGCTTCCTGCGAGTCGGCATCAGTCATGAAGTACGGCGAGAGGTAACCCTTGTCGAACTGCATGCCTTCAACCACCTCGAGCGTGGTATCAATAGAGCGCGCTTCCTCGACAGTGATTGTGCCATCCTTGCCCACTTGATCCATCGCGTCGGCGATGATGTCACCGATGGTATCGTCCCAGTTTGCAGAAACAGTGGCGACCTGCTTGATCTCCTTCTTATCCTGAACCCTGGTGGCCATTTGGGCTAATTTTCCAACGGCTGAATCAACCGCTTTCAGTATGCCTCGCTGGATATGAATGGGACTCGCGCCTGCAGTGATACTTCGTAAGCCACCCTGATAGATGGCCTCAGCCAATACCGTTGCGGTTGTGGTGCCATCACCGGCGACATCACTAGTTTTACTGGCCGTCTCACGTACCATCTGAGCACCCATATTTTCAAAAGGGCACTCCAATTCAATCTCCTTGGCTACCGTCACACCATCCTTTGTGGCTGTTGGTGATCCAAATTTTTTGTCAATGAGTACATTGCGACCTTTAGGCCCCAAGGTGACTTTGACTGCTTTAGCTAGTTTTTGCACGCCCTTAAGAACGTTCTGCCGGGCGGCTTCATCAAACAATAATTGTTTTGCTGACATGTTTTTTTGTTCCTTTGATTCGTTACTTGATGATGGCCAGAATGTCGTCGGAGTTGAGAATCTTATACTCCACGCCGTCGATTTTGATTTCTGTACCGCCGTACTTGCTGGTTAACACGGTGTCACCTTTCTTTACCTCGAAGGGGACTTTCTTGCCGTTGTCATCTGTCTTTCCGGTGCCCAGCGCGACGACCTTACTTTCTTGCGGTTTTTCTTTCGCGGAATCAGGAATAATGATTCCACCTTTTTTTACTTCTGCCTCTTCTGCCGGCTCCACAAGAATCCGGTCTCCGAGGGGTTGTATTTTCAGTGCCATAGTTTGTCTGTGTTTGTGTTGTTAGGGGTTGGTGTGAATGAATGTTGAAACTTATGTCGCAACAAAATTATTTTTTCTCCTCGTCTACTACTTCAGCATCGACGACAGGACCATCCTGTGCAGGGGAGGCTTCTTCGTCTTTTGTTTCGCTCTTACTAGAGGACTCCTGTTCTTGAGCTTCTTCTGCGGCGGCTTTGTAC
>CAYUXV010000324.1:0-9364 GCA_964448875.1 uncultured Verrucomicrobiota bacterium
ATCAGGATGTCCGCGCCTTCTTCCTCATCCAACATTGCCTCCATCATTGATTCCCGAGGATTGGCCGGGTTGAGCTGGTAGGTGCGTTTGTTCAGATACGACTTGCCCACCGCCGACTGGCTGCCCACCGCATCACGGAACGGTCCGTAAAATGCAGAGGCAAATTTCACCGCATAGGACAGGATAATCACCTCGGTATGGTCCGCTTCGTCGAGTGCCTCGCGGATGGCACCCACGCGGCCATCCATCATGTCCGAGGGCGCCACCCAGTCGACGCCCGCCTCGGCCTGTTTCACCGCCATCTCGGCGAGAATTTCCACCGTAGCATCATTGTCCACGTCGGTGCCATCATCATTCAGGACACCGTCATGCCCGTGGCTTGTGTAGGGGTCCAGCGCGACATCGGTGATGACAATCAATTTGGGCAGCGCATCCTTTACTGCTCGCACAGCCCGCAGCACGAGGCAGTCGGCATTGAGCGCCTCGCTGCCCTTATCATCCTTTTGCTCCGGCGGTGTCACCGGGAAAAGCGCCACCGCCCTGATACCCGCTGCATGCGCCGAGCGGCATTCGTCCACCAGCCCCGCGATGGAATGCCGCTTCACGCCGGGCATCGACGGCACATCCTCTGCGTCCTCACCTTCCTTCACGAAAAGCGGGTAAATGAAATCATCCACCGTCACTCGCGTTTCCTCTAGAAGCGCGCGTGTGGCCGCATTGCGCCGGAGCCGACGCGGTCGACGGGGTAAATCCATGTATCGCAGAGGCTAGTGCGATATACGCCTATTTTCAAGCTTATCCGACATTAGTGCCCCGGCGGCTTGAGGTTGTCTTTCACAATTGTGTTCAACGCGCCGGGCAAATCAACGGCCGGCAACTTCTTGTCACTGCGTCGACTAAGATCATGGAAAATGTTCCCGAGCACGACGATGCGCTCGCACTTGCCGGTGCTCTTAACTCCCTCTCGCGACATGCCGGTAAAGGTGTTGCCGGTAATGACCACGTCCTTGGTTTCGTTCAACACCACGCCGGTGCCTTCATCATTGTGCCAAAGGGTCTTGCCCTTGCCCTCGGCACGTCGCACGCCATTACCAATGTGGCTGTTGCAAAACGCGTTGCCGGTGATGGCGATACGTCCGCTGTCCTTGCCCACGCGCACACCAAACTGGTGAACAATGGTGAACGTGTTTGCGCTCACCGCGCATCCCCAGGCATCGCGCAGATCCACGCCGCCCCCCAGCTCGTGCGCGATAACATTGGCACTGATGGTAATTCCGTAGCAATCGCGATCAAGGATGATCGCCGTGCCATTGCATTCCTCGATCATGTTGCCCGAAAGCACTGAGCCATACGTATTCTCAATCACCACACCGTGCCGCAGATGGTCGTCAAAAATATTCCCGTTCATCGTGAGATTGAAACCGTCCAGACAGCGCAGCCCATCGTTGTTTTCTTCAAACTGATTCGCATTGACCACGATGTCATGACCGGCCTGAATATTCAGTCCGGCCTTCGCGTTATATGTCAAAATGTTGTCCGAAACGCGTGGATCTTCGGTACAGCGGACCAAGTTGATACCGTGCCCGCCATTATGATCGACGGACACACCTTGAATAAAAATCTCGTTGATGCCTTCGGCCAGCAAGCCATCGCCACAATTGGGATTGCCACTGATTCGGAAGTTGCCCAGCTGAATCCGCCACAACATCTTCTTGGACTTCGCGTAATCTTTTGCCCGAAGCAACAATGCCGGCTCGCCCTTCTCGTTTTTGTTGATGAGATGCGTCGCCGTGCCAGCACCCTCCAAGCGCGTGTCCTCAGTATGCACATGCAAAGGCTCCGTCAGTTCAAACTTCCCCGGCGGCAATTTCACCAATGCCCCACCCGCCGGCACCGCATCGAGCGCAGCCTGCAGACTCTTGAATTTCGCCGCATCAATCACTGTTGCCGGTTCGGCAGCAATAAGTGTTAAATGCACGACGACAATAATGGACAAAGACAATATTTTGTGTTTGGTTTTCATAGCGATGCCCCAATTGACCTTGATGTGATCCTGCAACGTCAAGCCCAATCCATGATGCGAAGAATGAGTCATTACTGAAGATACTACGCCTGTTGCTGACAATATGACACATGACCGATTCCCAGACACATACAGTTGATTTTCGCGCGCACGTTCGCAAAATCATACATGAAGCAGACACGCCTGCGGGCAAGGCTTTTGACCTGGGGATGATCATTGCCATCATTGCCAGTGTTGGCGTGGTTGTATTCACAATCGATCCCGGCATGGAGCGCTGGGCCAATTCTCTAAACAGCATTGAGTGGATTTTTACAATCCTGTTTACCATAGAATATGCGCTTCGGCTATGGACAGTCGACTCGCCTAGTAAATATGCGCGCAGCTTTTTTGGCGTCATCGATTTGCTCGCTATCTTGCCAGCGTACATCAGTCTCATTCCTGGCGCAGACATTGAGTACCTGTTCGTGTTGAGAGCCTTACGCATGCTGCGCATTATCCGCATATTTAAGCTCATCGAGTATGTTCGAGGAGCGCGCACGATCGTGCCCGTTGCCCTCGCACTGATCGTCGGGGCATTCATCTGGTACTTCCTGCGTGCGCCCGACCGTACCTTTCTCTTTTTCGCCACCGGCTCGAAAGGTGGCCTTTACCATCGGCTTGCCAAGCAGATGAAAATCGTCATCGAGACAGACCATCCAGACATCCGCATTGAGCTCAAGCCCAGTGCTGGCAGCAATGAAAACATCAAGGCGCTCGACACTGGCAAAGTCCATCTCGCTCTTGTCCAAAACGACGGCGTTGGTGGGAAAAACATCCGTAGCCTTGCCGGCATATATCCCGAGGTACTACATCTCATCAGCCGTACCAACGCAAACATCAGGACACTCAGGGATCTATCTGGTAAGCGTATTGGTATTGGCGCACCCGGCAGCGGGACCGCACAAATCACCACTTCTCTTCTAGCTTTTTCCAGCGTGTCCCTTGACGACAACCAAACCATCGACTCCTCATTCTCCGTGGCCATGGAGCAGCTCAAGGCGGGGGAAATTGATGCAGCGTTTTTTCTCACTGGCCTCGGTTCTCCTACCATCCAAGACGCATTGACCAACCCGGCTTTGACACTCTCGAACGTTCAAATACGCGAGGAGGACACCGAGACCGAAACTATAGCCAAGCAGATCACTGCCGGGTTTCGCGTGCATTATCCGCACGTCGCGTCGCACGTGATTCCGCAGCTGGCCTACCAAGGACGTCCGGTTACGCCGGTACCCTCGCTCAGTGTGCAGGCGGTATTGGCATGCAAAAAAGAGGTGGACGAAGATATCATCGGGCGCATTACCCGCACGCTTTTCACGCAACGAGCTGTGCTATCGCAAAATGAATCCGCTTTTTCTTACCTCGACGAATCTAAGGCTCGGGTCGGACTGCAGTTTCCGTTGCATGAGGGCGCTGAAAATTTTTATCAGCGCAAGGAACCTGGATTTTTTGCTGAAAACGCGGAGGTCATGGGGTTCCTCCTCACCTTGGTGTTGCTGGGATGGAGCGGCGCAGACTGGATTCGGAACTGGTACCTGCAAAGACAGAAGAATCGCATCGATACATACTACAAGGCTGTCGATGATATTATCCACCGACTGCACGATGGCACGGACCTAAAGGAGATAGATGAGTTGGAACGCGAGCTCCTAAAAATTCGCCAGCGAGCCTCAGACGAACTGGTCCATGAAAAGCTCGCCGCTGACGAATCATACATAATCTACCAGAACATGCTCAACGGCTGCCAAGCGATGCTGGTGCGCATGCGCGAAAAAATCCAGACGTCCCCCGGAAAGGACGCCTGAAGTGAATCGCCAATTAATGTTTGTCAGTTCAATCGCTTGATGCTCACGTTACGATATTGAACCGCTGCGCCGTGACCAGCAAAGCCAAAGTGTCCTTTGGTACGAGTACGACCCTTGAATTTCCCAATGGGAGCCATGGGATTCTCCACCTTATTCAAATCCGCATTAAGTATAGTTACCCCGTTAAGCTCTACATGGATGGTCGAACCCTTCACTGTAACTTCCTGATAATTCCACTCACCCGGCTCACGCAGATAGCCACGGTGGGCAGGCACCATTCCATAGGCTGATCCATGGTACTGCTGGGATTTTAACTTTGCATAACCTGGCGCAGTATTATCGAGCACCTGCAGCTCACACATCCCTACATAAGCAGTATCACCTTTGCCCGGGTAGCGTATGGCCAAGCCATTGTTGCCACCCTTTGGAATTTTGATCTCCATCTTTGCCACAAAGTCACCGTATTCTTCTTTCGTATAAATTGTGCCTCCCTTGCCTTTCTTGCAGGCCAAGGCTCCACCTACAGTCTGATAATTGTCAACCGGCCCAGCCCAACCGGTCATGTCCTTGCCATTGAACACACTTTTGAAACCTTCCGTGTTTGTATGTGCAAGATATTTGTTAGCTTCCTCCGCGCCTATTTCTCTAATAAAGACATTACGCCAGCGGATTTCTCCGCCATGGGTTTGCAGTTCAATCGGACCACGCCGAATCACCGGCTTCTGTTTCCCAAGAGGGCTCTTCCGATCCCAGAAATTATTCAGTCTGGCATGCTCTACAATCAGCTTTCCATTCAGATAAATTGTAACCCGTTCGCCCACCATTATGATTCGGAAACTGTTCCATTGCCCAAAAGGCTTGTCGGCTAGCATTTTAGGGTCTTTGCCTGAATCCCCCTTCGGGTTATTCCACAAACCACCTGAACCCTTGTCGGCGCCAATATTCCACTTTCCACCTTCCTTGGTATAATCCCAAATCTGCACCTGTGGAATGCCACGTAGGTAAATTCCGCTATCGGCCTTAGCCACGGTCTTGTAGTCGATGAGCAGCTCAAAATCACCGTAGTTTTTTTCGGTGGAAAGGTAGAGCCCGTCACCATCATTGACCAGTTCGCCATCTTCCACACTCCAGTGCTTATGAATATCCTCAAGGCTAGCAGCCTTTTTCTTGGCCAAAGCATCCTTGTCCAGCGCCATCCATTTGGCAGGATCTTCAGTTTTCAGCCCCCACCAACCCTTCAAATCTTTGCCATTGAAAAGCGCCTTGAACCCCTTAGGCGGCTTGTTCAATTCACCGGCCGAAACTGTGAATGCCGCAAGGAGAAATATGGAAAGGAATCGAATAGTTTTCATAGTTAAATTCTTTGTGGAACGGGGTGATGATGACCTCCCCTCCCTTGATTGCAAGCCCTACTGAAACTCTTTTGTCACTTAAACAATTTTTGGCAAGCTTGCCGCGGCAACCGCCTGACCATGGCGCTTCTCGGTCTCATCAGGAATATGAAACTTAATGCGTGCGGCCAATTCTGGGAATTCCGAAGCCATGACTTCCTTCGATCGTTCAATGATATGTTCACCGCCAGAACCACTGGTCACGCGGCCCAAGAGCAGCACATACTCGAAATCATAAAAATCCGCATAATGGGCAAGCGTGTAACCAAGGTAAATGCCGATGGCATCATAGATTTTTAGTGCCCGCTCATCACTCTCTTCCATGTGTTGCTGCACAATTTTCAATTGCTCGGGCAATTTCAGGTCCTTGTCATATTCAATGCCGGAGGCCGGCAATAAACGACCCACGGCCTGTTGCGAGAAGTACTGGGCTCCCACCCCGGGGTCCCTGCTCCATTCATCAGGCGGAGCTTCAGGATGCAGATCCACCGGCGCAAAAGCCAATTCGCTTAGCCATGTGGTAATGTTGCCATCCATATCGATGTACCCACCTCCTTCGCTGGTGCCCATAGCGATACCAAGCACACCGTTTTTGCCAATAGCCATGGACCCAGCCAGTGCGGTGACCTCGCCGTCATTCACCACTTCCAATGGTACGTTCCATTCCCCCGCAATACGCAGAAACATATCGCGCACCTTGGCATCGAAATCCTCAGGGCTCACACCGCGAAAAAGGGAAGCCCAAGTGACCTTGTTGTGTGAGTAGCAACCGGCTGCGCTACCTCCAATTGCATCCACACGTGGCAAATGCTCCGCCGCCCGTTTAAGCGAATCTATGATTCCTTCATAATGGTAATCGGGATTGGGCTCAAAATAGGGATCCCACTCAATTTCCTCGCTGAACTTCACTTCGCCATCGACCACCGCTGCGGCCTTCCGATCGCTACCACCAAGATCAAATCCAATGCGACAACCATCAAGGTGGCGGCCAATCGGGCGCGCCTGCGAGTTCGATGCAGGCAATTCGGCACAAGCCACCACTTCAATTGGGTGACCGTTATTCTTTACCCCGATCACGTCATCATCAAATTTTCCGAGCACGCTGGTCTTATAATATGCCTGAAGCGCATCCGCCTGGGCATCCGCGCCGCACAGGTAAATCTTCCAGCCACCCCTTTGCCACAATAAACATTTTACCATGCGCTCCAAGTGCCGAAAGTTATTTTCTGCCAGCTCGTGGCCAGAAGGAAAAAGCACAGTGTGATGATGGAATATCGAGCCATCGGCCTGCTCAAGAGCAATGCCCACCTCCACTGCCGAGCCCGTATCGCGTACGGCAGACTCAAAGGCACGATTCGCCAATACTGCAGGCCGATAGGTCGGATGTAGTTCCGGGAGAAATTTCGGTTCTGGGAGTAGATTTACTTCACTCATTTTTTTGAAGCGCGCATCCTCTTCTGCTTCTCCAACCATTGCAAGGCTGCTTGCGGGATAATTTCATGCCCTCCCTGAAAGATAGTTACCCGCACCGCACCAGACTCTCGCCGGAAAAGCACCCGGTTTTTACCATATGAAGCATCCACTGGCGCCTGTCCGATTAATATCGGCGGCACCTTTGCCGTTTTTACAAATCCTGCGATCACCTCTGCAGGCAAGCGATCCTCCGGCGTAGCCAACACGTTAAAAGCCTCAAGCGAATGACTGATCGGCACGCTACCATTATGACCATCGGTAATGCCTGCATTGATGTCTATTGCCACGCCCTTCGCGTGCGGGAGATAAGTGATAGCCGAACGCTTCTTTGCTTCTGCCGCAGGCTTCGATCCGGAAATTGGCTTGCCTCCAATGGATTTTTCAATCTCAGAGGCATACCGCAATTTCCGTTTGGAGGTCTCTGTATGCCATTTGGCTAAATCGGAGATTGGCACCCATGCTGATACACCTGCCCAAATTTCAGGAGCACGCCCAGCCATCAATAGACTAGCATATCCTCCACCCGAGGCCCCCACGAGATAAATACGCCGCTCATCCACAAACCCGTTTTTCATCGCATACTCTACCGCACCAAGAATATCTGCCACCACCAGTTCCGATCCTGTGGCTTCCGGTCGCCGATTGGGGCCTCGGAAATTCGGATGAATGAAATTCCATTTTTTTTCAATGCACCAGTTGGCATACACCACGCTGCTCCCTTGTTTGTAATCACCCGACCACGTGTGCAGTCCAACTAGCAAAGGACGCGCCGAAACGCTCTCAAGCGGCTTGTAATAGAGAGCGGGCTGCTTGGAGTTGTCGGCATTACTGGAGTACTTGATTTCAAGTACTGCGTCCGGCCATCCCTTTGGCGATGCAAAAACAAAAAGAGTTAAAAACTGTAAATTTAATAGCAATAAACGCCTCACGCTCTCCTCCCCTTACACTGACTAATGTGGCGACACAAGACACATTTGGAGATACATCTACCAATTGACATATCAGACCTATACGCCACTCTTTGTGCATGAATCGTCGCGCTTTTCTTGCCGCCAGTTCCTGTGCGATCGCTTTTCCCCATATAAGCTTTGCTGCAGATAAAAAACTGCGCGTGGGGGTTATCGGCCATACCGGCCGAGGCAATTATGGTCACGGGATAGATACTGTCTGGATGAATGTGCCTGACACGGAGATCGTGGCGGTGGCCGATGCCAATGAAGTCGGCCTGGCCAATGCCAAAAAGAGGCTCAAGATCAACAAAGGCTTTAGTGATTACTGTGCGATGCTCAAGAAAACTCGGCCTGACATCGTGGCGATTTGCCCGCGCCACGCCGACCAGCATCATGACATGTCTATTGCCGCCATTGAGGCAGGCGTAAAGGGGATTTACATCGAGAAACCCTTTGTACGTACGCCGGCGGAGGCAGATTCGCTCATTGCTGCCTGCAAAAAACACAACGCCAAGTTGGCGATAGCCCATCGCAATCGTTATCATCCGCTACTGAAGGTCATCGACAAGTATCTGGCCGATGGCAAGCTCGGCAAGGTGCTGGAGATTCGCGGGCGCGGCAAGGGCGACCGGCGTGGCGGTGATGAAGATCTCTGGGTACTGGGCTCGCACGTGCTTAATCTTGTCCACTACTTCGGTGGCGCGCCCAAAAATTGCTCCGCGCGAATGCTCCAGAATGGCAAACCCGTCACTGCCGCCGATGTAAAAGAAGGCAACGAAGGTCTAGGCCCCTTGGCCAGCAACGAACTGCATGCCCGCTACGAGATGGAGCGTGGCTTTATTGCCTACTTCGATTCCATCGCCAATGACACCACGCAGAACCACGGCTTCGGCCTGCACATCATCGGCAGCAAAGGCATCATTGCCATCCGCAACGATCGCCATCCACTGGCGCACCTGGTGCCCGGCAACCCATTTGGCCCCACGGCAGAATCGCGCCCCTGGATGCCCTTCAACACACCCGGTCCCGGCAAAAATGAGCCGGACATGAAGGTGATTGACGAGCTTGTCCATCACGTTACGGCCGCCAAGGATCTGGTGAGCGCCATTCGCAAGGATCGCGAGCCGCTTTGCAACGTGCATGAAGGGGCGATGACAGTGGAAATGATCTGCAGCGTGTTTGAATCACACCGGCAAGGCGGCAAGGCCGTTGCCATCCCACTCAAGGAACGGGGGAATGCCTTGGCAAAATTGAAGTGATTGTAATTGGAAAATAACGCTTGCCATAAATAACACACCTGCCTGAATTGAGACATGAGCACTTTTCGCCTGACTGTTTTGTTGGCTGCAGTGGCAAGTGTTTTGGAATGCTTGTTACATACCGCCTCGAGAACTGGATAGCAAGCCTACAGCAAAGATCACTCCCATGAATCGGCGCTCCACCATGACTTTCCTGACCAGCTTGCTCCTTTGGTCAACGATCCTGCCTGCCCAGGAAAAAGTCTCCTTTGAGAAAGAGATCGTCCCGCTGCTGGCCAAGCGTTGTCTAGAGTGCCACAACACCCGTGACGTCAAGGGAGGCCTCGATCTGTCCAGTCGCAAGACGACTTTCCAGGGTGGAGACTCGGGCCACGTCATCACTGCCGGCAAGGTGGCCGACAGCCCACTGATCGAACGCCTGGTGGCG
>CAYUXV010000325.1:0-6592 GCA_964448875.1 uncultured Verrucomicrobiota bacterium
AAACAAATACGCATCACGATGGTAGCGCGGGTCAAGTGCAACCATCGATTCCAGTACCTCATCAAAGCCCTGGTTTCCCATATTATTCCTGTGCCCTTTCCGGTGTTTTAGACGCCGGCACGACAATTCCATTCGTACTCGTTGTACGCCACGACTGGACTGCCCATCCTACCAACAACAAAAACAAAACAATAGCCAGCACGCGCTGCTCCTGCGTGGTAAGGAATTTCACGGCGCAAACTAGCAGAAATGCTATTTGGCCGCAATATTTACTAGTCTATTCGGCACAACGATGACTTTCTTTAGCTCTTTTCCCTCAATAAATGACTTAATTTTTTCGTTAGCTAAGGCAAGTTTCTCTATCTCATCGGCAGATGTGTCCGGTGAAATGGTAATATGACTACGCAGTTTTCCGTTTACCTGGACCGGAAATTCGATGAATTTCTCAACCAAAAGTGATTCGTCGTGCTCCGGCCAAGGCGCGTAAGCCAGGGAGCATCCCGAAACCTCACCAAGCCGACTGGCCAATTCCTCTGCAAGATGCGGCGCGAAAGGATTGAGCAGCAGCAGGAAGATCCGCAAACTCTCGCGCGGCTTGGTTTCCCAGTTTGAGGCTTCATTCACAAAAATCATCAAGGCGGAAATGGCCGTGTTATAACGCATCCCGTCCAAATCATCGGTTACCTTCTTGATGCACGCGTGCAGCGACTTTTGCTGTTCAGGCGTAGGTTCATCGTCAGTAATGGATGGATCAAGCTTGATTAGGTCCATCAGCTTCAAACCGCGCTCCGGCGAAACCGTTTGTGCCTGCTCAAATTCCATAAGTGCTTCTTTATCAATAAAGAGTCTCCACACGCGCCCGAGAAAACGATACACACCTGCAACTCCTTCCATGTTCCATGGTTTCATCATCTCCAACGGCCCCATAAACATCTCGTAAAGCCGAAATGCATCTGCACCGTAATCGGCCACAACCGTATCCGGGTTGATCACGTTGCCTGCGCTCTTTGCCATTTTCTGCCCATCATCACCAAGAATGATCCCCTGATTCACCAGCTTATTAAATGGCTCATCCGCTGATACATGTCCCAAGTCAAATAGCACTTTGTGCCAAAACCGCGCATACAACAAATGTAATACCGCGTGCTCTGCGCCCCCTACGTACAAATCAACACCGGTGCTACCCATCCAGTATTTCTCTGCTGCCCCACCGACAAACCGCTTCTCATTCTTCGAATCAAGATATCGCAGATAATACCAACAACTACCCGCCCATTGCGGCATCGTGTTGGTCTCGCGCGTGGTCCCATCTGGAAGGTTCACCCAGTCCTCCGCACGGGCAAGAGGTGGATTCCCTTCCTTTGTCGGCTTATAGTCATCCAACTCAGGTGGTAACACCGGCAACTCGCTCTCTGCCAAGGCCTCATGATGACCATCTCGCCATACAATCGGAAACGGCTCACCCCAGTAACGCTGTCGACTAAACAACCAATCGCGTAGCTTGAAATTAACCGTCCGCTTCCCGCGTCCATTTCCTTCCAACCAGTCGATGATCTTTACCTTTGCATCCACTGTCGACAGTCCAGTTATAAATCCCGAATTCTGGCTCACGCCATCTCCCGTGAAACCCACGGATTCCACTCCCTCAGGAGCCTCCACCACTACACGTACATCCAGTTCAAACATTTGTGCGAATTCCAAGTCCCGCTTGTCGTGTCCCGGCACAGCCATTATCGCCCCCGTGCCGTAGCTAGCCAATACGTAGTCCGCTATCCAAACAGGAATCTCCTCATCGTTAACCGGGTTGATAGCATACGTACCAATAAACACTCCCGTCTTCTCTTTCGATAGTTCCGTTCGCTCCAAGTCGCTTTTTCGTGCCGCTGCTTCCCGGTATTCATGTACTGCCTCACGACACTCCTCGACAGTCAACTCGTCCACCAACTTATGCTCTGGCGATAGCACCATGTACGTTGCACCAAATAATGTGTCTGGCCGCGTGGTAAAAACCGTGATTTTTTTCTCCGTCCCTTGAACCTCGAATCGAACCTCAGCCCCTTCGCTGCGTCCGATCCAGTTGCGCTGCATTTCTTTTAATGAATCGCTCCAGTCGATGTTCTCCAAGTCATCCAAGAGGCGCTGAGCGTATGCCGTGATCCGCAACATCCATTGTCTCATAGGCCGGCGCATCACCGGATGACCTCCAACCTCACTCTTACCATCAATAACCTCTTCATTCGCCAACACCGTGCCTAATTCAGGACACCAGTTCACTGGAGCATCGGAGACAAACGCCAACCTCTTTGTATCCCGATATTTCCGCCGCGATTCCTCCGAATCCACGCCTTCGGGATACTCAAGTGAATCAATCGCCTCGGCTCGGTTCGTTTTCGGGTTAAACCATGAATTGTATAGCTGCAGAAAGATCCACTGGCTCCAACGAAAATACGCCGGATCAGTCGTGTTCACTTCGCGCGTCCAGTCATAGCTGAATCCGAGACTTTGAATCTGCCGCTTAAAGTTTGCTATATTTTCCTCCGTTGTCACACGTGGATGCTTACCAGTCTTGATCGCATATTGTTCCGCCGGCAGACCAAAGGCATCCCAGCCCATCGGATGCAGCACATGCCGCCCCTTCATTCGCAGGTATCGCGCAGTGATATCCGTAGCAGTGTAACCCTCAGGATGCCCAACATGCAGCCCAGCACCCGAAGGATACGGAAACATATCTAGAATGTAATATTTCGAGAGGGACTCCGGCGCAACCTCTCCATGCCGCACAGTAAAAGGATGATCTACCTCCAACTGTTCCCCTGGATTGAACGCCCGAAACGTCCCCTGCTTCGCCCAGTGCTCCTGCCATTTCGGCTCAATCAACTCAAAAGGGTACTGCTTGCGCATGTTTGCCATAAAGCCGGCGATATAACGGGAAAAGACGTCCCACCGCAACGCCCGATTATACTTCCCACATCCGCTTCAATAATTAAACTGTCCCAGCCTTTAAAAAGGAGGGAACTTTATGGATTTTTTCAGCTGGATTCATTCACCAGAGGCGTGGATTGCTTTGGGTACACTCACTGTCCTGGAAATCGTGCTTGGCATCGACAACATCATTTTCATTACCATCCTCGTCGGCAAACTCCCCCCTGAGCAACGCCAACGTGGCCGCGTGATCGGTCTTGGCATGGCCATGGTAACCCGCATTGCCCTTCTGTTATGTCTCAGTTGGATCATGAACGCACAAGGGACACTTTTCACCATCGGAGATGTTGATGCCGAAACTCAAGCCGTCGCTGAGCGCCTCGTAAAGGACAAGACCCTTATCGAGACCACCACTGACACAAGCGAGTTGAAATCGTTTCGCGCGGCACAAAAAGTTCAATGGCGGCTCATTTCATGGCGCGATATCATCCTACTGCTTGGCGGCCTATTTCTCGTATTCAAGAGCACACGGGAAATCCACCACAGCCTTGAGGGCGACGAAGGCGGCGACGCGTCACCTCATGGTTCAAGTTTTTTAATAGTCATCACGCAAATTGCCATCATCGATATTGTATTCTCGCTTGACTCCGTAATTACCGCTGTCGGCATGGCAGAGCATGTACCGGTGATGGTCATCGCAATCATGATTGCCGTTGGTGTCATGTTGCTTTTCGCCAAAGCCATCGGTGACTTTGTTGAGACCCATCCCACTATCAAAATGCTCGCGCTCTCTTTTCTTATTCTTATCGGCGTCGCCTTGCTTGGCGAGGGTCTAGAGTTTCACATTCCTAAGGGCTATATTTACTTCGCCATGGCGTTCTCAGTGATTGTAGAAATGTTGAATCTAAAATTACGAAACCAGCGCAAACGAACCCTGCATCTGCATCATGTTTTAACGGATGACAACCAAGCATAATTCAGTCTGAATTTCAATTGTCCTTTAACGTCGAAACTGATAATATCGACCCTTATGCTGACACGCGATCTACCTCTCGGATTTGCTTTATTCGCAGTAATTTCCATTTCATCTTTTGGCGCAGAGAAGCCGGTTAGTTACTACGACGATATTCGGCCTGTTTTGCAAGCCAACTGTCAGGGATGCCATCAGCCGGCGAAAGACAAAGGAGGATATGTGATGACGGATTTCGCCAGCATGCTGGCGGGAGGAGAATCGGAGAAGATGGCTATTATGCCGAAGGACTTGGCGAAGAGTCATTTGGTAAAACTGATTACGCCAAATGCCAAAAACGAGGCAGAGATGCCGAAAGGAAAAAACCCACTTTCAGAGCCGGAAATTTTGTTGATTAAAAAGTGGATTACGGCGGGAGCCATCGACGATACGCCCGCGAATGCAGTGGCAAAGTTTGATTTGGAACATCCTCCTTTGTACACACTTCCACCGGTGATTACTTCACTCGACTATTCGCCTGATGGTATGCTCTTGGCGGTAGCAGGATTTCATGAGGTGCTTTTGCACAAGGCAGATGGATCGGGTCTGGTAACCCGGCTGATCGGAATGTCGGAGCGAATTGAGAGTGTGCGATTTTCTCCCGATGGCAAGCTGTTGGCAGTGGCAGGCGGTAATCCTGCACGAATGGGCGAAGTGCAAATTTGGGACGTAGCAAAAAAATCTCTAACACTGTCGGTACCTATTACATTTGATACAGTGTACGGCGCTTGCTGGTCGCCGGATGGAAAGCATCTGGCGTTCGGATGCGCAGACAACTCAGCGAGAGCCATTGAGGTAAAAACCGGCAATCAGGTTTTCTTTCAGGCCGCTCACACCGACTGGGTGTTTGACACAGCATATGACACGAAGGGTGAGCACCTCATCTCCGTAGGGCGCGATATGACGACAAAGTTGACAGTGTTTAACACGTCGCGCTTCATCGACAACATCACCTCCATTACACCCAAGGCGTTAAAGGGCGGCCTTGCGACGATCGCGAGACACCCAAAGCGAGATCATATTCTGGTAGGTGGCTCTGATGGTGCGCCGCAGATTTTCCGTGTCTTCCGCCAAACGAAGCGCGTCATTGGCGACAATGCAAATCTTATCCGCAAGTTCCCGGATATGCCAGGGCGTGTGTTGAGCGTGCGTTATAGCAAGGATGGATCGGTCTTCGCTGCGGGCAGCGGACTCGATGGCAAGGGACAGGTCGTCATCTACTCGGCCAATATGCCTGACAAGATTCCGGATGATATCAAAAAGATAATGGCCAAGAACATTCAACAACGTAAGCCTCAAGAAATCATCAAGATTGATAAGTTTCTGACAGACGGCATCAAGGAAACCGCCAAGGTAGATGTGCCAAATAGCAGCATCTACGCACTAGCCATCAGTCCAGACGGTAAAGCGATAGTTGCAGCAGGATCCGATGGTCAGCTCCGATTTATCAATACGGCGGATGGCAAAATCACAAAAGCTTTCGTGCCTGTGAAGCTTGAGAAAGCAGGTGCAGCAAAAAGCACAGTGAAGGCACCTACACCAAAGCCGGACATCCCAGTTAAGGAAACCCTGCCGAAAGGAGCAACAGTACAATCACTTGTGATTGAGCCGAAAGCGCTAACTTTGAACAGCTCTATTGACTACGTGCAGGTCTTGGTTAGCGCAAAACTCTCCACAGGTGACATTGTAGACGTGACGCGACAGGCGAAGCTGAATCTTGGCGACGCAGCAGCCATCTCCCTGCACGGTATCGTGACCCCGATCAAAGATGGCGCGACGACGCTGTCCGTTGAGTTGGGGGGCAAATCAGCCAATATTCCTGTGAAGGTTTCAGGCAATAGCGGCAGCGGGCATAAGGCGGATTACGTCCGCGATGTGATGCCTGTGCTCTCGAAAGTCGGCTGCAACGCTGGCACCTGCCACGGGGCGAAGGACGGCAAGAATGGATTCAAACTTTCGCTGCGTGGATACGATCCAATCTATGATGTGCGTGCATTCACAGATGAGATTGCCTCGCGCCGCGTCAATCTCGCCTCCCCGGACAACAGCCTCATGCTAATGAAAACCACCGCCGCTGCACCACACACTGGCGGGCAGGTCATAAAGCCTGGTGGCAAATATTACCGAATCATACACAACTGGATTGCCAATGGCGCGAAGCTCGACCTCAAGTCACCGCGCGTGAAATCGATTTCGTTGTCGCCAGAAAACCCTGTGGTGCAGGAGCTTGGCTCACGTCAGCAATTTCGCGTGGTGGCAACTTATGCGGATGGCAACACGCGCGATGTGACGGCCGAAGCAATCATCGAAAGCGGCAACACAGACATAGCCTCCCATGACAAGCGCGGCCTGTTGAGAACATTGCGACGTGGCGAGGCACCGGTGTTAGCACGCTTCGAAGGTGCCTATGCGGCCACCACATTAACGGCGATGGGAGATCGCTCTGGCTTCACTTGGAAAAAGCCCGAAGTGTGGAACAAGATAGACGAACTAACGGCGGCGAAATGGGAGCGCATGAAAATACTGCCCTCAGGTCTGTGCACGGACTCCGAATTCATCCGGCGCATATACCTTGATCTCACAGGATTGCCGCCATCAACAAGCGCCGTTAAAAAATTTATCACCGACAAGCGCGATACTCACACGAAGCGTAATGAGGTC
>CAYUXV010000326.1:0-4462 GCA_964448875.1 uncultured Verrucomicrobiota bacterium
AGCATCACGTTGTTTTGCCGGCTCTTGGGCAATTAATGAAAGAGGGAGAGGGTAACTAAAATCAACCGTCAATAAGGGGCGTTTTCCCCTGAGTTTATTAATCATTGCCCGAGGCACAAGGCATCTTAGCTAAAGAAAAGACAAAATAGCCAGTTTTCTGTGAATATTGGTGATAAGCCCATTTTTATCGTAGTATAAGCGAATTTTAACAAAAATTTAGATTGACGAGTGTGAATAAATGCAAATAAGGTGTTGCGTTGTGTGGCAAAGTGGGTTAATAGTGCACCACGCGGGCTATGTCGGAACACGGCACAGATATATCTGTCTATTACAATTCGCTCTATCGGCATGGAGTGGACGGCAAGAGGCGTGTTCAAGTGCCTGCCAAGTGGCGTCCGGCTGAGGATGAATTTGAATTTACGATGATGGTTTGGCTTAAGGCTAAAGAAGGTGCCTGCCTGAGGGTTTTGCCGCCGAGCCAGATGGCGCGGCTTATGGGCGATATTGATGTGATGAGCAATGACGACCCAAACAAAGTGCTGCTTAAGAGGTTTATTGGCAGCGAATCTGTGCAGGTGGGGTTGGATAAAGCGGGGCGGATTTGCCTTCCTGAGGAAATGGCTGCGAAAGCGGGCATTAAAAAGGAAGCTGTATTGGTGGGTTTATTGGACCGATTTGAGATTTGGAACCCCAAACGTTACGAGTCGGTTGCGGAATCGGACCGGATGATGGCTGCGGAGGCCTTTCGGATGATGGAGTGATTTTGAAAATTTCTACTACAGAGCCAAGGGGGTGCGTGGTGGCCAGGCCATTCGGACTGGCTGTTGCGTTCTATTATACCAAAATGACCGGTCGGCTGCCTTCGAGTGGTCGGCCGGTTCATTTGGTATATAAAATTGCAGCGAGGCTAAGCTGACAAGGTAAGAAAAACCATGCGAGCGCCGATGAAACACATTATCGCGCTGCTCGTGGCCCTGTATCTTTTGGCCACGCGCAGCGATGCGAATGCATTCGTGCTGATTGGCCCTTATAATGCTGCGGGCGCACTCGCAAACGGCGGATATTATAACTTCAATCCTGCCGTGGCAGGCGTAAATACACCTTGGCCAGCAGCTCCAGCTCTTGGTGCGGTTACGTCCAACCAAAGCCAAGAACAATTAAGGTTGAATTTCTTTGATCCCATGGGCTGGCCGGTTGGCGTCAAGGAGTTTTATCGATGGCAATACCCTGAACTTACTTATTCATTTGACAGTACTTTTATCCGCTATTTTGGCACGAACGGCATGCAAGCTGTGCACAATGCATTTGAGGTATTGAATGACTACTTCGAGCCTCAAGACAAAGCATACAGCGGGGTAAGTAGCATGAACTTAATGGCGCAGTACGACCGACACCATGCAACATGGAAATACAATCCCTCTGCTGACACTGCAAATATCACGGATATTGAAACGATGGTGTTAGGTTTGTTAGTCAATCAGATGGGGTTGGGAAATCCGCATAGGTACAGTTTTATTATTCGCGATATTAATAATTTGACCGGTGGTACTGCTGACTTTCATATCGATGTAAGGAATTATGATCCTTACACCTATCGGCCGACATCGTGGATCAACGGGGTAAATTACAGCTATTTTATTTTTGCAAATAATGGACCAGCGGCACCCGTGCAGTTCGATGCATTCGAATACTCGGTGTTTCATGAACCGGAGGAATTTAGTGCCGTGGCAGGAATCCGCGATGCTATCACTTTTACGGGGCAGACGCCATGGGTCGGGGGGTTGATTCAGCCGACAATTTTTCGACAATGGGGTATTTTTTATGCTCCGGACGAACCTTTGAGCAAGCCACAGCCAGAGAATTATCAATCGCGCCAGCGTACGCAGCCGCGGCATACGCTTACATTGGATGATGCAGGGGGGCTTCGGTATCTTTACCGAACGAACAATATTGTTTGGGAAAACCTCGAGAATACGATCACTTTGGTTGAGTTGGCAGATAGAAATCCGGCAGCTGTTCCCAAACTGCCCACCGGATTGGCACCGCTGGCTGGATTTGCCAATTGGCCTAGGCAGCAGCGTACTATCACACCGTCAGCAGGTTCGGGTATCGTGCCAAGTCGAGGTGTAATTAGGCCTGTTCCAGTCCTAAATCCATTTAATAATATTGTCCGAATGGCACTAAGAGGTGGCATAGACAAGATTCAATTTAGGCACCAAGCATATGATTCACTTGTTGGAAACACGTTTGAGCCGCATCAAACAATGTGGGTAGATACTTTTGTTGATTACAATGGAACTGGTTTTCCAGAGGTTCCTCATACACAGTCACCGTACTACCAGCAGGTAGTTTCCCGGTCGATTTCTGCTCCGGATATTTTGTTTATTGCTGATGATTTGGGGATGACAGCAGCAGGTCCTGTGCAAATTCAAATTCCAGATACAACAGGTTGGGTGAGGATGAATGATGCGACACTTGTTTCGCAGAATCTCAATGCGACGACTTATTTGGGCCCCGGGACAATTCACGTACCTGGAGGCGGGTTACAGTATGTTTTCACCACCCGCGCGCCATATTTTGAGGTAGGGTGGGATGGGGACCCGGGTGAGGCGGGCAATTTGTTGCCTTTGTTTCAGTGGGGATGGATAACGAATACTGGCCCGAACGATTACATGACGTTCCCGTTAGGTGATACCCCAGCAATGCTTGAGGGTGCGCTTGGACCTGCATTATCGCCACCTGTTATTCAGCAAGTGCAGGTGTATGACGAGGTTACGAAGGATTATGAGATTACACCATACGATGTGGATCGGTCGCAAGATTTAGTAATACTGTTCGGGTCTCGCTTGGACTCTACTTTGGAGATTCGAATTCTTGATGCCAATACGACCGTGGTCGGAGGTGGCTACAAGGTGCTTCAGTCTATAGATGCTCGTCGCTATATCATGTCTGACCAACAGATAATTATCCCAGGTGGGGTTCTGAATGACAAGACGGTGAGTCCATCAGATGATGTGTATCGGTTGGTTAGCGTGGTGAACAGTGTAGGGGAGAGTAATCAAAAATATGTGTATCGTATCCGTGATGGAAGGCCAGTAGTGTTCTCTACTGACTACGATGCCGACGCATTGAATACACGCAAAAGTTTAACCATTCGAGGAAGTGGATTCATTTCATCCTTGGGTACGGTGAATCAAATTTGGTTTTTTGATGATAATAACAACGTTAATCGAGTTTTGGACCCAGATCCTGGTACCGGAGTTTTCCCTCAACCTATTGCAATCTTAGACATAAATTCTTCTAGCACATCGTTTGTAGATAGCAACGGAGACTTGGTCGAATATGACGGGATAGATATTCAGGACGATGTAATCTACATACCAGCGAACTTGATCAGCACAGGCAATTATACCTTTAACCAATATGGCACCCTTGGTGGCGGTGCGTTGATGGCTCGGAGTGAAGGGAGTAGCTTGGACAATACGGTAAATCTTTTCGCTCGGCATATCCGCCTGGCAATAAACAATTCCGCAAATGGACAACCCAACTCAAATGTTATTCTAAGCCCTGCTCGGAATCAGTTTCATGGGTTTTACGCTATTGGTATTGGAGGTGATCGAAATTCGACTTTTTCCGGATATAGTTCTGTGCGACCTACTATCAAAGAGGTTTTTACTAATTTCAATGTACCTGCGCCGCCGACTCTTCCGTCAGACGCAAACCGTACATGGGTTCGAACGGATGCGACGGACACTCTCACAATCCGAGGAGTTGCACTGGATCTGGCAGAAAGCATTGAATTTGTAGATCAATCTGGACAACCGATACTGAACGTGGACATCGGGACCGGTTTGCCGCCGGGATGGATTGATTTGCGGCAGGTGGGTGTGAGCGCTAGTGCGCTACGGCCAGGCGTTACAATCATCCCGTATCCTCCACTTGGGCGTGATGGTTATGAAATCCAAATTGATCCTGTAGCTGTGGGCATGAACCTTGTGACGCTCTATGATTCAGGTGCAGGCAACAATGTAAATCATTTGCGTCGAGTTGTGATAGCGACGCCTTTTGGGACAGTTATTGCGCCAGTGAACCAGTTTATTCGAATACAGAATTAAAAGATTGTTGTGAGCTGTGAAGAAATATTTGCATATGCCGGTGTTAGTGGCCGAGGTGTTAGAAGTGCTTCGGCCAAGGTCGGGCTGGCGTCATGCGGATGGCACGCTGGGAGGTGGCGGACATGCAGAGGCAGTTCTAAAAGCCAGCGCCCCGGATGGATGGCTGGGGGGTTGTGATAGAGATGGTATGGCTGTTGCGTTTGCCAAAAAGAGGCTCGCTTGCTTTGGCACAAGGTGTGAGGTCCGACGCCAAAGTTACTCGGAGCTTGGCGAATGGAATAAGGAAGGCAGTGGGGACAGTGTGCTGCTGGACTTGGGGGTCAGTTCACCACAACTGGATACAGCGG
>CAYUXV010000327.1:0-5690 GCA_964448875.1 uncultured Verrucomicrobiota bacterium
TGTAGCCAAAAGAATGCCTACCAGTGTCACCCCAAGCATGGGCCTTTTAAACACTTCCCATGTGGACACTTCCGTTGGCTTTTCACCATCCTCATCCATCTCGCCGAACTCAATCTTCTTTTGATCAGCCAACCAACGCGGAGATTCGGGCACAATGAATGGCACTAACAACCCAAGAATGATAGGGCAACCACCAGCGACCATCACCCACTCCCAATTGTCTTCATTTACTTTCCAGATGCTGCCAGCCACGCCTACTAGGAAAATCCCGATATTGGCCGATGTGCCGATGCTCCCCGCAAGCATCGGTCGTGATGCACTTGCCCATGCCTCGCTCATCAACGCGACGCCATTCGGCCACATGCCGCCAACACCCATGCATACCACGAAGCGCGCGATCCAAAGTTGCTCGGGTGTCTGCGCAAAATAGGCCAAAAACGATATGCCTGAGTAGCAACAGATAGCCGCGGTCATTCCTTTAACACGACCAAAGCTGTCGCCGATGCGGCCAAACACCAGTCCGCCCAGGGCGCCACCAAACAACAAAGCGCAAACAAAATAGCCAAACCATTTACTGCTGGCCGCAGCTAGGCGAGCTTTGGCATTTTCGGTAGCGACTTTTTCCACATCGCCCTCACCCTTCTCAGCAATTTTCCTTTTTGCGGCATCTCGATCCACCTCCAACACCTCGGCGTAACCGGTTTGAGTTAATAAATCCTTTGCCGCTGACCCCATGGAAAGGGAAGTGATACCCAAGTGCATGCCGGCAAAAAACCAGCCGAGGAAGGCGGTTGTGATGATAAGATACTTACCCTTTTGAGTAAGCGTAGTGGTTGACGAATTACTTTCGCTTGGTTTTGCCAAGATTGGCCTTTCGTGATTGTGTGTTTAGCGGGTGATGTGGTCGACTAACCGCTTTTGCAATAAATTGATTTAGCTGCGAGAAGGCTATTTGAGACACTCAGCGCAATTGGGTCTCCAGCCAACCCTGCAGCAGTCCCCAATCATGTCGCTGGGACTTCCAGTTGATGGCGCGCTTCTGTTCGAGAGCGATATTGGTTGGCAGCAAACGCAGCTTGTTCAGGCTCATTGAGCGCGCCTCGGGCACCCAGTCATCCTGTTTGAAGCTGAAGATGCTCTTGGCGGTTGCCCCGCCGCAGGAATGACAATTGATGCATGATTGCATCACGGTGCTGGCGGATGCATGCTTCCCCGACTCGAAATAGTCATCATTGTAAACGAGAGACAATCCGGTTCTTTTATCTTGCGACACAGGCTTCAATCCGCCGGTTCTTTTTCCAAACAGGTCACGGCGATTCAGGGTGAATTTGAAAGCCGCCTGGCTTGTCTTGTGATCTTTGATTTCTTCGCCAACTTTTCGATAAACACGCAATTGAACCGTTTGTACCAATGGAGTGGATACAATCTTGCCTTCACGATTGATCACGGTCATTTGCCGCACAAGTGCCACCGCAGTACCCTCTGGGAAAAGCGGTAGGTTCTTGTTCCAACCCTCATGCTGTAGTACTTTTGCTGAATGCTCATTCAATTGTTTGAGATAGCTCAGTGTTGCTTCTCTCCCCCCAGGGAGCTTTAGGAAAACAAGAAAAGGCGAACGACCTCGGTAATACTTCATGTGGACAGGAGCGCTAGGACCATCCAAAGCACCGCGCACACAAACCCACGAGCCCTCGGGGTCAAAAAGATCTACGGGTAACATGGGTCGTGCCGGATTCTTTTTGTCGAATTTTTCAGCAAATGTCTTCGACGCAAGAGCTTCCACATAATTATTAGGCAAAGAGGCAATTTCTTTTTCACTCAAAGCCAGATTCGCGATGACCTTGGCCAGCCTTTGGCGCAGCGCTTTGCGTGCGTCGTTTAGCTCCGCGGTTGCCAACTTTTTGGGGTCAATCACGCCCCCAAAAGGAAGGGGATTGAATGCGTTGGCGGTCCAGTCGAAGATTGCCCAAAGATCATGCTGCATTACTGCGCGTCTGAGCGGATCCTTGATCAACTTGCCACCATCCTTCGAGATAAACTCATCAAGCAACGCAAGAACCTCCTGGTGACTCTTGTCTTGGAGTAAAAATTTCGATGTGCCTGGCCACAACAGTGGATCCACCGCATCTCGGCCGTGTTCTTTCCCATCCTTGTCCATCCGCACAAACAAAGCTTCGTGAAGTCTATTCCAGAGATGATTAGAGTCTGAATGGAATAGAGAAGTCTTAGGCGAATGAACAGGCAATTCCGACGCGGTGGCGGTCCCCGGTTGCTGTTTGGTCAGATTTTTCCTGTTTTCCGCCCCAATCACAAGAACCACAAACGCCAAACAGGAAAATAAGAGGGCCAGATTTCGCATGAACTAAGCCTAACTTGTCACAAGAAAAAATCAACCCTCACTAAGCTTTTAAGCCAGAGAGGCTGTGATTTCGGAAAAGGCATTTTCTAGAATTTGGAATGCCTTTTCCAATTCTTTGTCGGTTATGACCAAGGGGGGAAGGGCCCGGATGACATTACTGTGGTTGCCAGCTTTTATGAGGAGTAATCCGTTGGCATGGCATTTCTGAACGACGGCATCGGCCCAGTCGGGGGCAGGCGTTTTTGCCTCGCGATCTGAAACCAGTTCCATGGCCATCATTGCGCCAAGACCGCGCACATCTCCGACCATTTTAAATTGTTCTTGGAATTGTAGGAAGCGGGTCTTGAGCTTTACCCCGAGTTTGGCTGCCTGCTCCATGAATCCGGGTGATTCCATTATTTCAATCACCGCCAAGGCCGCCTGACAGGCGACTGGATTGCCACCGAATGTTCCACCCAGGCCGCCCACGTGAGGGGCGTCCATTATTTCGGACCGGCCAATCACCGCGCTTAGAGGTAATCCGGCAGCCAGTGACTTGCCCAATAGAATCATGTCCGGCTCCACTTCATGATGTTCCATGGCAAACATACGCCCTGTCCGACCGAAACCAGTTTGAACTTCATCGGCAATCAGCAGTATATCGTGTCGTTGGCAATGGGCTTTGATTTGCTGAAAATATCTGGAGCCGGGGGCCACGAACCCGCCTTCGCCCAATACTGGTTCGACAATCACAGCAGCAACCTCACCAGGTGCGACATGCGAGCGGAACATTTCCTCGAGTAAATCAGCACAAGCCAATTCAAAATCATTAGAAGTATCCACTGGGCTGCGGTAGTCATAAGCGTAGGGCATGCGATATACCTCGCCGCAGAAGGGGCCGAAGCCCGACTTGTAGGTTACCTTGCTAGTCAGGCTCAGGCCCATCATGGTCCTGCCGTGAAATGCTCCTTCAAAACAAATGATGGCCTGCCTGCCCGTGTAGGCCCGGGCAATCTTGATGGCATTATCAACGGCCTCGGCCCCGCTATTGGCCAACATTCCTTTCTTGGGGAAATCTCCTGGAGTAATTTCTGCCAGTCGCTTGACTAACTCAATATACCCCTCATACATCGCCACGTGAAAACAGGAATGAAGCATGCGAGCAGATTGTTCCTGTATTGCCTTAACCACGGCAGGGGGGCAGTGCCCAGCATTAGCCACCCCAAGTCCGCCAGCAAAATCAATGTATGATTTTCCATCAACATCGGTTAGTGCCGCTCCTTCAGCCGAAGCGGCTACTGTTTGCGCCACTTGGAAGACGCCACGCGCTACAAACTGTTCACGCAGTTCCAGAAGTTCGGCGGCGGTCTTTTTGTTGTCGTGACTCATCAGGGTAGTTTGTCGTCCTGCGAGGCCGCATGAGGATCGTGCTCTCCCAAGATTAACCTTTGCTGTTCGGCCACAGAGAGTCCGGTGTTCTTCTGTCGTTGAACAAGGAAAAAGACTATGCCAAGAACGATCCACACTAGCACGATTGCCCATTCGTTGGGCCATTTGAGTGCGGCAGGACTACCCGGCAGGTAAAGGAAGATAAAACCAAAGGTGATCACCGCAGTAAGCATGCCAACGGCTGTTCCACTGCTGACCTTGAATGGGCGCGGTAATTGTGGTGCGGTGCGGCGCAATTTAAGGAATGCCAGCGCGACAAGGAAATAGGCCATGACAGTGGCCAGACTTCCCGCATTGATCACCCAAAGCAAAACCGGTTTTCCAAAGAAGGGGGCTATGATTGTAACTGAGGCGACGAACAGAATGGCGTTGATGGGGGTCTTGTGTTGGGGGTGCAGTCTCGCCAGCCAGGCGGGCAGCATTCGACCCCGGGCCATTGCATAAACCAGGCGGGTACCTCCGATAAAGAAGGCATTCCAGCTGGTCAGGATTCCCAGAATACCGCCAAAGAGCAGCAGCTTGCCTGCCCAGGGGGAATTAAAGGCGACTGACATGGCGCTCACGGTGCGCAGATCCTGGTTGGCATCGGGCTTCAGAGCCACCAGCCCCACGCCCCATTGGACGAGTGCATACCAGAGTGCTGCCATGGCAATTGAAAGCAGTATGAGTTTCCCAATGCGACGTGGTGGCAGCTGAATTTCTTCTGCTGCCTGCGGGATGACATCAAACCCAACAAAAAGAAAAGGGGTCATGACCAGAACACCTAAAAATCCTTTTGTGTTTGTCCAGAGTGGATCGAGATTGGTTGTGTGTCCAGTTGCGTTGGATCCGACAAAAAAAGCGATACCCACAGCCAGTAAACCCAGTGTGGCTGCCCCTTGCAGAAAAGTACTGGTTTTTACTCCCACCCAGTTGGCTGCAGCTATTACCACAGTACCAATCACCCCGATTGCTGCGAGGGAAAGATAAACCTTCTCACCTTCTATTTCATACATGTGACCCATTGCCACGTTGGGAGCGAGATGATTGACCACCGTGGGCAGGGCGGCTGCTTCAAAGGCTGAAATGGCCACATAAGCCAGCAGTAACGCCCAACCACACATCCAGGATATATTCGGGCCAAAGGCAAGAATCGAAAATCCAAGTTCGCCACCTGCACGGGGAAGTGCTGGGGTTAATTCCGCGTAGATCAAGCCCACGAAACCTACCATGACCGCCCCGGCCAGCACTGCTAGGATGGAACCTAGGCTGCCGGCCTTGTCGATCATCTCACCAGACATCACCACCCAGCCCCAACCGATCATTGCGCCAAAGGCAAGGCTCCATACTTCACGCGAACCCAGTACACTGCGGAACGCGGGCGCGGTGTTGCTGGTTGGTTTTTTGGTTACTTCAGTCATCTAAACAAACCTGAATTGCATTAGAAAGGCATACATCAGGGACAAAAAATGAAGAATCTGAATTTTCTTGGTCAACAGGAAGAGAGTTATTTTGGTCTATTGAGAGCGAGGAGCTTCAGGATTAAATGGGCGGGGGAGATGTTCGATTTCTTTTTCAAATTAATGGGGTTTACTCCTAAGAGAATAATTTTCCCCTTTCCGGCGCGCTTCTCGATGATTGCTGGAGTTTGATCTTTGAAATTTCCAATGACAGAATAACCAACACCATCGCTAAACCCCACTCCACCTTGGCCAAGGAAGATGCCCTTTGGGCGACCAATAGAATCCTTGGAGAACTCAATCTCGATCTGTCCAGATTCTGGACTTTTTACATCCCTCCATTCGGCGGTGCAATTGACCAGGGCCAAAGGGAAGTCATAGGTTTTATTGTAAAGGCGAACCGTTTTGGTCGGCACATAAGCCGAACCTGAAATACAAAGCAAACGGCCGCCTTGGTGCAGAAA
>CAYUXV010000328.1:0-8573 GCA_964448875.1 uncultured Verrucomicrobiota bacterium
GCCACTGTAATGTTGAGTGAATAGTGATGGCACACGGCCGGTACGCCACCATTCCATTCCCCAAGCTCCAAGAATCCATCCCCACAATGGCAACGAAAGTACAAATGCTGGGTGATTCTGAAAAGCCGTAGCCAATCGACCATTGGTCAGGTGATGCATCGATCGCAATCCACCGCATCCTGGGCAATGAAGCCCGGTTACAACATGAAAAGAGCATCTTGGATAAAGCTTATGTTTAACCGGATCGTATTTTTGCAGCACAATTACCAATCCAGCTAACAGGAAAAAACAGGTCATCACCATCACCAGCGCCCACTTTTGACTGGTGAGATCGGGCGCAATCGTCGGCGGATGGCGGTCGGGTACCTTCATTCAGCCAATTCCTCTAGCTTGTTTAAAGCGCGGCCATCCCCAATTACCGCAGTTGCCAAATCCATACCTTCCGTTATTGAGCCTACTTTATCCGCTACAAAGAGTGCAGCACCGGTATTCAGCAATACTACCAACCTTTTGGGGCCTTGCTCAGAACCGTCGAGTATCGTACGTATCAATGTCGCATTCCTTTGGGCGTCACCACCTGCGAGGTCGTCCAGTGTAGCCGGCGGAAAATTCAGGTCCTTTGGGTCCATTTCGTTCAACGAAAATGCTTGTGCCTGATAAAACTCTGCAATTTTATTCCGGCCTAGGATGGAAAATTCATCCATGCCCTGCCCGTTTGCCATGCCACTAACCACCATGCCTCGCTGTATGCCGAGATTCTGGAGCACGCTCGCCATAGGTTTGCATAAGTCTGCCCGCGGCACGCCGATTAGCTGTGCTGACGGTTGCGCTGGGTTCAACAGTGGGCCAAGGAAGTTGAATAATGTCCGTTGCCCGCGCTCTGCGCATAGTTTTCGTGCCGGTGCGATGTGCTTGAAGGCGGGGTGATATAGTGGTGCGAACAGAAAGGCGAAATTTTTATTGCTAATAGCCGAGGCGGCATCCTCTGGCGAAAGGTCCGTAGGGATGCCAAGGGCAGCAAGTACATCGGCGCTGCCGCTTTTGCTGGTGATGGCGCGGTTGCCGTGCTTGGCCACTGGCACACCCGCTGCTGCGCACAGGATTGCCACTGTTGTGGAAATATTGAAGGTGTTCAGCCCATCGCCGCCCGTGCCACAGACATCCAGTAGACCGCGTTCGCGGGTGGAGTCTTCCACTGGCACCGGTTTGGCGCGTCCGCGTAACTCAGTGGCAAAGGCAGTCAGCTCCTCAGCTGTTTCGCCTTTTCCCGCCAATGCGGTGAGAAATTCCGCCTTGTCCTCTGGCGACACGTCTTCCGTGCTTAGTTGTTCCACGGCGAACAGCGTTTGGTCGTTGCCAAGGTCGATTCCTGATTTCAGCTGAGCGGTCAACTCGTTGAGCATCGGGATAGTCTAGGCTAGCTCATCGCTGTGTCCAACCCACTTTTTGCGTGCCAATCATGCTTGAGTACGGGCAGATTGCACACATGAGTGAGGCGGAAATTTTGGCAACACATACGCCGACGCTGTTCGATGATGCAGTGGAACGTGCGGCGGCGATGTTGCGTTCGGGTGAATTGGTGGCGTTGCCGACTGAAACTGTCTATGGACTTGCCGCTAACGCGCTGGAATCAGAGCCGGTAGAGAAAATTTTTGCAGCCAAAGGTCGGCCGGAAAGGAATCCAATTATTGTGCATGTTGAGGGCATCTCGATGGCCCGCGAATGCGTGGCCGTTTGGCCGGATGCTGCTGCACAGTTGGCAAAGGCATTCTGGCCGGGGCCGCTTACATTGGTATTACCCAAGGCAGACTGCATTCCGGCAGTGGTTACGGCGGGTGGCGGAACAGTAGGCGTTCGTTGGTCTTCGCATCCGTTGATGCAGGCGATTATTAGTGCATGCAGATTTCCACTGGCGGCTCCAAGTGCGAATATGAGTAATCATATTTCGCCAACTATTGCCGAGCATGTGCGGGCACAGATGGGAGAAGCCTTGTCATTAATCTTGGATGGCGGTCAATCGCAGGTGGGTATTGAGTCTGCTGTAGTGGAGGTTATAGACGGTGGCGTGAACATCCTACGTCCAGGGATGATTTCCAGAGAAACGCTAGCTGCCACCTTACCTGGTGTGATGGTGCGAGAGGGGAGTCAAGCAAATGACGTAAAAAGTCCTGGTCAAATGCCGCGGCATTATTCGCCGACCGCTCGTTTGCTTGTGTTGAAGTGGGTGGACGACGAGGATTTGGAGTTGCAAATAAAACATTCGCGTACACCTGCAGATCGGGTTTGTGTTATTGCCCACACGGTGATCCCGCCTGGGACACGTTTTGGTCGGGTCAGTATCATTCCTCAGGATGCGGAGGCGTATGGCCGCGCGCTATATGGTGAATTGCATCGTTGCGATGCTGAGGGCGCGGAATTGATTGTCGTAGAAAAAGTGCCGGAAGGTGGGGATTGGGAAGCCTTAGCAGACCGTTTGACGCGTGCGGAGGCGTAATCCTTCCAGTGAATATCTTGTGATACGACCGTGGATGGATTCGAATTATCTTAGTTTGACAGGGTGGTTCGTTTCCAAGCAGCCTCAGATGTCAAATGGTTCATTATCTTGATTTGCTCCGGCTTGTGCTGGAGAAGGGAAAGCCTAAGGAAGATCGCACAGGCACAGGAACCTATTCTGTCTTCGGGGCACAGGCGCGGTTTGACCTAAGGGAAAGTTTTCCCATGATAACCACCAAGAAACTTCATCTACGTTCCATTATTCATGAGCTGCTATGGTTTCTAAAGGGCGACACCAATATCGGTTACCTAAACGAACACAAGGTCCGTATCTGGGACGAGTGGGCTGATGAAAATGGCGACCTTGGTCGCGTTTATGGAGCACAATGGTGTGACTGGCGGACGTCTGACGGAGGTTCGTTAAACCAGATAGATCAGGTTATTGCACAGATCAAAAGTGACCCCAAGAGCCGGCGACACATCGTTAGCGCGTGGAACGCGGGCGAGATCGACCAGATGGCACTTGCTCCCTGTCATGCTCTGTTTCAGTTTTATGTTCGTAACGGTGAACTCTCCTGTCAACTGTACCAACGCAGTGCGGATCTGTTCCTCGGAGTGCCGTTCAACATTGCCAGCTATGCTGTGCTCACGATGATGGTGGCACAGGTGTGCGGGCTTAAGCCGGGCGAATACATTCACACCTTTGGCGATCTGCACCTTTATAGTAATCATCTCGATCAGGCACGGGAACAACTCGCACGTGATCCGCGTACTTTACCGACGATGCGTTTGAATCCGGACGTGAAGGATATCCATGACTTTGTATATGATGATTTCACTCTGGAAAACTATGATCCACACCCGCACATCAAGGCGCCGGTGGCGGTATGAGCCATTTCAAGGCCATTGCCGCAATGTCACTCAACCGCGTGATTGGTCGTGGTTCTGAGATTCCATGGCATCTGCCTGAGGACTTTAAATGGTTTAAAAAAACGACGATGGGAGGCGTGTTGGTCATGGGGCGACGTACATTCGAGTCGATTGGTCGCCCTTTGCCTGGGCGAGAGACAGTGGTTTTAAGTAGATCCGGATTTGCTCACGATAAGGTAAAGACAATAGAGTGCCTTGATGAGCTTGATCCTATGGGTGAATCACGGACGATGTTCGTTGTGGGCGGCGCTCAGGTTTATGAGCAGGCTTTGCCTCGATGTTCTGATTTGCTGCTTACGATCGTAAAACGAGAGGTGGCTGGCGACGTGTTTTTTCCAGAGTTTGAAGATCGATTTGAGCAGAAGGCGGTGTTACGAGAGGATGATAATTTCCGAATTGTGCATTACGTGAATCATGATTTGCAGTGATGTCGGATAAAGAGAAACCAAATATCATCAAGCCTGCCGGCGCAATGGCTGGGGCTACATTGATCAGTCGTATTCTTGGGTTGGGTCGTGAAATGTGCTACGCGCGGTTTATGGGGGATGATAAAGTTGCTGGAGCGTTTCTATTGGCGTTTATGATCCCCAATCTCTTTCGACGGCTTTTGGGCGAAGGTGCGTTGACAGCTGCATTCATTCCCATTTTCAAGGATAAGGAGATTAATGAGGGCAAGGAAGCGATGTGGCGATCGGCTAACGCTGTGGTGAGTGGGTTGATTGTTTTTGCAACACTCATTATCGGATTGGTTCTCGGTGTTGTTTCAGCAGTGCTCGCTTGGGGGGAGTTGGCAGAGAACACAAAATTGATGCTTGAGCTGCTCCGATGGATGTTTCCTTACATGATGTTTGTCAGTTTGGCGGCTGTGGTGATGGGAATGTTGAATTCCCGCGGGCATTTTTTTGTGCCGGCATTAGCGCCAGCATTGATGAATGTGGTTCTGATTATTTCGGTATTGGTATTTGCGCCAATGATAAAAGGCGGATTGGACAAGAAAATATTCGCGCTTGCGGTGGGAGTTCTTGTGGCTGGGATGGCGCAGTTTTTATTTCAGTTGCCGCTCCTTAGAAAGGAAGGGTTTCGTTGGCATTGGGTTTCGCCTTGGCGTAACAAGATGGTGAGTGGAGTAGTGGGGAAGATGGTTCCTGCAGCCATTGGCGCGGCGGCATTTCAGATTAATTTGGTGGCAACGACCTGCATGGGTTTTTGGGTGGCTGATCATGTGGTTGCGTCATTCTCATATGCTGTTCGGTTGATGGAATTGCCGCAAGGTTTGTTTGGTGTTTCCTTGGCGGCTTTTCTCTTGCCGGCACTATCCAGTTTGAAGGCTGAGAATAAGCATGACGAATTCAAGGCGACCTTGGCGGAAGGGTTGTGGCACGTGATCTATATAAACGCATTAATGATGTGCTTGCTGATGGTGTGGGCCGAGCCGATGGGGCGACTGTTGTTTGAGCGAGGCAAATTTACGGTGGACTCGACGAGGCACGTTTCGTACGCGCTCAAGTGCCTTGCGCCAGCACTGGTGTTTTATTCGATTAGCGGAATTATGATTCGTGCGTTCTATGCGCGTGGAGACGTGAAAACACCCATGAAAATCAGCCTCTTGTGTCTCGTTTTGAATTTGGGATTGGTAGCTGCGTTGATATTCTCGGACTTCTTCCCAATGGATCAGAAGCAAGGCGCTTTCGGAATTGCGAATTCGCTGACTGCGTGCGTTACGGTGATATTGTTGGGTTTGGCGTTTGAGCGTCGTTGGGGGCGACTTGATCTCGGCGGAGTGACTGGGAGGCGATCGTCATTGGCGGTTTTGCTTGGGGTAGTGCTGAGTAGCGCGACAGCAATGGGGATGGCTTATTTTACACAGCTATCGTGGGGGATCGAAGGTTTATGGGCTCAGTTGGGAGGTGTTTTGGTCCCGATGGCAACCGCTGGTGCTGTCTATTTTGGGCTGGGTGTACTCATTGGGGTGCCTACGGTCCAGGATATCTTGAATGCCCTCGGACGTAAACGTAGGCGTAATTAAAGTTTAGCGCCGTCATTTCAGGATTGAGCTTGAGGGCGACTGGGCGTTCTAATTGGTGAGCTGTGTTTGGTGGACTTAAGAGCACGCCGTTTTAGCCGATTAATTTGGTAGAGGAATGCTCCCAACGCCGGTTTTCGGGTGTGATATGGTTGCTGAATTCAGATTTACTGGTAAATTGTATAAGCAGACCTGTGTGGTTTTTCGGTGTTCACACAGTGTTTGAGACCTGGCATGAAACCATTTTTAGCGATCGACTTTGGGGCGGGAAACCTAAAGTTGGCGGAATTTGAACCTCAGGGTGATGGGACCCTGAAGCTCACCCGTTTTGCCGTGCAGCCTATGATCCATGTTGATCCGCCTGAAAATAGCGCAACAGGGGCTGATGGTGAGGGTGAAGAGGGTCAGGAGGGTCAGGAGGGTCAGACGGAGCAGGAAGTGCGCCAATCCACAGTGGTGGAATCGATGCGTGCGACATTGAAGGAAGCTCTTGATGCAAACGAGATTCGCGCAAAAGGCATGAGCGTCAATGTGTGTGCCTCGAGCAGTCTTGTTTTTTCCAAACCATTGCGTACTCCTGCCGTTGAGGGGTCGAAGGTTGGGCAGATTATCCAGTACGAGGCACAGCAAAATGTTCCATTTCCTCTTGATGAAGTAGAATGGGATTACCAGATTCTAGGGACAGCTGAATCCGGTGAGCTGGATGTTCTTTTGATGGCGATGAAAACCGAGGAGGTCGAGGGTATTGCCGATATTTGCCACGAGAACAAGATGAATTTGGAGATGATCGACGGATCTGTCGCAGCTCTTCGCAATGCCTTCGTTTACAACTATGGCGAAATGGAAGGCTGTACGCTACTGCTGGACATCGGTGCACAAACGACAAACGTGTTGTTCATTGAGGGTGACTCGTTTTACTCGCGTAGCATAGGTATTGGTTCCCAGAACATTACCCAAGAATTCCAGAATGAACTTACTGCACAAGGTGTGGAGATAACAATAGAATCTGCCGAGCAATATAAGACGGAGCGAGGCATTGTGCATCTTGGTGGTTCATTCGAAGAACCTCCGGATCCATATCAGGCTATTGTAGCCAAGGTTGCTAGAAATGTGATGATTCGATTGCATCAGCAAGTAGCGCAGACCATTCAGTTTTATCGTAGTCAGCAAGGCGGGACTGCTCCGGTACGAATGTACTTGGCAGGAGCAGGCGCACAGTTGGCGTACACGGCCAATTTTTTCCAAGAAAAATTTAGTTTGGAGGTAGAGTATTTCAACCCGTTCCGAAATGTGGCGGTTGCGGAGGGTGTTGACACGGAGTTATTGTCTCAAAGAGTACATGGCTTTGGAGAGGCGGTCGGCATGGGTTTGCGAAATGTGACAGTAGGCATGACGGAATTCAACCTGTTGCCTGGACGGGAACGTATTAGCCGAGAAATTGATCGACGGAGTCCTTATATCATTGCCGCAGCGTTCTGTGTTGGGCTGATTTTTGCGGTGTATGGGGCTCGCAGTCATGAGGAGACGAAAGAGAAGGAGCAGACTGCGAAGGATATGATTGAATTCGCCCCGAAAATTCCCGCTTTAGCTCAGGAAGTGGACGCAAAGGTTAATGAATATTCGGGGCTCGAAACAGAAGCACAGGGTCTGGAACAATATTTAAACAGCCGATACATTTGGATTGACCTGTTATCAGCTCTGAAGGAATCGCTTCAAAAGGTTGAGGGGTACGTGAAAGTTACCGCAAAGGTGCCGGGGCATCCGGTGAAAAGTGTGCAACTCTTGCGGATGGGTGAGTATGCGCGTGGGATAGATAAGACGATGGTCCGCCCTTGGCGTGGAATTACCATTGAAAAAACCAACACTCTCGTGATGCTCGGACATGGGTTTGGGGGCGGTGAACAGGTGCGGTTCTTGAATCGTTCGCCTCAAGGCGCCGACCTCAACGGCACATATTTTGTTGGCTCATTCGACACAAACACTTTTGCCCTGTATCCCAACGAGAATGCAGCTTTGGGAGGAGATCCAGAACAGGCCTTAAAGTTCAAGGATCAAGTTGTTGGGAACATCGATGTGAATAATACCGCGAAAGGATGGCTGCAAATGCGCCGTTCGATTGACCCGCAAACCCGGCGAACTATCATTCCGGCTCACCCCTTTAAAACTGGAAATGCCGTACGATTTAATACTGCTTCCCTGCCGCGTCTCGTTCAACCACTTGGCGAAGAAACTGTCTTTAAGGTTAAGGTGATCGATCCCGACACATTCACTTTGTACACTGGTGATGGTAACGTTACACAAAAACTAGAATTTGCCACAGAGGGAGCAAAGGGACGTTACACCATGACCTTAGGGCGGTCTCCACCGCCGGAAGAAGGCGGACCTAATGACGCAAATGCTACGCAATTCGCTCCTGTTGTGGATCCTCTGACAGATGTTGTGAGATGGCAAGCACACGGTCTGAATGAAGATGACGAAGTGAGTTTCAAAGGGCGTATTTTTGATCTGCCTAAGCTAAGTGTGAAGGCAGACCCTGCTCAATATTACTATGTGGACAGTTTAAACTACGCCATTTTCACACTGCATACTGAACGTGAGCCAAATGATCGGAATCGCATCACATTTGCTGATGTCAACCTCGGTGTGCCCATTGAACTTGCTGGGCTGGTTGGAAGCTTTGCTCTCGATAGCCCACCGTTAGCTGATAAGGCTGTTGCTAGCGCATTGGCCAAGGTTGTGAGCTTGGGTGGTAAGTATTTCGTGAATCAGGATGGTAAAGTTGAGTATGTCGGGTTGGTTGGTCCGGAGGTAAAGCGAAACGCATTAGACAAAGCTGTTTTGCAGGAACTGCGCATTTTGAAAAATCTTCGTTATCTTGATATGTGGAAAAACCCATTCCTAAGCGAGCTGGAGGGTGTACAACTCAACGACGATTTAAGGGCGTTTATGAATCTGGTGCCGGGTTGCATAATTTTCAAGGCGGTCCCGTCTACGATTTGGATTCAATCGTTGCAACTGACGAGTAATAAGAAAAAACCCAAAAATGATGATGATGGAGGGGGATTTCCAGGCGGCGGTGGCGGTGCACCCGGTGGCGGTGCACCCGGTGGCGGTGCACCCGGTGGCG
>CAYUXV010000329.1:0-4782 GCA_964448875.1 uncultured Verrucomicrobiota bacterium
GATCAGACAGGTTCGTCTTGGGTTCTTCAGGCAGAGGAGCTCGATAGGCATTGGCTTGGTGTTCACTGGCTGCCCTCACAGATTCAGGCGATCAATCCGATCATGATTGTTGTCATGGTGCCGATCTTTAGTTTTGTCATCTATCCGTTGATAGACAAAGTCTTCAAGCTGACACCCATGCGCAAGGTCAGCATCGGCCTGTTTGTAATGTTCCTTGGGTTCTCGATAGTTGCCTTTGTTCAACAGTGGGTTGACCAAGGGCAACAGCCATCAATCGGATGGCAGATATTTGCCTACGCCATCCTGACTTCCTCGGAGGTAATGGTTTCGATCACCTGCCTCGAATTTGCCTACACGCAGGCACCCAGAACGATGAAGTCGGTTATCATGGCGCTTTTCTTGATGTCGGTCTCTTTGGGTAATTTCTTCACTGCCCAAGTCAATTCGTACATCCAGGTCCCAAACCAGCTCTCAGCTGCAGCCGACCTCAGCACATCCTTTCATGCCAAGGACGGAGAAGATAAAAAGCTGGCCACCACAGAGGCCGATAGAATCAAGCTCGTATCTAAAGCCAAAGATCTCAACGACAACAGCATTCAATACAAAGCGGGAGAACAAGGAGCCTACTCGCTTACGCTGGCAGGGGAAGACAAGAAGTTTGGCACTGAAGATGATATCACCCTGAACTACGACAAGGAAGGAGCCCAAAAATCGATCCAAACTGCCGCCGATGAGGTGCTCGCTTCAGCATTATCCAAAATCAAAGCCCACTTCAAGGACAACAACAATACACTTCCCAAAACAAAGGAAGGAACGGGGCTTGTGGAGAGCATCAAGGATAGTTGGGGGTCCCCGCTTCAATATCGTATGGTCAATCGCAACGGCTTCAGGATCACGAGCTTGGGCCCAGACAGGAAATACATGACACAAAATGATATAGTCCTTGTCAGCACCATCAGCCGCCCAAGCAAAGATAAGGACGCAAAGAATCGCCCTTACAGCTGGCGAGAGAAACGCATCATTGAACTCAAGGGCGAGAAAGGAAAGCTTGAGGTCGAGAAAGGACGCGGTGGTATCGCATCGATCGAATTCGATTCCACCACCGCTGTAGGGGGTCAGACAAACCTAGAAGGATCCGATTATTTCTGGTTTTTCACCTGGTTGATGCTTGGCACCTCGGTGTGTTTCATTTTCGTAGCCCGGTGGTATCAGCCAAGGGAATACCTTCAGGAGGAGGAAGGCAAATCCAACGGGTAACATCCGGACTTTTTGCGTACGAACTTGTTCTTCACCAACTCATCGTACCACAGACCCTCGGTGACACATTCGAGTGCAATCTCCATGCCCGAGGCAACCTTACGCACCGTAAGAGGCTTGGCATGCTTCGCGATGGCTAGGGCGGTGGTCGCATCATAACCTGTAAGCACTCCCCAAAATGTGTCCGTGTAGGGGTCATTAAGCATCGAGCTATTTGATTATTGGCAACCTCCGGAGAGTGTACCGTCATATGCAGCTTGCCGAGTTGCGCACCCGGAACTGGTGCTGGATGAGGATGAATTTTATGCACACTTTAGGCCCTTCACCCTTAGCTGGTACGTCTCTATGAGGGCAAGACGGAGACAGCAAAAAACCAAGCCTTACACATACAGGTGCTTAGGGTAACAAGAGCTGCAGAATTCGAGCACAGGAAGGAAAATCTATTTATCCACCCAGACGGCACTGGGCACGCGACTTTCAACATTTTTTCGGACAGTTTCCATCATGATTGACAGATATGAGTTATCCCCGGCGGTTACGGTCCATGTATTGATTCCATAAACGACTGCATTCTCCGTGGGCTTATCCAAGCCAGCCTCTGAAACCAGAGGGCCGCCCGAATTGCCTCCATTGATAGTTGCGTCATGCTCAATAAGAAATCCCTCATCTAGCCTGTCCTTTGTCACGGCAACAACGCCCCCCTTTAAAACTAATTTGAAGTCAGATTCAGGAAACCAATCTTTAATTGTCTTTTTCTTCTTATTATCCAACAACTCCTGTTCTTCTTTACTCCTCAAGCCTGGCCCCCGAGAGGATCCCGGATATCCGAGTGTTACCACCTTTGTGTTCAGAACCAAGTCATCAGGTTTCCTTTTTGCGGAAAGTTTGAAGAATGGGGCACCGCTGATACCATCAATTTTCAAGATAGAGAAATCAATTTTGTCATGTTGAAACACGATAGTTGCCTCGTGAGCCACACCCTCAAAAAACACCCATATTTGAGGAGTTGGGGTCCAACTGCTGAAGCTGCTCTTTGCCAGCCAAGTTTTATTTTTTAATCGATTCACGACCTCTGTATGGTTTTGTGCGTAATAAATCGCTTGTGTTACATGTTGGTTGGTAATCGCATATCCGTCCGGAGTTATCAGGAAGCACGATCCACTCCCACCCACACCAAAATTAAAAGCAACCACTTTCTTCGTTTTGGGATCCTTGATTGGGTGTTCCACATTACACATGGCGATGAACTCTTCTTTCGGTAGTTTTGCTGCGGCAATTTCAGCTATACTCATTTTAACCGTCAAAGAAGGTAATTCTCTTGTCTCTCCTCCAGGGCTTGTAAGTTTGGCTCCCAAGACAACCATGCCAACCATGTTTGCCAAGGTTTTTTGATCGACCTGACCTTCGCCGCCCGGGTCTGGTGGTTTCGGGCCCGGGCCTGTGCCATTTCCTTCTGTTTGAACTATTTTGACTGGTGGGTTAGTAGGTTTGGCTTTCTTCTTATTGATTATCAGGACAGCGCCAAGAACGATGCTGCCAATTGCCAGCAGGCATATGAGGCTAACGGCAATGGTCTTGAGAGCTGGGCGTTTGGGCTTTGAGCTTGCTGGAACAGGGCGCCTGACAGGTCCAACCACTGTTCCGGGAAGGAGGAAACTGGTCCCGCACCTCAGGCTGGTGCATTTTATCCTTTTGCCAGCCTGAGACATATCACAGATGTGCCTTTTGCCACATTTCGGACAAAACTCCACCAGTTTTCCGGCAACGCCAATGCTAGGAAGGTGTGATGTAAATCAGCCTTTTTCAAGTAATTTTTGACCGGATGGGCCTAGATATAACGTGTTTAAAGCTTGCCCGAAATTATAGATAAAAATAGAATTCGCCAGTATAACACCCTTGTTGTGAGTCTTTTTTCATCCAGAATTGATTGGGGCATCTATAGTTGCAATTCTGGGGATTTCATGACGGTGACAGTGCGGCCGTTTATCATTGGGTCAGGGGGAGGGGTAGACTTCAAGATTCCCGGCAAAGGAAATGTCTTTCCGGAACATTGCGAGTTGAATGTCCCCGAAGATGGTGCAGTTGAAATCAAGTCGGTTTTTCCAAAAATTAAGATCAAGGTGAACGGGGAAGAATCCGAATCTGCCACCCTAAACCTGGAAACCGATTATCTAGTCCAGATTGGGGATAGTTTCCTCCTTATCCGCGGAGGCAAGAAACTCGACAAGTGGCGCGAAGACTTCATCCCATCCAACTGGTCTGTGGTGCGTCACCATGGCGAGACGATGCTGCCGATGAGCCTGCATGACCTGGCAAAATGGGCCGGTACAGATTCAAGCGCTTCCGAGGCTTGGGTTGTGCCAGCAGGATTGAGTGAGAGCCATGCAATGATCCCGTTACGGGATGTCATCAATACGGTTGAAGAGTTGGTTGTTCAACCTCCCGTGGAAGAAGCGCCGATTGAAGATGATATTATGGAGGTGCCAGATGCGGGGAAACATCTTTGCCCACGTTGTCTACAAAGATTCGACGATGCCTATTGGGTGGCAACACATGAAGATTTGAGACCCGACCCCATCCTGAAAGGAGATTCGTTTCTCCGGTTTTTGCCGGCCCCAAATAACTTTACGGCTGATGGTAACGTGAAGGATTCCCTAGGCAGTCTCTGCCGGGATATTGCATGCCCGCATGACAGGCTGATTCTTCCCCATGGGTTTATGCGGACCAAAAACCATATTGTATCCATTGTCGGGGACACCCAATCCGGCAAGTCATATTACCTTTCGGTTTTGTCAAAAATATTACCAGAAACGTTGATCAGGAATTTTGGGGTTAGCTTCACTGACATGGACCCGCAAGGGAATGTCCTGATCAATGACATGGCCAATACGCTGTTTGGTCGCTCTGGACCTGAGCAGGCATCCTTGCTGAAAACCACTTTGGATGGATTCATGTATGAAGATATTTACCGGAAAGGGCGCACAGTCAAGATGCCTCGCCCATTCGTTTATTCTTTATCTCATGACAAGCTCGATGAAGAGGCTTCGCTGACATTTTATGACAATGCGGGCGAACACTTTCAGCCCGGTGCAGATACTGAAGATCGCCCGGGGGCACAGCATGTCGGAGCAGCCGCTGGCATCATTTTCATGTTCGACCCATTCAATTCTGTGGAGTTCCGTCAACGCATGGCAAATCGATGCAAGGATCCGCAAATGATCCAACCCATAAAGGACATGCATCGTACAATGTTGGATGAAATTGGTGTTCGTATTCGGAGATACCAAAACACTCATCCGGGACAACGCGTTGAAAATTCTTTAGCCATTGTAGTGGGTAAACTTGATGGCTGGAAAGATGCTTTCCCCGGGTGTTCATTTGGCGACCCCCTTGTACAATCTCTTTATTCTTGTAGATTGCCATACGGCAGATGGGTAATTGGCCGTGAGGGCGTAGGTGATATTGATCTTCCGTTTGGGTCTATCTCCCGGCCGCATGCAAAAATTTCCATTTCACAAGACAAGG
>CAYUXV010000330.1:0-8384 GCA_964448875.1 uncultured Verrucomicrobiota bacterium
CCATCTAAGTGGGGTGTTGCGCGATGTGTGATGAAAAATTGGCTTCCATTGGTGCCTGGGCCGGCGTTAGCCATGGAGAGTATTCCTGGGCCATCGTGCTGCAGCGTGTTGTCAATCTCATCTTCGAACTCGTAACCCGGGCCACCACTCCCGCGTCCCTGTGGGCAGCCACCTTGGATCATGCAGTCCGGAATGACGCGATGAAAGATTAACCCATCATAATAGGGTTTGCCCTTCTGGTCTTCAGGTTCTCCGCCTTCATTGGAATAGTGTTTTGTCCCTTCAGCCAGTCCTACAAAGTTGGCAACGGTCAGCGGAGTTTTCTCAAATTCTAGCTGCAAAACAATCGTCCCATTGGTAGTACCAATTTCAGCGTAGAGTCCTTCATCCAGTTTTTCATCACTCATCCGCGGCAGCGTCGACACTGGTGATCGTCTTGTCACGCCAAAAGAAAAAACTCGCCAGCGGCTGCAAATTCGCTTTGATGTGGGGGCTATGCGAAATAAGCCCCTTTTCATTGCCGTGTTATCGGTATTCATGCTGGCATGTGGTAGCGAAGCTGCTGACAAACTTGCCGACGGTCTTTATGCTGAATTCGACACCACCAAAGGTAAAATACTGCTTTCTCTGGAGTTTGAAAAAACGCCACTGACTGTTGCCAACTTTGTAGGACTGGCTGAAGGAACAAAAGATTCGAATAAGGGCAAGGGTGCCAAATTCTATGACGGGCTTAACTTTCATCGCGTCATTCCGGACTTCATGATCCAAGGTGGCTGCCCGTTGGGCACGGGCACGGGCGACCCGGGCTACAAATTTGGTGATGAGATCGATTCCACGTTAAAGCACGTCGGTCCAGGAATTCTGTCCATGGCCAATTCCGGCCCGGGCACCAATGGAAGCCAGTTTTTTATCACACACAAGGCTACCCCTTGGCTGGACGGCAAACACACGGTTTTTGGAAAAGTGACCAGTGCCGCCGATCAAAAAGTGGTAAACGCCATCATTAAGGGCGACAAGATCAAGACGGTGAAAATTCTCCGCGTTGGTGCAAAAGCCAAAGCATTCAAGTCTGATCAGGCAGCCTTCGTGACATTGCAAAAAGGAATTGAAGGGCGTGCCACGGAGAAATACAAGGCACAGATGGAAAAAGATAAGCAGCTGATTACTGCTAAGATCGCCGAGGTTGCAAAGGCTAATTCGGGTGCCAAAGAGACCACCACCAAGAGTGGGCTTCGCTACCTAGTGACCAAGGCAGGAGCTGGAGTAGGTGCAGCTAAAGGTAAGACTGCCACTGTACACATCGTGTTGAGTCTTCCGGATGGTCGAGTGTTGGACGATACAAGAAAGGCGGGCAAACCCGCACCCATCCCGGTGGGTGCGCCACTCCGGATCAAAGGTTTAGCTGAGGGACTAGACGGTATCAAGAAAGGTGAGCGGCGCTTTTTGGTGATTCCACACAATCTTGCTTTTGGCAAAGCCGGAGCAGGTGCCACAATCCCACCGTTTTCTACCGTTTTCATAGATGTTGAATGTGTTGATATAAAATAAAATGAAATTAAAATGTTTAAACACTCTGTTTGTAGCGAGCCTTTTCTTGGCGGTGTGTGCCTGTCAGGGCAAAGGATCAGCTTCTCAAACCCAAGAGAAAGCAAAGACTGTGGATCAATTAATTGCTGAACTGAAAAAGAAACATCCAAAAGCTAAGTTTGAGACGAGTAAATCTGGTTTGCAGTATTTTATCATCAAGGAGGGCAAAGGTGATAAGGCTGGAAAGGGTCGTGATATAAAGGCGCATTATACCGGGACATTTCTCGATGGGAAAAAATTTGATAGCTCACGCGACAGAGGTGAACCGTTGGCGTTTAAGGTTGGTGTTGGCCAAGTTATTAAGGGTTGGGATGAGGCCCTGTCAGACATGAATAAAGGAGAGCAGCGCATTCTGATCATTCCGCCGGATTTGGCCTATGGTGAACGTGGGGCCGGTGGTGTTATTCCACCTAATGCCACGTTAGTGTTTGATGTCGAATTGGTGGATTTCTAGAGCCCGAATTTTTCGAATGGCAGTGTTGCAACCACGGCTGAGACATCACCGTTTTTTGTTTTCACGCACAATGTGTTACCCAAGTCGTTCGCCTCACGGCGTATGAGAGCCAACGCCACATCAGGTTTAGTGATTACGCTTGAAAGCATGCCAACCTGTTTATCTTTCCGAAAAACAGCATCACCTTCAGCAGCTGGCCCATCGAGTTTTAGTCCGCGAAGCGCTTTGGCTACTTGGCCGTAGGTTCGGATGCGGGCTATAATTTCTTGCCCAATATAACAACCTTTGGCGTAACTAATCGCACAGGACTCAAGACCCCCTTCGGGCGGAAGGTTAGCCTCGGTGAGGTCTTTCCCAAAGCGCGGAATGGATGACAGTACTCGGGCTTTTTCGAATGTCTTCTCGCTGCATGGAAGTGCATGTTGAGCCAAACGGGTTTTCCAGATTTTCAGCTCACCGATGGGTGCGAACAAATCGAACCCAGTAGTACCCAGTCGAGGCTGGTTGATCACATATTCCTCATTCGGCCCAGTGGCGATGCCCAGTTTATCTTTGGGTTCGGGTATCCCAAGATCTTTCAGTACTACAGCAGCCCTGGGTCCTTGTATACTTAGCAACCCAAAATGTGGAGCCACATCAGCTATTTCCACGTCCTCGGCAATGATATATTTCTCCAGCCGTGCTTTCACGGCCTCAGTCAGATTAGGTTCGAAGTCGAGAAGGATTTCATCGGCCAGCCGGTAAATGAAGAGGTCGCTTTCCATTTTTCCCTTGGCATTTACCAAGGCAGCGTAGCATCCGGTGTGTTCGGTGAGGCCATTGATATCGTTAGTGACCTGTCCGTGTAGGAATTTCGTGCGATCTTCCCCCAGTAGGCAAAGCCGTGATCGACAGGATAAATCCAGCAATCCGGCATCTTCGGTCAATGCGGTAAATTCGTCTTCCACGCGCGCAATTGCACCAGCTTTAGCCTTTCTCTCCAAGTTCATTCGGGCTTTTGCGTGACACGTGCTGTGTGCATCGTTAGTTTCGCCGCCATGCACAAGTTGGTTTTACTTCGCCACGGTCAATCACAATGGAACTTGGAAAACCGGTTTACCGGCTGGCACGATGTGGATCTCACAGATCAAGGTCGTGAGGAGGCACGAAGTGCTGGTCAGGTATTAAGAGAAAACGGTTTTGTCTTCGACAAGGCACACACAAGCGTCCTCAAACGTGCCATCCGCACTTTGTGGATTGCACTGGATGAGCTCGATCAGATGTGGTTGCCAGTACGGCGTGACTGGCGGCTCAACGAGCGCCACTACGGGGCATTGCAGGGATTGAATAAGGCTGAGACTGCCGAGAAGCATGGAGAGGAACAGGTTCTCATTTGGCGTCGTGCCTATGACGTGCCCCCACCTGCGCTGGAAATGGGTGACGAACGTTATCCAGGTCACGATGCACGTTATAAAAACCTCACTGAGGAGCAATTGCCGTTGGCCGAGTGTCTCAAGGATACGGTTGAGCGGTTCCTGTTGTACTGGCACGAAGCCATTGCACCGGAGGTCAAGGAGGGCAAGCACGTCATCATTGCCGCTCACGGCAACAGTCTTCGGGCATTGGTGCAATACCTTGATGAGCTTTCCGAAGAGGAAGTGCTACAGCTTAATATTCCCACTGGCATGCCGTTGGTATACGAGCTCGACGAGAATTTGAAACCCATCAAGAACTACTACCTCGGCAACGAGGAAGCCGTGAAAGCCGCGATGGAGGCCGTGGCGAATCAAGGCAAAGCGAAGTAGAACGGCATGAAGGCCGTCATTCTTGCAGCTGGTAAGGGCACGCGGATGGGAGAGCTCACCGATGCGACGCCCAAACCGATGTTGCTGGTGCAAGGACGACCTATTCTCGAGCATATCGTTGCCGGCCTTCGGGATGCGGGTGTTTCGGAATTTTGTATAATCTCGGGTTGGCAAGCGGACGTGGTTGAAACTTATTTTCGTGATGGAACGGACTGGGGGGTGTCTATCTTATACACCCGCCAGATAGTGCAGGATGGCACAGGCAAAGCACCGGAGTTAGCTCGAAGGTTTGTTGGAGGTGATGATTTTCTCCTGACATACGGCGACATCCTTGTGAAGCCTGAGGCTTATCGGCAAATGCAGGAACGTTGGGCAGAAGGGGATTTTGCGGGACTAGTGACGGTGACCGGAAGTGAGGATATTACCAAAGGAGGCCTATTCTTTTTTGATGAAGCGTTTAACTTGAAACACCTTGCTGAAAAGCCATCGGCGGAGCAGTTGAATAAATTGCGTATGGAAGGTTGGCTAAAAGAAGAGGAGACCGCCTGGTACAACGCAGGTATTTATTGTTTTAGAGAGACAATTTTCGATTATACGGAGAATTTGGAGAAATCGCCGCGAGGGGAGTATGAGTTGACCGACGCGCTTTCCATGATGCTTGAGGCGGGGCAAACAGTTGCGGGTTTGGAGATTGCCGGGCGCTGGGTGGATGTGCGTGACCCTGAGGTGCTTCGTGCGTTGGAGGATAAGGATCCATCAATCTAGATTCTCGACATGTCGGACGTGTTACCTATCGAAGTGCGCAGCCTGGTGAAGCGCTACGGTGAGTTCACAGCAGTGGATGGAATCGACTTTGATGTAGCTAGGGGTGAGTGTGTGGCATTGCTGGGTCCTAATGGTGCGGGCAAGACAACAACCATCCGCATGCTAACTTGTTTTAGTCCCATAACGGATGGACTCATCAGAGTGTTTGGGCAGGACGTGACAGAGAAACCTCGCTCAGTTAAGGCCAGCATGGGTATCTGTCCGCAAGAGGACAATCTCGATCCTGATTTTTCCGTACGTAAAAACCTGCTAATTTTTGCGCGTTATTATGACTTGGATTGTATTAAAACAGCGCGGCGGGCTGACGAGCTGCTTGAGCAAATGGGGCTCACGGAAAAAGCCGAAAGCGTCATACCAGAACTCTCCGGTGGCATGAAACGCCGACTGATGCTGGCGCGCGCGCTTTTAAATGAGCCTCAAATGTTGGTGCTTGATGAGCCGACCACGGGCTTGGATCCACAGGCGCGGCAGCTCATCTGGCAAATGATACGGAGGTTGCGCAAGGAGGGAGTAACGGTATTGCTAACCACGCATTACATGGAAGAGGCGAGCCAGTTGGCAGATCGCGTGATGGTGATGAATGAGGGTAAAATTCTTCTTGAAGGCACGCCCGAAAATTTGGTTTCCAGTGAAGTCGGGCGCGAAGTGGTGGAACTGTGGAACGTGTCAGATACGGTACGTGCATTTTTGAGAGAGCGCGACTGGCCGTTGGAGGAGGTCGAGGATCGACTCTATATTTCCGATCAAGAAGGTGGTCATGTGGCGCAGGAAATCGAATCGCGTTTCCCTGAGCAGGACCGACAAATTCGGCGTGCGACACTGGAGGACGTTTTCCTTCGCCGTACCGGTCGTGCACTGAAGGACTGACATGCACACCGCGAAATTCAGCAACATTTCCTGGCGCTTGTTACATGTGTGGCGTCGGAACGGAGAAGTGTTGCTTACTACTTGGTACACTAATTTCCTCCCGCCTCTCTTGGAGCCGGTATTTTACGTGCTGGCATTCGGCTTTGGCATTGGTGGAATGGTTGGCGACTTCAAATTCCAAGGGCAGGAAATGAGCTATCTGCAATTCGTTGCGCCAGGCGTGGTGGCGGTAGCGGTTATGTTCTGGTCATTTTTTGAAACCACTTATTCGTCCTTTGTGCGCATGTACTACCAACGCACCTTTGACGCGATGATTGCCACACCGCTCCTCGTGGAGGATGTTATTGCTGGGGAATTGCTCTGGGGCGCAACGAAAGCCTTTGGAGCCGGTACGCTGATGCTCTGTATGCTTTCCGCCTTTGGCCTCACCATATGGCCATCCGCATTGTGGGTGCTGCCGCTGGCGGCGATAGGCGGTTTGCTCTTTGCATCAATGGGTCTCATTGTCACCGCGCTTTCGCCGAAGATAGAAGCCTTTAACCTCCCAATCTTTCTCCTGATTTTCCCCATGTTTCTTTTTGCTGGAACATTTTTTCCACTAGAGCAGCTCCCCGCCTGGGCACACAATGTTGCTATGGCGTTACCTCTGACCCATATTTGTGCCCTAATTCGTGGCGCATGTCTGAATCTGCCGCCACCGTATTTGACACTTCATATTGGTTATGTGCTCATTGTGGCATTTACACTTGCCTTGGTGGCACTGAGGTCGATGCATCGGCGCTTGATTAAATGACCTTGGTTAATGATTTCATGGTGACAGATGTTTTGAGCAGAGCGATCCCATGAATTACCATTCATGTTGGAATCGTTATTTGGCGAAAAGCCCGTGAGTAAAAAAACCGCCCGCGAGCCAAGGGGTAAACCAAGTCTCTTAGGCGGTTACCAATCCCGTTCGGCACTCCCTTGCGGGCATTCTGATTGGGTCAATGCCTGATGGCGAAGGCATGGTTTACGGCATTCTAGGAACACCGAGGCCCGCCGAAAAGTAGCGCTCTGTCGGTGAAGGGCAAACCAAAAAATTGGCAGATTTTCAACAGACTGTGAACTAATCAGCCGTGTGAATGGGAATGAGAATGTTCGTCATCAGCTGGTGGCGCAGGGTCTACTTCTTCAATTTTCGCGTTTTCCACTAGAAAGCTGACCACCTTGTCGTGCAGTGCAGCATTTACGATCTCATGCATGCCATCATTCTCTTGAACTTTTTTGTAAAACTCCTGTACTTCCATCTTGTTTTGCTGAGCGAGAATTGAAAGATGGTTGGCGATCTCCTCTTGGGTTACCTCAATATTCTCAGCCTTGGCCACGCGTTGGATAATAAAGGCTGCCTTCACGCGGTCCTGTGCAGCCATGTTGGCAGTGGCATAAATCTGTTCCCTATTTCGCTCAATCTCGTCCTTGCCAATACCGCGTTGCTGATTTTGTTGCACGATATTGTATACCATGCTGCGTGTCTCGGCACCGACCACGGCATCGGGAAGATCCTTTAAATCGCACTTGTCGATCAGTGTTTCCAGCACCTGCGCTCGCACGTCACTCTCAGCCTTATTCTTCCGGTCATTTTCCAAGTCAGTGCGCACTCCTTCACGCAGCTTATCGATTCCATCTGCCCCCCAGCTTTTGGCAAATTCTGCGTCCAAGGCCGGCAGTTTTTTCTCTTTTACCTCGACCACCTCGACAGCGTATTCACCTTTTCGCCCAGCCAATTCCTTTGCCACGAAGCCTTCAGGGAAATCCACCTTCACCTCACGCTTGTCTCCAGCCTTCGCGCCAACAAGCTGCGCGGTAAAACCTGGGATGAAATGATCGTGTTCCGCATCCGCATGAACGTGTAGCCAGTATTTTTTCTGTTCGGTTAACCCGCGTGCGGTTGACGCGTATTCTGTCAAAGGCTTGCCCTCTGACTCACCTGTGTAATTTACCACTACAAAGTCACCGTCTTGTACCTCTCGCTCAACATTCTCGTACTGACCACGCTGGTCTCTTAGAGCATTAATAGCCTTTTCTACTTCGTCGTCGCCCAAGTCCACCCGTTCACGTTTGCCAGGCAGTCCTTTATAATCGGGGAGTTCGAAGTCTGGAGCGGTTTCTACCGTTGCCGCGAACTGCAACGATTGCCCTTGAGCAAACTGAATCTCTTCAATATCCGGATTTGTCACCGGCTTCAGTTCTTTCTCATCAAGGGCTCGTCGGTAAGCGTCGGATATGAGCTGCTGTTTTACCTCACCCTCAATCTTTTCTTTGAACTCAATTGCTACTTTCTCTCGAGGAGCCTTACCCTTGCGGAAACCCGGCAGGTTGGCTTGCTTGCGGAACTGGCCGGTCACACGATCGAAAGCCTTGTCGACCTCCTCTGCATCCAATTCCACGCGAAGTTGCTTCTTGCAAGGTGCCAGATCAATTATTTCAACATTCATTTTCAGATACCCTGTTGGGCAGAGAGCGAAGGCTAGAGCTCCCAAAACCAAATGTCAAATCCGCCGAAAAACTTGCACTTGAATGGATTGGAGTGCAGAACGTCGGATTCCTTTATGAACAAACTTCACCTCTTTTTAGTTGGCGTGCTTCTGGCGCACGTTGGTCTGGGTCAAGAACTGCCTCAGTGGCAAAAAAAACTTTCTCGGCATTTGCAGGCTGATTTTCCATACACCAAGGCGGCCATCCGAACGCAATTTCCCAAGAATAACGTGGCCAACAAGGGGATGGCAATCATTGTTGGGCGTGAAGCGTTCATGTGTTTTGACATGGATCTACTACGTTGGGCAGCAGGTTGGACCGGAGGCTACATCACCGAGGATGGCGTGAGCTTC
>CAYUXV010000331.1:0-12714 GCA_964448875.1 uncultured Verrucomicrobiota bacterium
CACCGTCGACGGCGGCACTGGCCAAGTGTTGGCCATCGAGCTTGTTCTTGGCGAGCACCTTGAAAGTCTTGCCGGGCTTTAACACAGTGGTTTCACCTTCACGGCTCTGGAAGTAAAGCCTGCCGTTTGCGTGGAGTGGGGAGGCACTATAATTGCCGCCAATGCGTTCGCGCCAGTGGACCTCGCCTGAATGGGCGTCAAGGCAGGTAACGAGGCCGCCGCTGTCACTTACAAAATAAAGCTCATCGCCAACGAGTATGGGTGAAGGCTGGTTGGATACGCCGCGGTTATATTTCCATGCAATGTGGGGCTTGGTCGTTTTCTCATAACGCACGGCGAGAAGCTGGGGGCGCATAAAGCTGGTACTCATATAAAGCATACCATGACCGGCAACAGGGCGCGGGACTACGGAAAAACCGAGCATGCCGTAGGCGAGTTTCCATAACTCTTGGCCTGTGGCAGGGTCATAACCGTAAAGCCAGTCGGCTCCCGGAGAAAAGAGAACAGGCTTTCCATTGGCCATCGTAATGAGTGGAGTCCCGTAAGCCTTTTTTAGCTGTGGATTTGCATTCATTTTGCCAGTGCGAGCGGTCCGCCATTTTTCTCGGCCGGATTGTTTGTCCAGCGCAATGATGAACTGCTTATCACTTCCATCCATGTGGAAAATCAATAACTCCTTCCAGAGCACGGGTGTGCTTCCGGGGCCGTTCTCGTGGTTCACATGAATATCCTGATTGCGCCAAAGGACCTTGGCAGTTTTAGCGTCAACACATGCGGTTCCATAGGCACCAAAGTGGCAGTAGAGTTTGCCGTCCTCAATAATCGGCGTGGGAGAGGCGTAGCTGTTTAGCTTGTGGACCCACTGGGGATCTTTCTTTCTCAAAATTTCAATATCATGCAGCAGCTTGCCGGTACGCCTGTCGATACAGATGGCATGTAGTCGCACCAGAGAAAGAACGACCAGTGGCTGGCTGCCGGTATTTTTCTTGAGGCGCTCTTTTTTCTCAGCCTCGGTGGCAAGAACTTCATGGGCTGCGGTGAACCAGATCTGATTGTCCTCAATAATGGGAGAGGACCAGCCTTTGCCGGAGATGGGAGTACGCCATTTGACGTTTTTGGTCTCACTCCATTGGAGGGGCAGGTTGGCATCTGCATGACCCTGACCGGTGGGTCCACGCCACTGATTCCAGTCAGCTTGGACGTTAAAGCCTATAGTAAGTGCAAGTAGTGTGAGTTGTTTTTTCATGGAGATTATTTAGAGGCGCTGCGGCGTGCGATATATTGACGGATAAGGGGAATTTTAGCCTTAGCGGCAAGCTTCAGGGCGCGGGCCTTATCGGTGGGCACCAACGGCTCGATACCGTACCAGTACAGCAGTGGCAGGTTATGGTCATCCTTGTCAGCCTCATGTGCCACCAGGGCCTCTGCTAGCGACCAGCGTTGATCAACGGGGATACGCTGCAGCGCACTTGCGAGGTAGAGCCGGACGAATTGTGAACCATCTTCCTTTGCCATTTTCTCAAGTTGATTGAGAACGGGTTTGGATGCCTTCTTGTCTTCCAGAGCACATTGAATGGCCCAGCCGCGGATGGTCTCATCCTTGTCAGCCATCAGCTTGAGCAGAGTTTTTTGGTCAATTCCGTGCATGGCGTGCGCAGCGAGCATAGCGCGCAAGCGATGAACGGAGCCGGATCCCAAATCCAGAAAGGCTTTGCGCAGCAACTCGGGCGCCTTCGACTTTGCAATCTGCGTTCCTTGCGCGCGTTCCTGAAGCAGCCGCCTTGCATGATCGACATACCAGTCGTTCTTGTGCTTGAGCAAATCGACCAGATCGGTGTCGCTCAACTTGGCAAGGTCGAGGTTTTTCACCGTTTCGCAGTTTTGATGCGTTATGCGGTAGATGCGGCCGGTGCCTTTCTGGTGAACGATACGACCGCAAATGTCGGCGTCATTCCAGTCAATTACCCAAACGCCACCCTCAGGACCGGTGTCCATATTGAAACCAAGGAAATGCTGATCGTGTGCCACCATGAAATCACCGCCATGCGTGCCACGAAAACCCGAGCCGCGTTGCTCGAGGTTGTCTACGTAAAGCATGTGATGATGGATGTTCCCCATAAAGGCCTGTCCGTGATACTGCTTCGGGAATGCGCCGCCATTGTAAATCTGGCAACCACCGTGGGCGAAACCGCCCTTTCGTTGGCGGTTGTTTTTCACGTTGAATTTTCCATCCATCCAGAAGTAGGCGCGTCCGTCTTCATGTTTCCGACCACCATAATTCTGGTGCACATGGTCGGCGATGGTTTTAATGTCGTTATATACATGCTTATTGAAATGTCGGCCACCCTGCCGGTGGTAGCGACCTCCCTGAATCATATGCCATAGGTGCGGGATAACACAGGCAGTGATGAACGCTTGGCCTCGGTCATCAAAATCCAGCCCCCAGGGATTGCTTGTACCCCACGCGAATACCTCGAACTTGTCTTTAGTGGGATGATAACGCCATACCCCGGCGTTGATGCCCTGGCGTTCGCTGTCAGGCGTGCCGGGCTTGCCGACTTTGCTGTGCGTGAACACACCATGGCATCCGTAAAGCCAGCCGTCAGGCCCCCAAGTAAAACTGTTTAAAGTCTCATGCCGATCTTGGCGACCCCAGCCATCTAGCACCACTTTCGGGTCACCATCGGGAATGTCATCGCCGTCTTTATCCGGAATAAACAATAGGTTGGGTGGTGAACCAACCCAAACACCTCCAAAGCCCACCTGCAAGCCGGTCGGGAAAAACAGCTTATCTATGAAGACCTTTTTCTTGTCGAACTTTCCATCACCATCTGTGTCCTCCAGTATTATGATACGACCTTGCGGCCCCGACTTGAAAGTGTCGCTTCGGCGTGTCTCATAATTCAGGTTTTCGCAAACCCAAACGCGACCGCGGTCATCGAAACAAAATGCAAAGGGCTGCACGACTGCAGGCTCTGCTGCAAACTGTGTGACCGTGAATCCCTCTGGCAAGGTCATACGCGCGGTAGCCTGTTCAGGGGTGTAGGAGGGTTTTTTCTGAGCATAAGCCGTTAACGAAACGGCCAGGAACACAATTAAAAATCTGGTAGGTTTCATGTTGATTCGCGGGAATCATCCACGAACCACCTTCTTCCGCAAGGGCGAATTGCCGTTGGATTTTCATGTAAATAAACCTATCATTCATCCATGACACTTGAGGAAGAGGCGAGGTTTGTGAAAATTGAGTCAGAACTGGCTCATATGGAACAGATGACCGAGACGCTCAACAAAACTGTTATTGAACAGGACAAAACAATCCATCGACTTTCTCAACAGGTGGAACAGTTGAGTAACCGTTTGGCTTCCGACGACATGAATGCCATTAAGGAGAATGTCATCAAGCCTCCGCATTACGAGTAATCCGAACCGCGAGGCAAAGGGTTCTACGTGCTACTTTGGGGAAGGAGTAGACTTGTCCGGCTTGCTGTCGCGCGCACCACTCTCAAAAAGGATGCTGCCCATTTTTATGTGTCGACGTGGGTGGATGACGTGCCAAGGCCCAAACCGATCTGGTTGCCGTCCCCAACACCACGAAGCCAATTCGCTGCAATACCAGCGGTTGGTACTGGGTAGACCGATAAGGCCAGAGAAATCATATTTCTTGCCCAGCTGACTACGAGCCTTTACGAGAGCCTCAGCACCTTTTTTAGCTGTCCAGCCTTCCGGTTGCACAAGCACTACACGGTGAGATATGCCCAGAAAATCTTCCAGTGGCGTTTCAATATTTCCAGGCCAAAGCGGTTCGATTACCATTCCTTCATCGTGATCGAGAATCCCAACATGTGAATAGTGGGAAAAAGTACTAATGGCTACTATGTTGTCACCAGTACGATAGCCTCGGCTCACGAGCCACATTCCGTTGCCACCTTGTTCCTCAATAGCCTGTTTCCACGATTGAATCTCCGCCTCATATTTCGGTCCAGTCTTACGTATTATTCCATCGAAACCAGCGCATCCGCCAAAGGTAATAACTGCCGTCAGACAAGTAGCAATCCATAAGCAGTACTTAAACCGGCCGATCTTCATGCGGACCAACGTGACAAATTCATCAAAGAAAAGAAAGCAATGAACTTATGAGCTTTGCGTGAGGAAAATGGTTGACGAGTCCATCTGCACTATTACGTACAAGCATTAGGCAATTTTTTACTAGTTTTTACACTAGGCTAATGGCAGATTTACTACAGTGTGAATCGTTGGATTATTATGGCCATCTTTGAGAACTCTTGAAAATATTAGCTAAGTGAAAAGATTTATTCCATTTCTAGCCGTCTTTGCCTTAGGCGGCGTTATCGTTGGCTTGGTCGTTCATGCCCAGTCCAGAGTCATTCAGCAACGATTAAAAAAGGAACAGGGGCAGGAAAAAATGTCTCTCGGTAATAAACTTTCAGGGATAAGCCGTGCTTCTCAAAAAATCAGGGTAGCAGACTTGAAGGATAAGCTTCGTGGCCAAGGGCTTACAGAAGATGAAGTGGCAAAAAAGGTCGACAGTATGGGAGTCTCTGCATCTCCAGATGAGATCATTGATGATTTGATTTGGCTAGCGGAACAACTCAATACTCAGAAGAGGGATGATCAGCATCGAATATTTATTCGACAGGTTATAAGGCAGTTTGAGGCGCTAACTGCTATTGAGAGAGAAGCTTTGCCGGCGATAAGATCATTGCTTGATGCCCATGAAGAATGGATTTTTAAAGAAAATACTGATGAACTTGTTTCAGGTAACTGGAGGGACGGTCGCATTTATTTTGATCCGATATTTCCACCAACAATGCGAATTGGTCTTTTCAATACAATCCGGCGGATAGGGAAAGTTAATGAGAGAGCCAAGATTGAGGCTGAAAATGTTTTACTCAGCACCTTATCCAACACCACAAGAGGTATCGAAGTGTTCTATATAACCCAGGCACTTGAGGATCTTTCCGGGGAAAAACATAAAGATGCCATACTGAAAGAATCCAAATTTCAGCTTCAAAACCCTCCGTATAAAGAAAAAGTCGAAGATGCTCTATATCGCAGTCATCGCACTTGGCTTTACGATATTCTTCGCAAATATAAAGATGAAACCTACGTCGAGCAGGCTCAGAGTGAATTGCTTGTTGAAAATCAGAGAAAAGACAGGGAGGGAAACCCCCTGACGACATTAGAACTGGATCCGACAGCGATGAGATACATAACGGAGGTCTTGGGGGAACGTGCTATGCCAATTCTGCGCCCAATTTATGAGCAGAATCCCGAGTTGTCTGATGGAGCTAGAAGTGCAATCCGCCGGGTTGCCGCCAGCAACATGGGGCGTTCAAGTGATGCAGATGCTATAACAACATCCCGATTTCAGGAAGGATTGAAGATGATGAGCAAAACGGAGGATAAGAACAGTGTAGGCCGCGGCGTTGGTTTGTTTAAATATTATCTGACCGCTATGACATCGGGTCGTGGGGCTACCAAGGAGAATATCGATAATAGACGTCAGTACCTTTCTTCGCTTCGCGGCCAAACCCAGAATACCGAAGTTCTTACCATGATGGATAAGGTAGACAAACGATTGGTAGATATGCGCGACCCGGAAAAAGCCAAGAAACTCAGCCGGTTTACCTTGGATAACCGTGAGAGACGCCGTTAGCAAAGTGCAAACTTCGAACCGTAAGAATATGCGGTTCGAACAAATTAAATTCAAATCACGCAAATGCACTGTTGCGATCGATTTCCAGAATTCAAGTTGGTATTATTTGGGTGGAGTTGTTTTTTGATGGCGGTTGGTTGCGCCATCCCTACTCAGCATCGAATTATATTATCGGACCGTTCGCCCTCGGCAACGCTCGAAGCAACATCTGCCGGTCCAACTGTTCACCTTAAAGACGATTCCGGACAAGCCCCTGTAAACCCTATCAGTTCCCTTATGTATTTTGTGCGTCTGATATCACCGGAACCTGTTGAGATGTCTGAAAGTGTCGGAAATACACAGCAGTCCCGAATCGTTTCAGCCAATCGTCACATCGGTTCAGAAGCATTTTTTGTCACCTGTCAGTTTGAAATAACAGGTGTGGGTACACAGCAAAACATTATCGATCAGACGCATGCAATCCGCTCGCATGGGGAATTTCTTTCAAAAGGCAAGACGCTCAAGCGCAGATTGGCTTATATTAATATTGAAGGCGCGGGAAAAGGCAGCATTCATGTAGAAGGCATCATGTCCGACAACAAACCACAGGCTACTAAATTTAGTTTACGGTTCAACGAACAAGGTCACGCCAGTCCTGTAACCATTGGCCTCAACGATATTCGTCGAATTGATGGGAAGCCATACGCGGTAAATGAAACGGTGATTCGGGTAAATTCCCTTACCTTTCATCGTCAGGAAGAAAACCCAAAAATGGAGGTCTCCGTGGCGTCAATAAATCCGAAGAATGGCAGTGAGGGAATTTTGCGAGACCTTGTTGGGAGAGTAAAAGGTGCCGTCGCAAACATGTTTATTCCTCCGATTTCCATTAAGCTTGAGGGCAATCAAGCAATGCTCGATTTCGCTCAAGCCATTGTCGATCAACGGCCAACATATACCTTTCCTTCAGCTAATTAATTGGTCGCAAGAATCTCGACTTGGTTCAAATAGACAAGACTAGCCACCTGTGTAAGACACCTCAGTTTTGATTCACAAGACAAATGATTTCTGCTAGGTTGTCCCAGCTTGACGATGATTTCCTACATTAGTCGCATCTTGTGCCTGCACATATCACTGGTATTCATTGCTGAACTCTGTGCAGATACTGTGACAACACGGACTGGGGCAAACTTCCAGGGACGAATTGAACTGAAGCCAAATGGGCTGCTGAAGGTGGGTGACAAGGAAGTGTCGCTGGGAGATTTGCTGCGTGCAGAATTTGAAGCCGAAACAAAAGAGCAAAAACCATCGCCGGACGCTCAACCGGATGAATTAAAACGGCTAACCTTGGGCCTATGGGCGGCTCAACAGTCTGGAGCCTTGACTTGGGATGGATCGTTCATCGCACGAAAGGTGGTGGCGATGGATGACACCAAGGTGAGTTTCGAGAATTTACCCAAGGAGTTGTTCCTTAGCACGGTTAACACGTCGGCGGTTTTCTTCGGGCCGATATCGCTTGAACATGCGTATAGATTGAAAGGGAAACGACAGGGCATTTTGCTGGCATCGGGGCATTTTGTAGAGGGTAATTTGAAATCTGTGGCAGGGGGCACAGTTGTTTTAGAATCTGTGCTCTTAGGTCGCAAGTCATACACGGTGGGAGCCGAGGCATTGGTTTTATGGCTTCAGACACCCAAGCCCACAGCAACACGTTTTACGCTGCGTACAAAGGATGGCTCATTACTTTTGGCAAAGGAACCTACGTTGCAAGATGGCGTCGTGATTCTCAATAGGGCGCCTTTCCAAAACTACCATATTGCACGAGATGATTTGATTGAAATTCGCAATGGTAATGCTACGGATGTGCTGAATGTAGCTTGGGCCAAAATAGATAATGCCACTCCCGACAAAAAAGCCACGCTGCTGGCCGGTGTGGGAAATGTCGGCAGGATGTTGGAACTTCGCGAACAAATGCAAACCACCGAAGTCAAATTGCAGGAGGCAATGAACTTTCTGTCCAAGGCTGAAAAAGCCAAGGCTGAGGGCAGTGCAAATCGCCAAAGAGTGCTTCAAGAATGGAAGCAACTTCAGAATGAATGGAAGCAAAAGAATCGGGAGTATTGGAATGCACACTCAAATAATATACGTATGGCCAGTAAAGTGCGGACTCAACGTTCTGCTGTGGATCGTGCGAAGAGAACACTAAATAATTCTCAGCGCACCTTGGATAGGTATAATCAGAAACTGGAGAAATTTGAAAATGATGTTCTGAAAGGCAATATCAAGGTGAAGGACAAAAAGGATGAGCGAAGGAAAAGGGAATCGTATCTCCGCCCGATTAGGCGGGCGGAGAAATCCATGCAGAAAGCACACCAGCAACTTGCTGAAGCCCAAAGAGATGATAAAAAGATACAGGCCGAAGTAAAGCCCCTGCCCTTGGAGGAAAAGGTGGCCAAGGAGACGCTCGATCAGGCAAAAAAAGAGTCCGATCAGGCAATGTTGAATTATCGTAAGACGATAGTGGACTATCAAGCAGCCAGTCGGCAGGCATCCATTGCGCGCAGTAAGGCTTCTGAACTTCAGCAACAAAAAGATCAGACCGTACAGGAACTGGAGAAACTTCGTTTGAAGCAGCCCGCTCTTGAGCCACGCAAGTAAGTGCCAGCGCGTGGAGTGATTTTGTTCAACCTTGGATTGTCAGAACAAACAAAGAATCCCGCACAAATCTATGCAATATCTTGGGAGTCGGCTTCTACTTCTCTACGATCCACACATTGCGAAACTGCAATGGATTGCCGTGGCCCTGTAGCTTGATGGGGCCCGGGGTGCCTTCGGGATCTCGCCGGGAACCGCCAGTTTTGCCGTTAATCTCCAGATCCTTGTGGATCACCACGCCATTGTGCTTGAGCGTCATACGGGCATTCTTCACTTTCTTGCCGTCCTTGCTCACGGAATTGGTAAACTCCACATCGTAAGTCTGCCACTGTAGTGGCGGCAGGCACATGTTCACGATCGGATCGGCCTTGGTGTAAACTCCGCCACACTCGTTGTTTTTGCCCTCAAGCCCAAACGAATCTAGAATCTGCACCTCGTAATGATCCACCTGATAAAACCCACTATTGCCACGACCTTGCCCGCGCGCAGCCGGCTTGAAGGGAAGAAGAAACTCAACATGCATGCTGTAGTTGCTAAATTTACGCTTGGTCTTGATGTCGCGTCCGTCGGTGTTAAGCAGTTTGGTGATTTCATCCACTCGTCCGCCTTGCCACTCAGTTTTGTCCGTGCCGTTAAATAATACTACCGCCCCCTTGGGAGGTTTTAAGCCTATTGTGGGACTCTTTCGTATTACTCTTTTCAGTTCAAAAGTCTTCTTGCCATGCTTGCCGGACATTTTTCCGTTTTCGATCATGGCCGAACTTCCTTCCTTTTGGCCTTTGGGCGGAAACTGTCCGGTTGCACTAAAATCATTTGCTTTGCCCCCTAGATAACGTCGTTTGCCTTCCGCCGAAATAAAAACAGCTTTCTTGCCATCAAGTTTGCCGGCTAGCACCGAACGTTCATCACCCCTTTCCCATTCTGCACCTGGCAATCCAAGTGGATACAGTACAGCTTGGAACTCACCTCCTCCAAGGGCAATTACCTGTGCTCCGAAGTCACAACCACAGGAAAGCTCGCCTATATATTCACCTTGGATTTGAAAATCAATGGGCAATGTCTTGTCCTGTGAATCTGTCCACAGCCCCTTGGCAGCTTGAGAAAAATTCGTGCTACACAATAGTGCTACAACAATTAAAGAATGGGTTGTTTTCATGTCTTAATGGATGAAGTGAGGCTACACATTGTCGCGGTTTCGTAAAAGCAAAATGACCGTCTGGAGCAGGAGCCCCCGACGGTCGACCCAACGCACTATGATGGTAGCCGGACTAAAACGGCATTACCACCGTCGAAAATTATATGTGCTGATGCGTTTTCGCGACTACTACAATCAACGTAAAAGATTATAGAGGCCCACCATATATATCAGCATTCTCAAATAATAAAATATTTAGGCAAATAATAGGTTGACAAAATACGCATACGTACTATTTTATACGTGTGCGTACGATAGTGCGACAAAGACAATAAAACCTAAATTATATTGATGATATGAAAAAAACTCTCTTGGTTCTTACGTCTGCTGGCTTGCTCGGAACGGGTTGTGCAGGCATGTCCAATGGTTCTAATGGCGCCCTATTTGGGAGTGCAATAGGTGCACTGGCAGGCCAAGCACTTGGTCACGATACCACATCAACGCTTATTGGTACGGGTATTGGCGCGGCGGTTGGATACGGTGTTGGCAACGAGGTGGACAAAAATCGGGCACGTAGCAACTTTTTCAAGCCGTAATTTAGACTGCCAGCCCGCCATCCCCCGGTTCCCCAGCCGTTGTCCCCGTGACTGGAGGTTCCGGGGGGTGGCATACAAATGTAATTTAAAGGGGAACTTTTCAGGCGTTTCGACGTCTATATAAAAAGTTCAGCCCCCTGAGGCTGGGCAAAGGAGGCTAAACAGGTTGGGTAGCCCGCCGGGAAATCCCGGCGGGTTTTTTTGATATTGCGTAGACACCCAAAAATTGCAACTAAGAAAATGGGTTTTAAATAGAAGAGATGCCAGAAGAATTGAGATTCAAACGCGACCGTTAGTGTCACAATCTTCATTTTTCACGTGTTGCCCGTTTGCCTCTAAAACATCCACACGTGCCGGTGGAAAATTAAGCCAAACCAATGAAGACTCACACAGACGCATATCCTTGATGATACGGTTGCGATCGCGCGCATGGCTATACGTAAATTGAATGTATAGGCCATCCTCAGTTAGATTCTCTCGGACGGCTCCTATGATGTCGTCAACGATCTCCTGACCCATAGCACGCAGCGGCAAGCCTGATACAATATAGTCTATGCCTTGTTCCATTACTTCTTTCGGCAACAGGGTGGCAAGGTTTGCAGCGTCTCCCTCAATCACATTGATTTTTGGGAAACGGTTTTTCATATGCCTTACCAAGTCTGGGGTGAACTCGATGGCGTGCAATCGCTCGGGGGCTATTCCGCGCTTTAGTAGTGCATCCGTTATCGAGCCTGTGCCGGGGCCAAGTTCAACGACGTGACCATCGTAATCCTTGGGGATGTAGCTGGCCATGCGGCGAGAGAGAGCCCACGAACTTGGTGCTACCGCTCCAATACGCCGCTGATCCTTTATGATCGCGCGGCTAAAGACCATCAATGATGCAATCTGTTTTCGGGGCATGGCGATCGGGTCAACGGAACGAGCGGGGGAATAACTAAAGTAATTCAACTACAAGTCAATCTTATACCATTGATAATTAGGTCACAAAATTGATAGGAGTCGGTGTTTTTCTGAGAAAACAGAGCCCGTTGGCCACTCAAGCCAATTCTTCAACAATGTGTTGTAAACACTCCTGAAATCCGTGTGGTGCTTAAGGTCTCCCTGATCAAGATCGGATAGGTCGGGGTGTTTACCGTGGATGCCAGCCTTTACAGAATCTCCCACCAAGAACATTTGCGAGGCCGCACCATGATCGGTGCCAAGACTGCCGTTCTCCTTCACGCGCCGACCGAATTCAGAAAAGGTAACAGTCAACACGCGTTGATCCAAACCGTGACCCTTCAAGTCATTGTAAAACGCACGAAGTGCAGACGAGAGCTCGTTTATAAGCGATTCATGTGCACCCTTCTGTTCGGCGTGCGTGTCGAATCCACCAAGGGATACAAAGTAAACGCGCGCCCCGAGGTCAGCGGTGATGAGCTGTGCTACGGACTTAAGCCGCTGGCTTAAACCGTTTTCCGGATAAGGCTTGGGCGGCTTGTAGGCGGTGATCACTTTCGCAATTTTTGCTGAAGTATCCAGTGCTGTCACAGATGTACGCCTCAAAAAATCAAGGTCACTGTTACCGCCCGTGCCATTACCAGCCAGCTTGACCATACGTTTGCGTTGCGCGGCCTTCTCCGCCTTGGAGCCGGCCAGTTGCAACTGGTAGTCCTTAAGGTTGCGCACAGTCGGCACGGTAAACTTGGTGGAGACCAGCGAGAGTGGCAAACGATCGGTGCCGAATGCCACAGCGGGCACCTGTCCAGAAAGCTTTCCTTCCATGTCATCAAAGGCACGCCCCAACCAGCCGTCGCGTTTGTCAACCACGCCCGGTTTGGCTGTATGCCAGATGTCCATTGACCGGAAATGTGAGCGGTTTGGATTCGGATAACCCACACCTTGCACGATACCCAATACACCCTCATCGAAGAGTTCCTTGAAGCCGTTCATCTGTGGATGTAACCCCAGCTGATCATTCAGCCGAAGTACCTCACTTTTGCCAAAGCCCAAGCTTGGGCGCTGACGCCTATAGATGTCAGCGCCAAACGTGATCACGGTGTTCAAGCCATCGTTGCCCCCGGCCAACTGTACCAGCACAAGTATGCGTCCATCCGGATCAACAGCAGCAGTTTTGGCCGCGCGCGCAAACAGCGCTTGAGGACGGGTGCCCAAGGCGACCAGGCTCGCGGCACCTGTAGCACCTACTTGTTTCAAGAAATTACGTCGTGAGTTCATAAATTAGGTCAGTTGAAATTCAGGTAACGTCATCATCAGGTGCACCTGCTTGGGTGGCTTAATATTATTTTCCTGTAGAGCGGGGACTTCACGGGCAAGCAAGAGTTCCTGATAATAATCCTTGGATTTTTTGGGAGTTTCAATTTTACCCATTTTCCCCGCGAGCAGGTCATGGGCAAAGTTATTGCGCTGGAGTAGTGTTGCCGAGGAAATCCACAAGCGTCCCCCTTCCCAACCTTTCACGGTGGGGGGCTCAAATAAGGCTTGCCCAAGCTGGCGACAGGTATTGTTGATGGCTTGCAGATTCGGTCGGATTCCCAACGCACGCGCGGTACCCAGAGTCAGCTCGAGCGGACTCTTGATGCGCGCGTGACGTGCGCCTTCACTGAAGAAAAGCTTGGAGGACAAAAGTTCGTGCATCACCGGGCTCATTGCATAATCATGCTCAGTAATACGCG
>CAYUXV010000332.1:0-19466 GCA_964448875.1 uncultured Verrucomicrobiota bacterium
GGATGTAAGATTTCCTCAAGTTTTGTTCGAGCATCCGAACTATCAAACACGAGTTCAGCCATTCTCGGGCGATCTAGTTGGCCGTCACTCCCAATAAATTCATCGCCAAAAACTGTACGAATTTCCTTCAATGCAGGCCGACCAGGCTCAACCAATTCACGCGAAATATCGTCAGAGTCGATCACCGCAAATCCCGACTCTTCAACGATCTTGGCAACAGTGGTCTTTCCCATTCCTACGCCACCTGTGATCCCGTATACTATATTCATGGCAGCGTTCAAGATATTCCCAGATTTGCCATTATACGCACGATAGAATAGGACTTATTGAGTGTATAGAAATGGAGGCCATCAACGTTAGCCTCAAGCAACTCTTGACATTGCTGAGTTGCAAAATCGATTCCGAACTCACGTACGGCATCATCATCATCACCTAGTTCATCTAGTTTATTGCTAAGTCTATCCGGAAGTTTAGCCCCGCAAAGCTCAGTAAAACGTCGAATTTGCCTGCCGCTTAGAATGGGGATAATTCCAGCTGAAATTGGCCGATCCAAACCCAAATCTCGCAGATAATTTCTGAATCGAAAGAAATCTGAATTATCAAAAAATAGCTGTGTGATGACGAAGTCCGCACCACAATCTACTTTTGCCTTTAGGCGCTGCCAATCGACTTCCCGGCCTTCGGTGCAAGCAATGTGTCCCTCGGGAAAACCAGCAGTGCCAATGGAAAAACCCTCATGCTCTCGAATTGCCTCGACTAGTTGATATGAAAATTCAAAACCACCTTCGGTTCTCACAAATTCCTTCTGGCCCTCTGGCGGATCACCGCGTAGTGCGAGAATGTTGTCAATTCCGCGCGCTTGAGCATCAATGAGAAACTTGTCTATATCCTCACGCTTGGATCCAACACACGTTAGATGTGCCATAGATGGCAAACCATGTTCGCGCTGGATATTCTCAACAATATCCAGTGTCTTATCTCGAGTGCTCCCCCCGGCACCGTACGTGACGGAGCAAAACGAAGGCTGGAACACCTTGAGTCGCGGGATAGTTTTTTCTAACAAACTACGCTTGCCCTCAGGTGTTTTTGTGGGGAAAAACTCGCAGGAAACCACAGCCCTGTCCGCTTCCCTTGCCTCAGCAAAAATATCGCGGATTAGCCGCATCAGCCCTTTTATGGGGCAAATTAAGTCAAGAGGCAAGGCGTCAACCACCAATGGCACTCATAGTGCGATTGGGTTGCTCAAAATCTGTCTCGCCAATATGGTGACGCTCCTCTTTTTTAAGCACAACTCTGGTGAGCCATTCAACAAGTTCTTCGTCGGTAGCATCACCCCGCAGAAGCGGCTTAAGGTCATGCTCATATAGACTAAAAAGGCAGGTGCGAATTTTGCCGTCGGCAGTAAGTCTCAAGCGGTTGCAATTTCCACAAAATGGTTCGGTAACCGGTGTGATAAGACCTATCTCGGCTGAACCATCAGCTAAACGCCACCGCTTTGCTGTCGCTGCAGGATGTTCTAGATCTATCGGTTCCAGATCAAAGCGGCCCCGCAGCCTATCGAGTATTTCTCGACCAGAAACAACGTGCTCCTTTTGCCAAGCACGTCCAGAGTCAAGCGGCATGAATTCAATGAAGCGTAGGTTTAATGATTCCTTGCGAGCAAAATCCACCAACGGTTCAATTTCGTGATCGTTGAGTCCCCGAATGATAACCGCGTTTACCTTCACTGGTTCAAACCCCAAATCACGTGCGCTACGAATTGCCATTAGCACTTCGTCCAGCCCATCACGACCGGTGAGTTTTTTAAAATTCTCCCGATCAAGCGAATCCAAACTGAAACTTACCCTACGCAGTCCAGCATCGCATAAGGCTTCTGCCTGATTCTCAAAATAAAATCCATTTGTCGTCAGAGCGAGATCATCAATGGATAGTGCAGTCAACTTTCCTACTAGAACTGACACATCACGTCTCAATAATGGCTCACCTCCCGTGAGCCGGATTTTAGTTATTCCTAGACCAACAACAATACGCACGATACGCTCAATTTCCTCATAGGTTAAAAAGTGGGTGCGAGGCTTCCATTCATGCTTGATAGGCTTAGAACCACCTTTTCCTTGTGCCCGATAAAAATCCGCCGCCTCATCAGTCTCTGGAAGACAATAGAGGCAGCGGAAGTTGCAGCGGTCGGTTATCGAAATCCTAAAATCGCGAAGCGTACGCCCAAACGAATCCCTCAAACGACCAGTCTTACTCACGGATTGCTCTTGGGAGCCGCCGGCTTAGGAGAAGATGATGGCGACGTCGGCTTTTGTTCCGCAGCTTTATCCAAAGACCCAGGCTTCGCCTCGGATGCTGGGCGCTCGACCTTTGGCGTTGCAGGAGATGTTGCCGCTTTTCCCTTGTCCTTAGAAGAAGGTGGTGAAGCTGACTTGGATTCTGGGGCATCACTTTTAGTCTCCGGTTTTTCTACTGAAGACTTTGTTTTTGTTTTATCCTGTTGTTGACCTTGCGACTTTGGTTCCTCCGTATTTTCTGGTACTGGAGTAACCACTCCACCCTCTTTGGGTTCTGGTGACTCCTTTACTGGCTTTCCTTCAATCACCTTAGGCGTTTCTCCATTATCCTCACTTATTGGCGTAATTGTTACTTTTCCATTTTCATCAAGAGAAATACTCAATTTGCTAGGATCGGTTGACGTATTCGTATCTTGAGATTCATTTTTTCTTTTATCCAAAAAAGCTAAATGATTTCCGCTACCCTTTTTGTTTCTATTATTATAAATACTGTTATTTTTCCAACTTTCCCTGAGTTTTGTTGCAAACTCAGACTTCAATTCCTTATAGCGTACCCGAATAGCCTCCAAATCATTCAATTGTGCAACCAACTCATCCTTTTCGGTCTGCATTCTTTTAAGTTCACGCATCAGAAAAATCCGATCACCTTCCGCAGAAGCTAGTTTCTTTTGCGTAGCCTTTATGCTCACCTCCAATGTTCCCAAGTTAGCTTTAAGTCCACCCACCTGTTGAAGTACTTTCTCTAGATCTGATTCCAATTTCGCGATTTTGGCATTATCCTGCTCCAGTTCTTTGCGGGCAACTTCCAAAGCCTTCGTATGTGCCACAAGTTCGGTCTTTGCCTTCTCCAAATCACCGGTTTTTTGAAGTAATTCGCTTTCTTTGTCTTTCAGCGCATTAGTTCTGTCTGCAAGGTTCTGCTCAACTGTTGCCATATTCTCCTTAGTTTGCAAAAGCTCCTGCTGCTTAGCATCCAAGTCGCCCTGAGCTTTTCCTAAATCTGCAGCAGCCTTGGCCTTCAATTGAGCGTACTCCCCAGCAACTGTTCCCAACTGCTCATTTAAACCTTCCGCCTCCTTACCAACCTCTGAGAGATTTTTATCCAAATCACTCTTTTCCAAAGTGAGGGTGCTCAATTTGACGGTGAGCGAACCAATCAAATCCTCCTTTGCCGCACTATCGCTCTCCGCAGCATTCAACTTGTCCACCAAGTCTGACACCTGCCCTTTCAATCCTCCGATTTCCTTGCCCGACTCAGCCTTATCTGATTTCTGTCGTGTAATGCCCTTGTTGTGCTGCACAACTAAAAGAATGGTCAGCCCCAAGGTGGTAGCCAGCAGAATAATTATCGGAAGTTTTTCTTTTTTCATAGCCGAGTCCATTCTGCTCAGCACTAATAGATTGACTAGTTGACCTTATTCAATTTTCCACACACTCAATTAACAAGGATTTAAAGATTTTCAGTCAATTAACAGGTTACTCATAAACTTGCTCACCACCACCAATCTCAAACATAGTTCTGGTGGGACATCCATAGAAAGATGTTCAATCATTTTCTAACTTTCCCCTCATTCAACATCTTGCACCTAAAATATCATATATATAAACTAAAGTACCCTCATTCAATTCACGCATTACAGATTGCCTCATGATAGAAATATGCTGTCGCATGATTACAGAGCCAGTGATAAAATTTAGAGTTATTCGCAAATTGTATAAAATGCCAAGTCTACATCGGATTTATCACTTAATAAAATGATAATCCTGAAGCATCCAGATTAGCTTAAACATCTTAACTGGATAATTTTTTTATCGCACAATAACAGGATTAATCGTCAGAATAAGTATATGCAGGATGACACAGGTATAATACCAGATGATGGAAGTGGCCCGAAACCCAGCCCAGAGGAGTTCGCAGCAGCACTGTTTGCCGAAACGTTATTAACACAAGCTCGTACCGCTATGATGCTGCTTGGCAAAGGAACACATCCAGCCATCGGCGAACCAATTACGGACGTAATCCGAGCTCGTAAACTGATCGACCAACTTGAGGTTCTTGAATCAAAACCTGATGGACTCGGAGCGGAAGAAACTCGCCTTATTCGCGAAAGCCTTCACGAGCTACGGATGGCATTTGTAGAAGCCGTTGGTGACCAACCCTCACCCGAGAGCAATAAATCCGAAACAAAAACCCAAGACTCTTCCCCGTCTACAACGGAACCAACTGGTGCCGCGAAAAGTGACGAAGCCGTAGATGACGAAGACCGAAAACGTTTTGTCAAAAAATATGACTAGCGCAACGTTTGGGCTTTAGTCTTTTAGAAGCACCTCCACCTTTGCCGCTTTTCGCAGTTGGGTGTAGAAACCAGGCAGGCGTTGGACTGCCTTTTGTTCCGCAAGCAGCTTTCTAATCTCCGCTTGAACTTGTGAATACGCCTTTACAACCCTTGGGGTTTTTTCGATCAACCGGATGATTAGATACCCCAACTTCGTCTCAACTACCCCACTGATTTGCCCTGGCTGCATGCTAAAGACAACCTTTCTAATTTCTTGAGATAATTCACTTTTCTTAAAAGTCGATTCACCGCCAGTGTCGCGAGTTACGGAGTCCTCTGAAAATTCTAGCACGAGTTTAGTAAACTCCTCTCCTGCTAAAGCCCGTTTTCGAATCGCCAATGCCTGCTGCATTTTCCGAACCTTCTCCGCCTTTAAAAGTTTTAGTCCGGTAAGTGGATTTATTGTCGCAAACATAATGTGTGCGGTGCGAACGCTTTCTGGCGTGGTCCAACGCAGTTTGTTGGAATTGTAATAAGCCAGAGTCTGCGCATCCGTAACGACAACTTTCGATGTTATCTCTCTATCAAACACCACCTTCGCCAAAGTTGAGTCATAAAGACGTTTTCGAAATATATTTGTAGAGACGCCCATTGCACCCACACGAATCTTGAACGCAATATCACTAGTATACTTATTACGTTCTTTCAGATAATCCGCGCGTGCTCTTGTGTATGCTTGGTTCTTATCTTGATTTACAGCGCGTTTAATCAACAGGCGCGTCACAACAAGGTCGTCTAGCAAATTACGCTCCAAAAGCTTCTCCTCGGGAGGGATAACGTTGCCCTCTGCCGCGGCATTCATCAGATAGATTCGCATTGCCTCATCCAGTTCACTACGCGTTACCTGAAAACCCACACCGCGAGCCACAACTTTGTGGCCACCTGAAAACAAATCCTTAAGTGGGTCAACAGCCTGAGAAGGCATGACCATTAGGATGAATACCACAAGCATGAGTAAAAGCTTCATAATTCGCTAAAGTGTAATAACCTGCACGTTCGAAATATCCGAATCAGCATTCACTTTATCCAGCAAAGCAGCCGGAGGAACGCTATCAAGGTTTAGCACCGTCAAAGCCTCCCCGCCTTCTTCATCACGATTCAGACTCATACTTCCAATATTAATTTGATGCTCACCCATCAAAGACCCAATATAACCTACCATACCCGGTTTGTCGCGGTTATTCATCAGGAACAAGACCCCTTCTGGAACACATTCCACGTTACGTCCATTAAGGCGAACGATTCTTTGTTGCACGCCAAAAAACGTACCACCAGCAGAAACGACTTCATCATCCGTGCTAGCCTCGACATGCATCCATTCAGCGTAATCAGGCCCTTCATGGGCTTTCACTTCCTCTACCAGCAGACCAAGCGAACTGGCAAGGGCTCGAGCATTCACAGGGTTGACATCTTGACCTCCTGCGGTTGAGAGGAAGCCCATCAAAACGTAGCGCGTCACCGGATCAGCTGGAACTTCCGCTGCTTTTCCACCGTAGGTAATAACAAGCCGCTCATTGCGATTAGGGGCAAGTTGTGACACCAAACGACCAAGCTTTTCGCCCAACTCCAAATATGGCTTCACAGCCTCATATGTTTTGGCGTCCAGGCTGGGCATATTGACGGCGTTTCTTACAGTTCCATTTATGAGATAATCCGTAACAGCCTCGGAAACTTCCAGGCCAACACTCTCCTGAGCCTCTTTGGTGCTCGCCCCGAGGTGTGGAGTCATCACGATTTCCGTCAACTTGCGCAGATCAGAATCTTCCGGCAATGGTTCAGCATCATACACGTCCAACGCGGCACCTCCTACTTTCCCGTTTTTCACCGCTGACACTAGATCTGCTTCATTAATAATTCCACCACGCGCACAATTAACCACGCGTACTCCATCTTTCATTTTAGCAAAAGCATCCGCATCCAGCATATCTTTTGTCTCATCACTGAGCGGCATATGAACAGTAATAAAATCTGCTCTCTCAAAAACCTCATCCAATTCCAGCAACTCCACCTGTAATGCACGTGCCTTGCTCATAGAAAGATATGGATCAAATGCCAACACACGCATTCCAAAGGAGATCGCCCGACGCGCCACCTGACTACCGATACGGCCCATCCCCAGAATGCCAATGGCTTTTCCGCTCAACTCCGTACCGGCAAATGCTTTTCGATCCCATTTGCCGTTTTTCATCGACATGTGCGCCTGCGGGATTTTGCGCGCCAAAGCCATTAGCATGCTAAAGGTCAACTCGGCAGTCGAGATGGTATTACCACTTGGTGTATTCATCACCACAATCCCAGACTCGGTCGCAGCTTCTACGTCGACATTATCCACGCCCACGCCTGCGCGCCCGACCACTCGCAGTTTAGGTGCTTTGCCGAGCTCTTCTCGAGTTATGTTCGTAGCAGAACGTACAATAACAGCCTCGGCACTAGCCAATAGTTTAGCGGTTAACGCACCCTCAACCACGATTACTTCCAATTCAGGCTGTGCCTGTAAGTAATCCACTCCTTTCGGGGAAACATTATCGCAAACAAGAACTTTCATCTCAATGGGCGCGGAGTTTAGGGGGCAGCTAGAGCGGGGTCAAACCATCTCCCGTCCGCACCAAGCCGTCAGCTCGCGTCGTAGACGCTCCACCGGCAAACCGACGACATTGGTAAAAGAGCCCTCAACCCTTTCGACTATCAACTCCCCATACTCCTGAATAGCGTACGCACCCGCCTTGTCGAGCGGATCAATGGCGTCAAGATAGTTCCGGATTTGCTGGTCATTTAAAACTGCAAATCGCACCAATGTAGTCTCTTCAAATGTCACACGCCTCGGCGGCCGCCATTGTATGAGGCAACAGGCAGTAGTCACTTCGTGCGTTCGTCCACTGAGACGTTTGAGCATCCGCTGCGCTGCCGCCATTGAAGACGGCTTTCCGAATGCGTCACTATCCAAATGCACAAGAGTATCTGCACCAACCACCAACATGTCCGGATGACGCATTGCTACCACCTGTGCCTTTCGGAATGCATTTGCGCGACACAACTCTGTCGGGGTAAAATGGTCGCTGTCCAACTCCTCCACATCACCCGTTTCTACACAAAAATTCAGGCCAATCTGCTCCAATAACAAACGACGTCTAGGCGAGCCCGAGGCAAGGATAAACGACAGGGACTTCATCGCACGAATTCACCCGTCAATGCAGTCCGAAATGCTGCCAACTTACCTTCAAATTCTTTTTCGTCTAAAACAGGATTCTTTGCCAACGGCAGCTCGCTCTGCAACTGCACCCATGACTTACAGCCACCATACGCCAGAATCATAGGCAGTTCGACTGGTTCCGCCAATCGCGATACGCGGACCGCAATCGCGTAAATTCCCTCGTCCTGCCCCCAGTCAAAGCGATCCGCAATCACCTCATCGCGCCATATGTGCTGTCCGCGCAAACGTTCCGCTACCGTCAGCGACTCCAGCTTTTCAACCGCTTTAACCTCCGCAAAATACTCCACCCGCACCATACTCTCTACTGGCCAATCAAGCTCTGAAAAACGAACCTGCGCCGATTCCACCACTCCTTCCGCCTGCTGATGAAAACGAGTTGGGAACAACCAGAATTTTTCATGCTCGACCTGAAATCCTTCGCGACCTTCAGCTATGCCTCCTTTACGTAGAACAACAATTTGCTCCCCGCTGCCCAAGGCATCGACAACAACTCCCCATTCCTTAAAAGCCATCCGCATTTACCCATTCTATTTATAAACAAGCCAAAAGTCGAGTCGGGCAAGCTTGCTTTACCACCACAATTTACCTAACGTCCATCAGCTTATGAATAGGATCGTCCGACTACAGTTATCCGTAATGATGTTCCTCCAGTTTTTTATCTGGGGGACATGGTACGTCACCGCACCGAACTTCCTCAGCACCATCGGTTTCGGAGCAGCAGACTTCAGCTGGACCTATTCTGTAGGCCCTATAGCCGGTATGATTACACCATTTTTCGTAGGTATGATTGCGGACCGTTTTTTCTCCGCCCAGAATGTCTTGGCCATTCTTCACCTTCTGGGCGCAGCTCTGATGTCCATGGCTTCTGCGCAAATGACCAGCGGTGGCACTCCCGATGAGATCAACCTGATCTTCTTTGGATACATGCTCACCTATTTCCCCACCTTGGCTCTCACCAACACTATCGCCATGAAAAACATGAGCGACCCGGAAAAGGAATTCCCTGGGATTCGAGTGCTCGGCACTATCGGTTGGATTTTCGCCGGAATAGCACTCTCATGGCTAAAGTACGACACAAGTATAAATATGTTTAGTTTGGCAGCCGGGTCGGCACTCCTGCTCGGGTTGATTAGCTTTTTTCTTCCTGAAACACCACCCTCTGAAGGAGGCAAGGTTACCTTCCGGCAAATCATTGGTCTAGACGCACTCGTACTCCTAAAGAACCGCGCCTACCTGTTCTTCATCATCGCCTCCACTCTGATCTGCATTCCACTGGCATTTTATTACCAGATCGCAAGTCGTATCGTGGAAATGAGCGATCTGCCCATTGGGCAGACAATGAGCTACGGACAAATGTCGGAGATTTTCTTCATGATTGTGATGCCGTTCTTTTTCGCAAGATTAGGTGTCAAGTGGATGCTCGCAGTCGGCATGTTCGCCTGGGTTGCTCGCTATGTGCTCTTTGCCATAGGTGCCCCTGATGAAATTCGATGGATGATCATAACCGGCATAGTCCTCCACGGTATCTGTTATGATTTTTTCTTCGTAACCGGCCAGATATATACAGACAAGGTTGCGGATAAGCCTATCCGCGCACAGGCACAAGGGTTGTTGGTATTCTTCACGCTGGGCTTGGGTATGTTTATCGGCGCACAAGTTGCAGGTAAGATCGAAGGACGACATACACCCGATGCAAAGAAACTGGAAAGCATGGTGACAGATAACGCACAGAAACAGCGACTCACTGAGGCATTTGGGAAAGATACAGCCGATTCAACCCTCGCACATTGGAAGAAGATGGCGCCGATAAAGGCTGCACAAAAATCACTTGCAGACGCGGAAAAAGCGCTCACGAAAGCCGAAACCAACAATTCTGGAGTGGCAGATGCCAACGCGACGGTTCAATCCGCCAAGAAAACTCTGAAACTGGTCGATGACATACCGGCACTAGACGCCAAAATAGATGCGGCAACAAAAGAACTGGATATGCTGAAGTCCATCACTGACCGTGAGCTCGCTGTCATGGGTCGACCCGCTGCCGAAGGCAACTGGATCAAGCTGAATACCGAAGTCGCCAAGCTGCGAGAGGATTTAACCACTCGAATCAAGACCGTAGATGCCCATCAAAAGGAATTAGTTAGTCAAAAAAAATCAAGAAGGACAGCTGAGCTGCGATCTATTGAATGGGGAATGCTATGGGGCAAACCCGCGATCTTTGCAGGGGCGATCCTAGTCTTGTTCATGTTGTTTTTCCGCGAAGACAGTAAAGAGAAAGACAAAACCGAGAAATAAGCCAAAAATTCGCTTGCCGCAAAGGCTACCAGCCGTATCCTCTCCGCGCGGGATGGAGCAGCCCGGTAGCTCGTCAGGCTCATAACCTGAAGGTCGTAGGTTCAAATCCTACTCCCGCAACCAATTTAAACCCCAGTCCACGCTGGGGTTTTTTCATGCTCACAATTCCGCAAGAACCTCTCTCGCATGTTCGTCCGGCTTCACCTTGGGCCAGATTTTCTGAATTCTTCCTTTTGGATCGATGAGGAAGGTTACGCGAAAAATGCCATCGTACTCTCGACCCATAAATTTCTTGCGACCCCAGACACCATAAGCCTTGCAGATTTTCTGGTCCTCATCAGAAAGCAAGGTAAACGGAAGGCCATACTTTGTGATAAATTTATCATGCTTGGCCACAGGGTCACAGCTTACGCCAAGTAATACGGTGCTTGCCTTTTCGAGTTGGGCGTGTTCATCACGGAACGCGCAGGCTTCCTTAGTTCAGCCAGGCGTGTCATCTTTTGGATAGAAGAACAGCACGACGTGGCTGCCCTTAAAATCCTTCAGCTCCGATATGCTGCCCCCACTTGTTTTGGCTTTGAAAGCAGGTGCTCTATCTCCTTCTTTGAGCTTAAGTTTCGGTGTGGTTGCCATTGCATTGAATGATGCTCGAAATTGTCAATAACGCCAATCAGCTTTTATTGTCAGGACTATCTGGTTGTGCCGATGGGTGTTCACTGAATTGCCGAATTCCGTCCAAAATATAAATTACACCAGTTATAACCGCCGTGATACTTGCTGTGACAGCCAGCCATAGCGATACTTCCGGTGAAAAATTGAAGAGCACCCATCCGATGCACATCATCTGCAGCACCGATGAAATCTTGCTGAGGATGAGCGGCTGCACTTTCACATCACCGACAGCCAAGAATAACAGGATGCTTCCCGTCACAACAATGATGTCACGCCCAAGAATGGTACCGATAAACCACAGAGGCAAGGGAGCTCCACTAAATGGGGTGTTATCGAACTCAATGCTCAATAACACCAACCCTGAGATGAGAAGCAACTTGTCGGCGATCGGGTCAAGGTAAGAGCCAAGTTGTGTGCGCTGGTTGCGATTACGTGCCAACCAACCATCAACACCGTCGCTAATGGTGGCGATGAGAAATGCTGCAATTGCGATGTACCGATACATTTCGTTTTCCGTAAGGAAGTAGTACGTCAATTGCACGACAAAGAACGGGACTAGGATGATCCGTCCGATGGTAACTTTATTTGCCGTTGTCATTCCGTTCTACCAATCATTTAATCTCTGGAATTCAATTGCAACTGCGGCACGAAAGACAAAGTGTCAAATGTTAATCAGCCAAGATGCGGTCAAAACGTGCCAGCACTTTCTCCATCCCAAGCACCTCCATGAGATGATACAGACTGGGTCCAACTTTTTGCCCAGTGCATGCAAACCGAGCAGGCTGAACTAGCAACCGAACTTTCACTTCCAACTCTTCAGCAATTTTTTTTAACACGGCTTCGAGGCTTTCTGCTCCAAAATTGTCTAGGCCAGCATAGGCCACTCGAAGTTTACTCAAAAGTTCAAGGTTCTCAGATGTCACTGCCTTTTCAGCAAATGCTGAGTCAATGGGAAATTCATCTGAAAAATAGAACGCACAAAAAGACGGCAACTCGCTGATCTTCTTCACCTTTTCCTGGCAAGTTGCCAATGCCGCGTCAACGTATTCATGATCATGCCCGTCCAGCAAGACCCCTGTCTCTCGGGCAAATTCTCGGTATCTCGACATTGGGAGGTTGCGCAGATGCTCGTAGTTTACCCAATGCATTTTCTCGACATCAAAACGCGCATTAGCCCGATTAATCTGCGGCAAATCAAATCGCTTGACGATCTCTTCCACGCTCATGATTTCCGAATCGTCCTTGGGCGACCACCCGAGCAGGCTGAGATAGTTAACCACCGCCTCTGGCACGCACCCGGTTTGCCGCCATGTTTCTAGAGAGGCCCCTTCATCACGCTTGCTCATCTTGCTACCATCAGCATTAAGTATGAGGGGAATATGCGCGAAGGCTGGCGGTTCAACTCCAAACGCCCGAAACAAGGCGATGTGTTTGGACGTATTAGAGAGGTGATCTTCGCCACGGATGACATGCGTAATCCCCATATCGATATCATCAACCACATTACCCAAATGAAACACCGGTTTGCCGTCTGAACGAACGATAACGAAGTCGGGCTGTTCCTGCTCACGATCGGTCAGTTCACGGACAACGTCACCACATATAAGGTCAGATATCGTCACTGCCTCTCGAGGCATTCGGAATCGAATGGCTCCCTCATCCTCATAGGCCAAGTCGTTTTCCCGCAGTTCAGCAATGCGTGCGCAATAAATCTCTCCTCGTTGAGACTGAAAGTAACGTCCTCCGGGCACATTATCAGCAGGCCCCTCGTCCCAACCCAGCCCAAGCCATCGCAGGCCATCTAAAATAACACCGATGGCTTCAGGCGTGTTGCGTTGTTCATCGGTATCTTCAACACGCAACACAAACTGGCCGCCGGTGTGACGCGCAAAAAGCCAGTTGAATAAAGCAGTACGGGCACCGCCAATATGCAGGTAACCTGTGGGGCTTGGGGCAAAACGGACACGAATACTCATCTTGGTAACGGAAAAGTAACGATTGGCCAAGCTTGTGACAAGCTAACGGCGTTCTTCAAGTTTCTCTAGAACGGCGCAAAGAGCTTCAAGACGCGGAATAGTCACACCTGTAGCACGTGCCTGACGGAGTGGTTCAAGGAACATGCTTTCCATTTCCAAAGGCATCCCCCTCTCAAAATCAACAAGTGTAGAGGCTTTGTACTCACCCATGTCTCGTGTGTAATCGACCATTTGCTTCTCCAATCCGAAATCAACATTCAGCCCTTTGGCATTGGCTGCAGTGATGATTTCGCTCATGAGCCCACGCACCCATTTTTCCCATCGCAAATTCCCGAGAAGTTGATCTGTGCTCATGACTGAGCTCAATTTTGCAGGCATATTTCTCCCCGCATCTTCGAGTGCCTGCAAGCCTGCGGCCCCAGCTACACCAAGACCATTGAATGGGATATTCCAGACAAGTTTTTCCCATTGGCTTTTCTCAAGATTCTCAGACACTTCACAAGGAACTTGGCCATCCTTGAATAATCCGGCGATGCTATGGGTTCGTTCCATTGGCGGCCGTCCAAATTCTCCTAACACGACCTTGCCAAATGCAATATGGCGCACTACTCCGGGCTCAATACGGTTGAGGCAAACGAAACAAAGTCCGCCTATCACGCGTTCCTTTCCGAATAATTCAGCGAGCTTCTCACAGTTCCCGAGACCGTTTTGAAGACAGAGAATCGCGGTCTCACCATCGAGTAGCGGGGTGATATATTTGGCAAAGCAGTCATTGGCAATCGTTTTCAACCCTACAATAACCAAGTCGCATACACCAATATCCTCGGAACCAGTATGTGTATGAGGATGAACCAGAAATTCCTCTTTGACGCTATCTATGCGTAAACCTTTGTCGCGAACCACCTCATAATCGGTCCGCAGCAACATGTGAACATCCAGCCCTGCTCGACATAATCGAGCCCCATAATAACATCCGAGCGCACCACTACCCACTACACCAATCTTCATGCCCTCACTCTACAACATTAGTTGCTCAACAAAAAAGGCGTCCCGCAGGACGCCTTGTGAAAAATCAGCTGAATTAACCAAGAATAGCTTCTTTCGCAGCCTTAAGGTAAGTGAACTTTAGCTTGGTCTTTGCGGGCACATCAATCTCTTCTCCAGTACGCGGTCCGAAACGCATGATCATCTTGCGAGGGGCTGTCTGACGCACCGACACTTTCCCAAGACCTGGAATTGTGAAACTGTCTCTCGCGTTTGCATACGCCAATTTCGCCAATGTCTCGAGAGCATCCTTAGCCTGAGCTTTTGATATCCCTGCGCCTTCCGCAACCTCGTTGGTAATTTGTGTCTTTGTCAGTTTTGCCATATTGTTATGTGTGTTAACTATTAATCCATGTCTCGCGACTAGGGTTATTAACCGTAGCGAACACTACCTGTGCAAGGTAAATTGAGGCATTGTTAATAAAAAGAAATTCACATCTATCCGACAGCACAGGCTTGACAGGACCTCATCCCACCACAACATCTTGCCCTGATGAAGGGGTCCAAACCGAAAACAACAACGCTTGCCCTGCTACAGCATCGTGCCGGTGAAAGCCCCGCAGACAACGTACAACACACTTTGGACGCCGCTAAACAGGCCGCGCAAAACGGCGCACAAATCATCTGTACACAGGAACTTTTCGCTACAGAATATTTTTGCCAAAGCGAAGACCATGAGAATTTTGACCTTGCTGAATCTATACCTGGCCCCACCACGAAAGTATTCCAAAAAGTTGCCCGTGATCTAGATGTGGTTATCATAGTGTCAATTTTTGAGCGTCGAGCGGCAGGAATATACCACAATAGCGCTGCCATTATTGATGCTGGAGGTGAACTCTTAGGTGTTTACCGGAAAATGCATATTCCTGATGATCCTTTATACTACGAGAAATTTTATTTTACACCCGGAGACAACGATCCCGGTTTTCGTATGTGGAATACAAAATATGGTCGTATTGGCGTGCTAATCTGCTGGGATCAATGGTACCCCGAGGCCGCACGGCTCACTGCCTTGGCAGGGGCTGACATTCTGCTGTACCCTACCGCAATAGGCTGGCACCCCTCTGAAAAAGCCGAGGAAGGCAACGCGCAGCATACTGCATGGCAGACCATTCAACGCAGTCACGCTATTGCAAATGGGTGTTTTGTCGCAGCAGTGAACCGAGTTGGCCATGAAAATCCACCAGAAGGTGATGGATTAGAATTCTGGGGCCAGAGCTTCGTGGCTGCACCTTCTGGCGAAGTCATCGCCGAGGCCGGCATTGACAAGGAGGAAACCCTATTGACCGAACTGAACATTGCACAAGTCAACGAGACACGCACACACTGGCCTTTTCTGCGTGACCGACGCATCGATGCCTACGAAGGAATCACACGTCGTTTTATTGATTGATAATGTACCGCGGTCGCCTTGCCCCCACGCCCACCGGCCTGCTGCACCTCGGTCATGCCCACACTTTCTGGACAGCACAGCAACGGTCTCGTGAACTAGACGGCATCTTGCTTTACCGTAACGAGGACCTCGACCCTGCACGCTGTAAACCTGAATTTCGTGAAGCCGCCATCGAGGATCTGCGCTGGTTCGGCCTCGAATGGGAGGGTTACCCAATCGATCAGTCTGCCCGCACAAAGTATTACCAAACGGCCTTCGAACAACTGCGAGACAGCGGTCATCTTTTTCCCTGTACCTGTTCGCGCAAGGATATTAGCGATGCGCCCAACGCGCCGCATTCCGATGATGGCGAGACAATCTACCCTGGCACCTGCCGAACAAATATTATCCCGGCTTTAGCTAAGGATTCCCTCTCGCCCGTCAACTGGCGTTTTCGTGTCCCTGAAGGAGAGGTGATCGAGTTCATAGATGGCCGATGCGGATCGCAACGTTTTATTGCAGGCGAAAACTTCGGAGATTTTCCGGTTTGGCAGAAAGATGACATGCCCGCCTATCAACTTGCCGTAGTAATAGACGACGCGGCAATGGAGATTACAGAGGTTGTGCGTGGTGAAGATTTGCTGCTATCTACAGCACGACAATTGCTGCTCTACCGTGCGCTGGGCCTGAATCCCCCAAATTTTTACCACTGCCCATTAATTAACGACGAAAATGGCCAACGCCTAGCCAAGCGCCACGATGCCCTTAGCTTGCGAAGTCTAAGGGAACATGGTCACTCTCCCAAAGAATTACGGGTCAATTTTGGGTCAGAATAGCACCGCCAAATACACTGGATAACAACTTATGCCGGCAAGAGCTCTCTTGTAGCGTAGTTCAGCAATTGGAAGACATCATTTTATTCGGATGAGTCGTTTTCATTCACACAGCAGGCACAGTCTGAAAGCCAATAACCTGACTCCACTTCCACTAATTCAGGAACTCTCCTAGAACACTCATCACTCGCTTTTACCGGACATCGGGGGGCAAATGCGCAACCTGGAGGTGGGTTGATTGGACTAGGCACGTCACCCTCTAGAATCTGCCTGTCTGGCACATGCGTGGGATCCGGCACGGGGATGGCCGAAATCAACGCTTTGGTATAAGGGTGACGCGGATTCTTATAGATTACCTCAGAATCACCCAACTCTACCAATTTACCTAGGTACATGATTGCAATGCGATCACTTATATGCTTCACCACCGCGAGGTCATGCGAAATGAAAAGATAACTCAGACCGAGGTCGCGCTGGAGATCCATCAATAGGTTTAAAACCTGACTCTGTATAGAAACATCCAGCGCACTAACGGGTTCGTCACAAATAATCAGCTTTGGCTTCAGCGCCAACGCACGCGCAATACCAATTCGTTGACGCTGGCCACCCGAAAACTCAAAGGGATATCGCTGTGCAGCCACTGAGGGCAAACCGACCTGATCCAGCAGCTCAGCCACCCATTTGCGACGCTCCTCGCGTGTGCCCATTTTATGGATGATAAACGGCTCCTCAACGATGTTCGCCACTGTCTGCCTCGGATTGAGTGACTCGTACGGATCCTGAAAAATCATCTGGATCTCGCGGCGGAACGGCTTCAACTCGCGGCGCGACAACTTGGCCAGATTCGTACCCTGAAAATGGATATTACCATCAGTTGGCTTGTACAGTCGCACGATAGCCTTACCCAGCGTACTTTTGCCACAACCACTCTCGCCCGCAAGTCCCAGCGTCTCACCCGGAGCAATAGAGAAACTCACTCCATCCACCGCCTTACATGCCGCCACAGCCCGCCGAATAACTCCAGCCTTCACCGGAAAGTGCATCCGAAGATTCTCGACCGCCAGTATGGGTTGATCCTCGTTCATCCCTTCACACATTGCGGGCAAGCTTCGACCCAATGGTCCGCCCCAATTTCCTCGATTGGGAGACGTTCCTCCAATTCTTCGTCTGAATGCTCGCGTCCACTGCGTGGTGCAAAGCGACAACCGGGTTTCAAATCCTTCAATGCGGGAACCATCCCATCGATGGTGTTCAATTCCGTCTTTGGCCTGCCATCCAGGCGGGGGATGGAATTTAGCAACCCTTGTGTGTAGGCGTGACGCGGATTGGCGAACACCTCTTTCGCCGATGCACGCTCAACAATACGCCCGGCGTACATCACGCACACCTCATCGCATGTCTCAGCAATGACACCAAGATCGTGTGTGATGAGAATAACGGACATGCCCAGATCACGCTGGAGGTCATTGATGAGCTGGAGGATCTGCGCCTGGATGGTAACGTCTAACGCCGTGGTCGGCTCATCGGCGATGCCCAGTACCGGCCCGCCCGCAAGCGCTATGGCAATACCCACCCGCTGCCGCATGCCACCAGAAAGCTGGTGTGCATATTCCGTCACGCGAATCTCCGGCGACGGGATGCCCACCTTATCGAGCATCTCAATGGACTGATCCCACGCCTCTTTTATAGAAATATCCTTATGCTGCAACAGCACCTCGCTGATTTGTTTGCCAATGCGATGGACGGGATTTAGCGCGGTCATCGGCTCCTGGAAAATCATACTGATGCGATTGCCGCGGATGTTGCGCATGGAGGCAGAATCAATAGTCGCAAGGTTTTGCCCGTCAAACGCAACCTCGCCGCCAAGAATTTTCCCCATCGGCTGCGGTAATACACGCATGATGGACATCGCCGTGACGCTCTTTCCGCAGCCACTTTCGCCGACGATGCCAAGTGTTTTTCCCCGCGGCACCGGGAAACTCACACCATCTACAGCGGTCACCTGTCCGGCATCTGTATCAAACGCAGTGACAAGGGCGCTGACCTCCAGCAAATTGTTCCCGTTTGTTTCAGCCACGGGGTCAGTCACTCTTGTACTGTTTGTAAACCCTGATGACAGGCGGAAAGGTCTTGTCGCTTTTCATTGCCTTCAGGGTTTCCTCCCGGGCTGCTGGGTCGATCCAGTGGACGTGGAACTCAGTGGGGATGCGGCTCAGTTTCACGTTAAAGTCCTCAGGCCATTTCAACCAACGCCAACTCCCGAGGCGATACCAGGGCCTCACCCAGCCTGGAACGTATGCACCGTGATCATGCAGCTTGCCAATAATCAGGTGTGAAAGTCTCGTAATCTCCTCCAAGCTTTCTGCTTTGCGGTACTCATCAATCAGCTTGTCGAGTTCGCGGTCGGCGGTCATGGTAAAATTGTTAGTGGTCGCCTTGGGCGTAAGTCCATTCTTCAAGGTTCCATCCTCGTTATAAAGCTGTTCCTTGGGTTCCTCATAGGCATTGTAGGAATGGTAGGGCTCGAAGAAGCGCGGATACAACTCTACGGAGGTATTTAACGCACCCAGCATGATCTCGTGCTTTTTCTCATCGACCTTTTTCCAAGCGGCAGTGCGGTCAAGAATCTCAAGGTTTAATTGCACCCCGCATTTTTCCGCCTCTTCCTTGAGTATCTCCAGAACGTTCTCCAGACGCTTGTAGGGTGTTGTAAAGGTAAACACCAGCTTCTGACCTTTCGCGTTCTCAAGGATGCCGTCGCCGTCTTGTTTATCAAATCCCGCCAGCGCAAAGTGCTTACGAGCTTCCGAGACGGAGAACGACCTGGCCTTCTGCGTGGGATGGCTCCGACCACCATAGCCATCGGCCACGGAGGTCATGCGCTGATAATCCCCAAGGAATTCGCGCTTGATCACCTCTGCAAAATTCATCGCGTGATTCAGGCCAATGCGGATATTGTGTTTACGCAATAGGGAATGGTGTGAATTTAAGCGCAGCGCCCAGGGGGGCCGCGGCACCTCGTTATAAAACTGATACTTCTGGATGTACCCCTTGGTTACCCGATCATCATCATCGGGCAACTTCTCATACCAATCCTTGGGAAGCCCCAATCCGTACCAATCCAGTTCGCCTTTGCGGAACACCTCAAACTGTTTGGCGGGATCGCGAATCACCGTCACCTTAATGGCATCCGGATTGAACCTGTACCGGAAAAACTTCTTTTTGTCCGCCCACCAATCCGGCAAACGCGTAAGTGTGATGGAAACATTTTCCTCCATATTCTCCGGTTTCACCACGTACGGCCCAGTCGTAGGCTCCATTTTCCACTGGAAATCCTCTAAATACTGCTCGTCCAGTGCGCCGTAAAAATGCTCAGGCACAGGTCGGATATTCACCCTATCCAGTAGGTCTGGCTTGGCCTTGAAGAAGGTGATCG
>CAYUXV010000333.1:0-9078 GCA_964448875.1 uncultured Verrucomicrobiota bacterium
ATTCAATGTGCACTATGGGCGCATGTTTATTCCTGTTTATGTCTCCGAACAAATGGTCGGCCACAAGCTCGGTGAATTTTCGCCCACACGTGTGTTTAAGGGGCATGGATCTCACACGAAGAAGGAGGTGAAATAATGGATATTCAAGCTGTTTCCAGAAATATTCATATGTCGGCCAAAAAGATGTTGCCCGTAACTCACAATCTTCAAGGCATGAAAGCTGAGGATGCGCAAAAGGCTCTTGCTCTTGTTGCACGGAAATCAGCTCGTTGTGTTTTGAAGACACTAAATAGCGCTATCGCCAACGCTGAAAACAACAACAATTTAAAATTGGAGAATCTGCGTATAAAGGCGGCTATGGTAGGTCAGGCGAAACCGTGGAAGCGTTGGATGACTCGCGCAAGGGGTGGGCCCGACACGATACTCAAGCGTAATTGTCATATCCGTATAGTTTTAACCGATAACTGATCATGGGACAAAAAACCAATCCAATTGGGCTTCGAGTTGCTGTCAATAAAGACTGGACGTCCAAATGGTATGCTGACAAGAAGGAGTTTGCCAGCTTACTCGATGAGGACCGGCGCATTCGTGGCCTTTTAAAAGGCAAACTTGAGTCCGCCGCGGTAACAAAAATTAAGATAGAACGTTTTGCAAACCGTTGTCGTATCACTATTTTTACCGCACGCCCGGGTGTAGTGATTGGTCGTCGTGGTGCCGAGATAGACAAGATAAAGGAAGACCTCGCGCGCATGACCAACAAAGAGGTTTATGTCGACATCGAGGAAATACGTAACGCTGAGATTAGTGCACAGTTAGTTGCCGAGAATGTTGCTATGCAGTTAGAGAGACGTATTGCTTATCGGCGTGCGTTGAAAAAATCCGTGCAGATTGCTATGGAAAATGGTGCTGAAGGTATTCGTATCCGCGCGGCTGGTCGTCTTGGAGGTTCAGAAATTGCTCGTGTAGAACAGTACTTAAAGGGACGAGTGCCTTTGCATACACTGCGTGCGAATATTGACTATGGTTTCGCGGAGGCGGTTACAAAGACTGGATGCCTAGGTATCAAATGCTGGGTTTGTACGGGCGAGGAGGCTCCACAGAAGCAGGTCGCCCCTATGGTCATTGAAACCGGCCCGGCAGCTAGTTAGAATGTTAATGGAGTGAAATAATGGCCCAAATCCCTGAACGAGTAAAATATAGGAAAATGCATCGTGGTAGCCGTGCGGGTACTGCGCGCAAGGGGCATACGGTTGCTTTTGGCCAATTTGGTCTGCAAGCATTGGAGCGTTGTTGGCTGTCCACTCGGCAAATCGAGGCTGCTCGCCAGACTATCACCCGCACGATGAAGCGGCGGGGTAAATTGTGGATTCGAGTTTTTCCGCAAAAGTCGTATTCCAAGAAGCCGCTTGAGGTACGAATGGGGAAGGGCAAGGCAAATGTAGAAGGTTGGGTGGCGGTAGTGCGTCCAGCAAACGTTCTGTTTGAAGTGGACGGTGTAAATGAAACCCTAGCGAGACAATGTATGCGGTTGGCTGCGGCCAAAATGCCAATAAAGACTCGTTTTATTGTGCGCCGTAAAATTTCTTAATCATGAAGATGTCTGAAATCAGGGAAATGACGGAGGTAGAATTGGTGGCCAAGGGCCGCGATTTACGTCGTGAGCTGTTTAACCTGCGTTTGCAGAAAGTTGCCGCTCAACTAGAAAAACCAAGTCGGATTTGTGATCTGCGACGTGATGTTGCCCGCTGTGAGACACAGATTTCGAAATTGCGTGCAGGTAAGGCAAATGCAACAGCGGTTGCTGAGTAATTTCAATTATAATGAGTGAGTCTGAAGACAAAAAAAACCGCAAGATACGTCAAGGCAAAGTCGTATCTGATAAGATGGCCAAAACCATCATAGTGCGCGTTGATCGTAGGTTTAGCCATCCGCTTTACAAAAAGGTGGTGGCAAGTTCGAAGAAATATTATGTGCATGATCCGGAGAGCACGGCGAAGGTTGGCGATTTTGTGACTATCGCTGAGACACGGCCGTTGTCCAAACTGAAACGGTGGGAATTAGTTGAGGTGGTGCGCCAAGCGGCGACCGCTGTGTAAGAAATAGAACGATGTTACAACTGAGATCCATTTGTGAAGTAGCCGATAACACCGGTGCGAAGCGTGCTGCAATTATCCGTGTACTTGGAGGTAATAAGCGCTACGGCGAAATTGGCGATATCGTTAAGGCACACATTAAAGAAGCGGCTCCAGATGGCTCCGTTAAGAAAAGCGAAGTAGTTGATGCTGTAGTAGTGCGCACCAAAAAGGCAATTCGCCGAAGTGACGGCAGCTATCTGCGTTTTGATAACAATGCTGTGGTTATTCTCGATCCTGAAAAGAATCCGCTGGGCACTCGTATTTTTGGGCCAGTAGCGCGTGAATTACGTGAAAAAAAATTCATGAAGATCATCTCTTTAGCACCGGAGGTACTCTAATATGGCAGGCAAAGACAACAAGAAACAGCGGGTAAAAAAGGGATCAGAGGTGGTTGTGATTTCAGGCAGTTCGCGTGGTGGAAGTGGTAAAGTTCGTGAAATAATTGGTGAACGAGTGGTTGTGGAAGGATTGCAGATGATCAAGAGACATACCAAACGCAGCCAACAGAATCCGCAGGGTGCCATAGTAGAGCGCGAAGGAACGATTCACATTTCGAATTTGATGCTTGAAGAGAGATGGAAAGCAAGTGGGCGCCAGAAAAGTTCCGAAGAGGTTAATAAGGAGGCGACACCCAAAGAAGAGCAGGCTGACGACAATGGCAACGCTTTAGAAGAACAGACTGTAGAAGTAGAGGCAACTGAAGAAAAAGAAGACCAGTCATCATCTGCTGAGGTTGAAAAAAGGGACGATAATAGCTGATGAAATCCAGACTTTACGAACAATACATGGAGGTGGTTAAACCGGCACTCCAAAAGGAGCGTGGCTATGCGAACGTGCATCAAGTGCCGCGGGTTGAGAAGATTGTGGTGAATATGGGGGTGAGTTCAGATTTGGAAAAATCTGCTCTTGATGATGCTGTTGCTGACCTGACGGTTATCACGGGCCGGAAGCCTGTCATTAGTAATTCTAAAAAGAATATCTCGAACTTCAAATTACGCAAAGGGATGCCGGTGGGCTGTTTTGTCACACTGCGACGCAGTGTAATGTATGAGTTTCTTGATAGATTGAAAACTGTGGCTCTGCCATGTATCCGCGACTTTCGTGGTATCAGTTCAAAGGCATTTGATGGGCGGGGAAATTATTCAATGGGTATTTCTGATCAGACTATTTTTCCGGAGATTGAGGTGGACAAGGTGAAACGTCAGCAGGGTATGGACATTACAATAGTCACTAGTGCCCAAAGTGATGATGAGGCGCGCGATTTATTGGGGCGAATGGGTATGCCTTTTGCTGGAAAACAGGCGGAAGATGAATAATTAGGATAATTTAATTATGGCAAAAAAATCTTGGATCGAACGCAATAACCGCAAACGTCGTGGAGTGGCAAAATATGCTGAGAAGCGTGCGGCATTGAAGGCTGATGGTGATTATGCTGGCCTGAGTAGTCTGCCCCGCGACGCCTGCCCGGTTCGCGTGGTAAACCGATGTAATGTCACCGGTCGCCGGCAGGGTTATATTCGTAAGTTCGGTATGAGCCGTATAGCGTTTAGAGAAGCTGCATTGAGTGGCATGATTCCAGGAGTGACAAAAGCAAGCTGGTGACATGGATACAATAGCTGACATGCTGACTTGTGTGCGCAACGCCAACATGGCGTTGAAATCTGACGTTGATGTGCCGCATTCGAAGATAAAGGAGGGCGTTGCCCGTATTTTGAAACAGGAGGGTTACATCGGTGAATTTTCGGTGGAAGGTGACAAGAAGAAAAGATTAAGGCTGACGCTTCGTTTCAATGGCCGGAAAGGAATTATTGAGGGGATCAAGCGTGTGAGTCGTCCTGGTCTGCGTAAGTATGTTCCGGCTGGTGAGATGCCTAGGGTTTTGGCCGGGATTGGAACTGCGATAATATCGACATCGCGCGGAATTATGACAGGAGTGGATGCTCGTAAAGAGAATGTTGGTGGTGAGGTAATTTGTTATGTTTGGTAGGAAATTTCTATAGATGTCTAAGATTGGGAAAATGCCTATTTCGGTGCCGGATGCGGTGAAAGTAAACATCGCTGACCGGCATGTGACAGTGGAGGGACCAAAAGGTAAGTTGGAAATGGACTTGCCCCCGTTGACTACAGCAGTACAGGACGAAAAGCAAATCACAGTCACTCGAGATGGTGATGATAAGCGAGCTAAATCAATGCATGGCTTGTGCCGCAGTTTGTTAAACAACATGGTGATAGGTGTCGACAAGGGTTACGAGAAACGTTTGATTATCAATGGTGTTGGTTTCCGTGCCGCTGTGCAGGGCGACAAGGTGAACATGCATCTTGGCTACTCGCATGAAATTAACCACGTCATTCCACCGCAGATTACGGTGACGGTTGAACAAAACACACGCATTTCAGTGACCGGTCCGTGCAAGGAGGCGGTGGGCAAGATGGCTTCTGAGCTTCGCAGTTACTATCCTGTGGAACCTTACAAAGGCAAGGGTGTGCAGTACTCCGATGAGCAAGTTCAGCGTAAGAAAGGCAAGCGGGAGCAATAATTTAACGATCATGAGGACGGAAATAAAACGAGTTCGTGAACAGAGACGCCGTTGGCGTTTGCGTAAAAAAGTGATCGGTACTGCCGAGCGTCCACGTATGAGTGTGCGATTTACTGAACGAAATATTTATGTACAGTTTGTGGATGACGCAGCAGGCCGGACACTTGCTGCTGCCTCTACGCGGCACAAAGACCAACCGGATCGCGAGAAGCTAATGTCGAACAAGACCGCTGCTGAAACTATTGGCAAAGCGGCCGCTGCTGTCGCGAAAGATAATGGCATCAAGCAGGTGATTTTTGATCGAAGTGGTGCGCGTTATCACGGCAAAGTGAAGGTTTTGGCGGATGCAGCACGAGGAGCAGGACTTAAGTTATAAGAAACTAAAGAGATATTGTGGCAGACGAAACGACAACTCCAGAAGTGGCAGAACAACCGGCGGCAACGGTCGAGCCCAAGCCCATCGAGACAGTGGCAGCCAAGCCTGCTGAGCCTAAAGTTGACAATCGCGGGCCTCGTCGTGGTGGCCGCCCGGGCTTTGGTGGCGGTGGCCGCCCAGGTCAACGTGGGCGCTTCAATGATCGTCAGACGGACGATGAATTTACAGACAAGGTGATTTTTATAAACCGTTCCACAAAGGTGGTAAAAGGAGGCCGTCGGTTTGGTTTTAGTGCATTGGTTGTTGTGGGTGACAACAAAGGTAAGGTCGGGTTGGGCCTTGGTAAGGCTGGTGAAGTGGCTGAGGCAATACGTAAGGGTAACGAGGATGCACGTGCCGAGATCAGGACGATTTCGCTGTATGGAGTGACGCTTCCTCACGAAGTTTTTTCCATTTACGATGGTGCACGTGTCTTGTTGCGTCCGGCATCACCTGGCACAGGTTTGATTGCTGGAAAGACAGTACGTGCTGTTCTTGAGGCAGCAGGAGTGAAAGACGCGTTGTCAAAATCGCTTGGAAGTAACAATCCTGCCAATGTGGCCAAGGCTACCCTGCAGGGTTTGCAGCAATTGCGCTTAAAACAAGCTGTGCTCAAAGCACGGGGTATCGATACAAACAAGGACGATTCATAGACTATTTTTCCGATGAGACTGCATGACTTGAAACCCAAGGCCGGTGCCCGTCGCCGGCGTAAGCGTATAGGTCGCGGCCGTGGCAGTGGGCATGGCAAGACCAGTACACGTGGTACAAAAGGTCAACACTCGCGTGCAGGCAGCAGTTTTCGACCAGGATTTGAAGGTGGCCAAATGCCGTTGGCTCGCCGCTTGCCTAAGCGTGGGTTCAATAACAAACGCTTTCGCACAGTGCTGTTACCTGTGAACTTGGCTGGGCTTGAGGAACATTTTGATGCTGGTGCAACGGTGGATGAGGCAATGATGCGTCAGGCTGGACTGGCAAATGGTAAATCGCACGGTGTAAAAATACTCGGCAATGGGAAGCTTACGAAGAAACTTGACGTAACCGCAACAAGCTTCAGTGAAGCTGCAAAATCAGCTATTGAGGCTGCAGGGGGCACATGCACATTAGTCAGTTCCCAAAAAGAAGTTAAACCCGCTGTAAAAAAGAAGGCATCAAAGGAAGAGCCTAAAGCTGTGGAAGATTCTCCAAGTGAAGCAGAAGTGCCCGAGGCCGAAGTGGCCGATGAAAAGCCGGCGGAGGAACAGCAACCTGAGGAGGAGGCCAAATCTTCTGATGATAAGCCCTCTGAAGAGGAAACCGGCTAGGTTCGACGCATGTTCAAGACCTACTTCGATACTCTTGCGAACTGCTTTCGGATTCCCGAGTTGCGGTCTCGTATCTGGTTTACCCTGTTCGTTCTAGTCATTTGTCGCATTGTTGCCCTGACTCCTGTGCCAGGCTTGGATGGTGAAGTGCTGGCCAACGCCTTTGAAAAACTTCGTGAATCTGAAGTTGCAGGAGGAGAGCCAAGTTTGCTTGGACTATACAGCATGTTTACAGGGGGTGCACTTGAGCGTTGTGCTATTGGATCGCTTGGCATCATGCCTTATATCAGTGCAACCATTATTCTACAGTTGATGACTGCGGTTGTTCCCAGTCTCAGTAAACTTTCACGGGAAGAAGGTGGCCGCACACAGATTATCAAGTACGGTCGATACCTCACCGTTCTGCTATGTCTTGGTCAAGGTTACGTGATGTCCATTGGGTGGGAAAATCCCGAAAGAGTTTTCACCGGCATGGAATTGGACGGCCCACTCGTGCGCGAAACCGGACTTTGGTACAACATCCAAACCATGCTCATGCTTACCACTGGCACCGTATTGCTTATGTGGATGGGTGAACAGATAACTGAACGAGGGGTAGGGAACGGTGTTTCGCTTGTCATAACCATCGGCATCATAGGACGTCTGCCGCAGGCAGCAGTTCAGCTATATGAGATGTTTGCCGGGACGCCAAACCCGGAAACCGGCGAAATAGTAAGCCAGTTCAATATGTTCCATGGTTTCCTGTTGGTCGGCATGTTGTTGTGCATTGTGGCGGCAGTGATAGCGATGACACAAGCGCAGCGGAAGATTCCTGTCCAGTATGCACAACGCGCGGTTGGTCGTAAGATGTATCAGGGTGGAAGCTCCTTTCTACCGCTTCGCGTCAACTACGCTGGCGTTATGCCTATCATTTTTGCACAGGCTATCCTGATGTTTCCGCAGGCAATCTTTACGTTCATGGCCGGAATGGTGGAAGATGGAGGATTCCCGCACGGCATCTTCACCACTCTCTCTCGTGAGTTGGGCTATGGCGAGCCTTGGTTTCTTGTGCTTGAAGGCACAATGATCCTGTTTTTCTCCTATTTCTGGGTGGCGACACAGTTTAATGAGACACAAATTTCCGACGATCTCAAAAAATACGGAGGTTATATTCCCGGGGTGCGACCAGGTGCGCCCACACGTGACTTTCTACACCACGCCATGAGTCGTATTACCCTAGCCGGTGCTTTATTTCTAGTTACTATCGCCATTATTCCAACCATTATGTCCATCAAGATGGACATTCCATTTAATGTCTCCAGTTTCTTTGGTGGCACTAGTATTCTGATCACCGTGGGAGTAATGTTAGACACCATGCGTCAGCTGGAAAGCCATCTGATGATGCGTCACTATGATGGGTTTCTACAGAAGGGGAAGGTTCGTGGCCGTTCCTGATTTCACCGCAATGATTCCCATTAAGTCCAACCAGGAACAAGATGCCATGCGTGAGGCAGGACGCCTAGCTGGCGAGGTACTGGAAGAGGCATGTAACTTTGTTCGTCCTGGAATCACCACGCAGGAGATTGACGAATTCGCTGCCGGCTGTATTGCCGAGCGTGGTGTAGAGAGCGCATTCCTTGGCTACCGAGGTTATCCCTGTAATATCTGCATCTCCGTGAACGACGAGATTGTACATGGATTAGCCGGTACCAGGCAGTTGCAATTCGGTGATATTATTAGCCTTGATTGTGGGGTGATTGTAGATGATTTCATCGGGGATACTGCCCGGACCATCCCAGTGGGGTCCTGCAGTTTAGAAGCACAAAAATTGATTGATGTGACTAAAGAAGCCCTGTACGCTGGAATCTCCCGCGCATTGTCCGGAAATCGAGTGAAGGATATATCTCGTGCCGTGCAGGAATGTGTGGAAACCAACGGTTTCAGCGTTGTGCGCGAATTTGTTGGTCACGGTGTTGGGCGTACGGTTCACGAGGAACCACAGATACCGAATTTTGTTAGCATCGGTGCTTCGCCCAAATTGAAAGCTGGTATGACTTTGGCCATTGAGCCGATGGTCAACATGGGTGATGCAGCTATCAAGCAAATGGGTGATGGATGGACAGTGGTGGCCCGCGACGGTCTGCCATCAGCTCATCAGGAGCACACTGTGCTGGTAACTGAGGGTGAGCCCGAAATTTTGACGTGTCTGGAGAAAACAGCATCGAAGCTGAAGGCCGCATCGTGAAAGCGATCGGCAATGGACGGTTCTGGCTGGAACTTGAAAATGGCCATCGCCTCGTGGCGCATGCCACGAAGCGGACGCAGAAAGATCTCGGAAAAGTCTCCGAGAATGACAGTTTGCAGATAGAAGTTTCGCCTTTTGACCTATCAAAAGGCCGAATAGTTTGAAACGGATTAAAGGGAAAAAATGAAGGTGCGCGCATCAGTAAAACGGTTATGCGAACATTGCCGGGTCATCAAGCGGCGTGGTGTGGTTCGTATTATTTGCAGGAATAAACGCCATAAGCAGCGTCAAGGTTGAGCTATGCCAAGATTACTCGGAATTGATATACCCCCGAACAAGCGTATCGATATAGCGCTGCGATCGATTTATGGCGTTGGGCCAGCTGTTTCTGCTGTAGTGATCGAGAAGGCAGAGGTTGATCCATCCATTAGGGCAAAGGATCTCGACGAACAGCAACTCACCA
>CAYUXV010000334.1:0-12086 GCA_964448875.1 uncultured Verrucomicrobiota bacterium
GGAGCACCGCCATTGAACTTGATGGAATCGCCGTTGGATATGCCATGGCTCGAGGCCAACTTTATCTTGTTGTTTTCTGAATCAACCTGAAAACCCTCGATGGATACGGCATCATTAGTTGAGTTTACGAACGTGCCGGCGGCGTAGACTTTCACATTTGTGTCCACGGCCCCGACATCCTCGGTGACAATTGAGTTAGCCTTGATTTTGGAGCCACCATTGTCGGACTTCGACCAATTACCGGCGGAATCACGCCATAGATCAACACTGGTCTTGTAGCCTGTTCCCTTTAGAGTGAAACCATCCTTTGACAGTTGGTAGGCATCGCCGGAGAGCTCCCATGCGTCGGTACCGCTGTTGGTGGCTCTGGTGTAGACATAGTTGCCTAGGTCTATACTCGCCATGCCGAAAGTGGTTCCCTCAGAATCCACTGTCACATCCAGTGACACCCCTGCGAACATGGAAACACCGTTGTAATCCTGTCTGGAAGTGTCGGTAACAAAATTCTTTAGCTCCGATAATTCCTTGTTGTAAAGATTGCGGTCCTCATCGGATTTGGTGGCGTCTTGCGCGAGCATCGCCAGCTCGCTCATTCGGCGGAAGGCGGTGGAGATGTTCTTCATGAACCCGTCCTGAGTCTGTGTCCATGATGTGGCGTTGACCACATTGCTCAGGGCGGAATCGATGCGCTTAACCTGTGCCTCCAGCCGGTTGCTCACTGCGAGGCCCGCGGCGTCGTCCGATGGGGTCACGATCTTCGTGCCCGAGCTTAATCGCGAGAGGGACTTGGCCAGGGTGGTCTGGGTAACGGCCAGGTTGTGCTTGGTTGCTTCCGCTTCGACGTTTGTATTGATAACCATTTTTCGTCCTTGTTTGGGGTGTTTAACTTCCTGTTAATTCAATCCGTTGGGGTTGTCCTGTTTGATTTAATTCGGTTTAATTTTTAGCGCAGCAGCTGGAGGGCTGATTGCGGCAGCTGGTTTGCTTGTTTGAGCATCTCCGTGCCCGACTGCACCAGGATCTGGTAACGGGCATAAGAGGTGGCTTCTTCAGCCACATCCACGTCGGCGATACGACTGATAGCAGCCGAGAGGTTCTCTTTGGTCACAGTCAGCTGCTCATTGGTAAAGTTAAGCCGCGATTGAACCGCACCGAGTTTTGCACGGTCAGTTGCAACCTGCGTAATGGCGGCCTTAACCAGGGTCAGAGCAATCTGGGATGAGACTACCGATTTCAGGTTCACATCGTCGTAATTCTCCCCTAGTTCGTTGGCAAACGAGGAGATATCTTGGGTGCTCTTGTTGATGCTTACAACTTCACCAGCCTTTGCCAGGACGGCGTCTGCATCTTCCCCGATAGTGATGGGGCTGGAAGTAATAAACATACCTTTTTTAAGTGCGTTGGTTTCGTTCAGGGTGGTCACGTTTGCTTCAGAATCAAGCAGACTGAAACGTACAGCACCTGCAGCATTGAAAGTCTTCAGCCCAGTTGAACCACCGGCGCGCGCATTGATTGCGGTGTCATAAATCTTAAAGTTGTTTGCATCGACCATGTTTACGAAATAGGCAGCGCCTGCGACTTCTCCACCGTGAGCACCGTTAAGCTGGATCTTTTCGCCGGTGTTGAGCCTGTGTCCCGTGTCGACGGTTACAGTACCCGAAGGTGTTCCAACGGTACCGTTGGAGGTGGCTATAACTGTGTCAGTCGTATATTCCACGTTTGCCACCGTAGTGGTGGGGGCAACGGCAGGACCGCCATTGGTTGCAGCAAGTGTGAAATTGTCACCTGAAACAGATGCCACATGGTATTTAGAACCTGCGACAAACCCACCGGGAGCATTCTTGGTGATTGTCACTTGGTCACCCACGGAAAGAGCATGGCCCGTCTTGGTAAACTGTGCAGTTACTCCAGTCACGTTTGCTGTGGTGGTAGCTACGGCAGCACCAGCGGCGACACCGCCACCATCTACGACCGAAGTTGAAGTGGTTAGTGCTGTCCCTGCCGTTTTTGAGGTTAAGGTCAGGACTCCACCAGGCACTGTTACAGCAACGAGCGCATTTAGCGTTGCGTCGGCTTCAATGGCGGTTTTTAGCGCGGTGGCAGTCGTGGCAATATCCGTGTTAAAAGCCACGGGTGCCGCCAAGGAATTGCCATTGATGGTCACATTATACGTATCACCTGCATCTCCTGTAAGCGTGACCGTGTCTACTTGAGGTACAGCGACTGTTGCCGCGGTTGCACCAACTGTGGTTTTGGCGTCAGAAACACCTGTTCTAGCAAGATTAATTGTGTTAGCGCCCGCATTGGCATCGCTTAGCGTAGTGTGCAGGGAAAAGGCATTTAAAGCATCTGCTCCATCGGCTTGCCTGACATAATAAGTGGTGCCCGCAACGGTGCCGTCCGGAGCGTTGGATGAGAATGAAATCGAATCGCCCGTGGACATTCCGTGAGCGGTTTTCTCTAGTTGGTTGTCATCAAACAACACTTTGTACCCGGCATTCAAAATGCCGGCAGATATGAAGTTGTCCTTGGCAATGGTGGTGGCTGCGGTATCCACAGTGGAGATGTCCTCTGTGGTATAGGTGCCCGCGGTAATCTTGGCGCCTCCATTGTCGGAGGAGGCCCATGTGCCGTCAAATCCACGCCAGAGGTCGACGGAAGTCTTGTAGGTGACATCGCCGGCCTTGTATCCGTCCTTGGAAAGCATGTAGGCATCCGAGGTCAGTTTCCAGGCGTCGGCGCCGGTGTTGGTCGAGGAGGTGTACGTGGGGTCAGTCAGGTTGATGCCTACCATGGTGAACGTGGTGCCATCGGCGTCTACGGTCACATCCAGTGTCTTGCCCGCGAAGAGTGACACACCGTTAAAGTCCTGCTTGGTTGTCTCAGATACATAGCTCTTGAGCTGTGCAAATTCCTGATTGTACAGGGCTCTATCCTCATCAGACTTGGTTGTATCTTGTGCAAGCATGGCCAGCTCACCCATACGGCGGAAGGCCTTATCAATCGTCTTCATAAAACCGTCCTGGGTCTGCGTGAATGAAACGGCGTTAATGACGTTGTTGAGCGCGGAATCGAGACGTTTAATCTGCGAGTTCAAACGCGAACTCACCGCCAGGCCGGCGGCGTCGTCCGATGGGACGATGATCTTGGAACCTGAACTAAGTCGCGAGAGCGACTTGGCAAGCTGGGCTTGACTGACGTTAAGGTTGTTCGCAGTCGATTGCGCCTCGATGTTGGTATTGATAACCATGGTATCCTCGGGGTTTGGGGTTCGTTCGTTACTTCCTGTTCAACTTCATGTTGCGAACGACTTTGGGAAGGGCACACAGGCCATCATTGGCCAACCCGTATCCATAATGTCGCATCCATGTCTTCATTTTAAATCTACGCAGCAGGTCACATGCCAGTACTGCGCTGGTTGATTTCTATTTCTACATCCGTGGTTTTATTGCATCCGGCAGTCCTTTTGCCGGGTGTTGTAAATTTTCTTAGTATCTAAGTTATATTGGTTTCCTGTGTTTATCTGTTCACGTATTAAACGCTTAAAAGTGTCAAGGTTAGCTGGGCGCCAAATGCCAGCACGATTACCGAAAGTGCCACCCCGCAAATGGGGAAGACAACTTGTTCCAAGAAATCCTGTTTATATGTGTCGTCCATAATTATTTCCTTAAGTAAATAGTTGTTATCTCAGGAGTTGCAGTGCTGATTGCGGCAGCTGGTTGGCCTGCTTGAGCATCTCCGTGCCCGAGGCTACCAGGATCTGGTAACGCGCATAGTTCGTTGCCTCCTCGGCTACATCCACGTCGGCAATACGGCTGATAGCGGCCGAGAGGTTCTCTTTGGTCACCGTCAGCTGCTCATTGGTAAAGTTAAGTCGTGATTGAACCGCACCAAGTTTCGCGCGGTCAGTTGCAACCTGCGTAATGGCGGTCTTGACCAGGATCAGGGCGGTCTGGGCCGCCTCCACCGACTTCAGGTTCACATCATCAAAATTCTCTCCCAGTTCGTTGGCAAACGAGGAGATGTCCTGGGTGGTCTTGGCGATATTTATCACGTCACCTGTCTTGGCCAGAACGGCATCTGTGTCCTCCCCGGTGGAGATGGGGTTGGCAGTGGTGAACATGCCCGCCTTGAGCTCGTTGCTCTGGTTCAGGGTAGCCACGTTCATTTCCGAGTCAGTCAGGCTAAATCGGACAGCAGCCGTGGTATTGAAGGTCTTCAGTCCAGTTGCTCCGCCGAGGCGGGCGTTAGCTGCGGTGTCATAAATTTTGAAGTTGTTCGCATCCACCTTGGAGACGTAATAGGCAGCGCCTACTGCTTCTCCACCGTGAGCACCGTTAAGCTGGATCTTGTCGCCGGTGTTGAGTTTGTGCCCGATCGCAACCGTCACGATGCCCGAGGGTGTGCCAACTGTGCCATTGGAAGTGCCCGCGATTGTGTCGGTGGTATATTCCATATTGGCTACAGCAGAGGTCGGGGCAATGGCAGTTCCGCCGTTGGTTGCAGCTAGCGTGAAGTCATTACCTGAAACTGAGGCCACGTGGTATGTTGTGCCTGCGTTAAGTCCGGCGGGAGCATTCTTGGTGATTGTCACCTGATCGCCTACGGAAAGATTGTGATCGGCCTTGGTAAACTTACCTGCGTTTGCTGTGGTGTTGACCACGTTTGCAGTAGGAACTGTTCCTCCGCCTCCGCTGGTGGGAGTGGTCGTAGTTGTAAACGCGGTTCCTGGTGTGTCGGAGGTAATGATAACATCATCTCCAGAGACTGTGGCCGTCACTGCTGTGGAGACACCGTTGGCAGCATCATTTATCTTGGCGGCAATGGCGGTTGCTGTAGCTGCATTACTTGTGCCCCAGGCGGTCGAAGGTATTGCGGTGCCATTGATAGTGATTACAAACGAGTCGGCTGCGGAAGTAGCATCACCTACAATTGTCACCGTGTCTACCTGGGCTACTGCCGCAGTTGTAGCAACACTGTTCTTTGCTGAGGAAACTCCTGTCCGGCTAAGATCGATCGCGTTGGCGTTCGCATTGGCATCACTTAGTGTTGCGTGCAGGGTTAAGCCTGTTGAGCTCCCTGCATTGACATAATAAGTGGTGCCCGCAACGACGCCGTCGGGTGCGTTGGATGAGAATGAAAGGGATTCACCTGTGGACATCCCATGGCCGCCTGCTTTTTCCAGCTGGTTCTTGGCAAAATCCGTATTGAAACTGGCATTCAGGGTGCCTGCTGCGACAAAGTTGTCCTTGGGAATGATTTTGGCTGCGGTATCCACAGTGGAGATGTCCTCTGTGGTATAGGTGCCCGCGGCAATCTTTGCGCCTCCATTGTCGGAGGCAGCCCATGTGCCGTCCAGTCCTCGCCAGAGGTCGATGGAAGTCTTGTAGGTGGTGTCGCCGGCCTTGTAACCGTCCGTGGAAAGCATGTAGGCATCCGAGGTCAGTCTCCATGCGTCGGTGCCGGTGTTGGTCGAGGAGGTGTACGTTGGGTCACCTAAATTGATGCCTACCATGGTGAACGTGGTGCCATCGGCATCCACGGTCACATCCAGTGTCTTGCCCGCGAAGAGTGACACACCGTTAAAGTCCTGCTTGGTTGTCTCAGATACATAGCTCTTGAGCTGTGCAAATTCCTGGTTGTACAGGGCTCTATCCTCATCAGACTTGGTTGTATCTTGTGCAAGCATGGCCAGCTCACCCATACGGCGGAAGGCCTTATCAATCGTCTTCATAAAACCGTCCTGGGTCTGCGTGAATGAAACGGCGTTAACGACGTTGTTAAGCGCGGAGTCGAGACGTTTAATCTGCGAGTTCAAACGCGAACTCACCGCCAGGCCGGCGGCGTCGTCCGACGGGACGATGATCTTGGAACCTGAACTAAGTCGCGAGAGCGACTTGGCAAGCTGGAGCTGACTGGCATTGAGGTTATTGGCTGTTGCCTGCGCCTCAATATTGGTATTGATAACCATGGTGTCCTCGGGGTTTGGGGTTCGTTCGTTACTTCCTGTTCAACTTCATGTTGCGAACAATATAAATTATGAGGCCGTCGGTTAATTATGTGCGGCCAAATCCTTTTTTTTCTTGGCTCGCTTCCGCGCCATGCCGACTGAGCCGGCGGCGGCTTGGTTGCTGGCCATGATTTCGTCGTAAATTTCCTTGCGCATCACGCGAATATCCATAGGCGCTTCCACGCCCAGGCGAACCGCATCCCCGCTGTCCACGCGCAACACGCGGACCTTGATGTGGCCGTCGATTATGATGCTCTCGTTTGGTTTTCGTGAGAGTACTAACATTGGTACAAAGCTCTATTGGAGTGTTAAAAGGCATGGTTAGTTGCCCATAGGGTGGGCCAACGACAGATCAGGAGCGTTTAGCGGAATCACTTGACGCGCTAACAGGGTCTCCTTGTTATAAATAATGGGACCCTTAAGGTTGATCGTCACGGTTTCATCGGGATGCCAAGTGGCGATATTTAACACCACAGCGTCATCCGGCGATTTTAGCCCGATTATTTCCTCGTCATCGTCTGAAAGTTCAATGGCGTAGTTCTCAACCGCATAACTGGGAGGCAGGACAAGAAACGCTTGTTCGTCATCCAATCCTTTCATCCATTGATACGGCTCCAAGTCAGGATCTGAGATTAGCCGGAAATGGTTGCCATTCTCGAATCCAAGCAACCCAGTAGGGAAGTGCAATTCAATGCCTACCTCCTCGGTTGGAGTTTCATCTCGCCCCGGTGAGAGCACCGGTCCATCGGTTCTGGTTTTTTCTATTGTGATCATAACTACACAATTCAGATTCCTTCAAAGCATGTGTCATGCCAACAGGTGAATAACTGTAAAAAGCATTGAATATGGCCAATTATTTGCATTTTTTACCATTTTTATGTCCTGATTTGGTTAACGAAGCAGAATTGACTCCAAGTAAACCGGAAAAAAAGGACTGGCTCGAAATTGAGCCGGAGAGAAATTGTGTAACCTACTTATTTTAAGTTACTTATAAATTTTTTTGTCCAATGACTTAAACTACCTGAGACCACTAGAAATATACAAAATATCCTAAAAAAACAGTATTATTCGCTTTCTTCAGGTAAATTATCGATTTGGAGGTCTGTTTCACCGATTCGGATGGTATCGCCTGCCTTGATTTGGATTCGACCAGTCAATTTTTTCCCATTCACAAGAGTGCCATGTTTACTCTTTAAGTCTTCGACCCAATGGGCTGCGTTTTCCACCCAAATGCGAGCATGTCGGCGGGAGACAGAAGTATCAGGGCTCAGGTCAATATCTACCGATTCTTGAGAGTTGGGTCGGCCAACAAGAGCTTGATCACCTTCTAATTGGTGTATTTTCCACCGATTGTTGAATTTGTAACTAATTTGCATCCCCATGGCTGCACCTTTCAATGCTGTTAATCAGCAAGGGAGAGAATGAACGCAAAAAAATTGGCAAAAATGCAATCATGAAATAAAAACATTAGCGTGAGCCATGACCCACAACATACTCCTGTTGTTGTTAATCCATCAGGGCCTGCGGCGTCTGCGCTTCAACCAAATCAGATTGTAGGTGGGGGACGATACACCTTGTTGTGGTTGCTTGGCGAAGGCGGAACCTGTTCTGTTTGGTCAGCACAGGATGAACGCCTTGGCGAAACGATTGCACTGAAATTTCTTCAACCAAGGGCTGGATCGGACCCGCGCTTGTTAGCAGAATTGCGTAAAGAAGCTCTCAGGAGCCGTCGCTTGGCACACCAAAACATCGTACAGCTATATGATCTTCATGAGTCGCCGGGCGAACTGCCTTTCATGATTATGGAATATGTAGAAGGTGAAAGCCTGCATACAGCTCGAGTGCTGAATCAAAATCAGTTTCTCACTTGGGATTTTTTGAAGCCACTCACATTGCAACTTTGTCATGCGCTCGAACATGCTCATGGAGAGGGGCTGGTCCATCGTGATCTCAAGCCAGCTAATGTGATGGTGGACAAGCGTGGTAGAGTAAAGCTGGCCGACTTTGGGATATCTGCGGCCGTGAATGATGTGTATGCGCAATTTCTGGGTCTGAGGGATACCCGTGGCACTGTCACATTTATGAGTCCGCAGCAAATGGATGGTGATCCCGCCAGTCCTAGTGATGATATTTATGCCCTTGGCGCCACGCTTTACGAATTACTTACCAGTCGTGCTCCGTTTTTCTCTGGCGATATCAACCATCAAGTACAAAATGTACCGCCACAACCAGTTCAGGCATGCCAAAAGGAACTTGGGATTGAAAATCCCATTCCGCCGAATGTGGCGTCGCTTATCATGGCTTGTCTTAGTAAAAATACTGCCGAACGCCCGCCCACAGCTTGGGACGTTGCCAAATATATTGATCCCAACATAGGAGATCCGATCATTACCGTTCGTTATCAATCCGATGCCGCAGTAATAACAGCTGCAAGCCAGTCCCGTGGTTTTTCCCGCGAATTTTATATTGTGATCGGAATATTGGCTTTGTTGTTGGTCTTGGCTTGCGTGATACTTTTTTTCGTTTGGAAAACGGAGGTGGGATAATCACGTATTACATTGCCTCGAAGATTTTCTGTGCTTCCCCCAGTGTTTCATGCGAGCCAATATCTAGCCATTGACCGGGGATAGGCCACGTGCGAACTGTTGTTTGCGGGTACAGCCATTGGATCAATTGTCCGGGCTGGTCGGGGTTGTTGCCTTCTGCCAAATAGCGGTCGATTTCTGAAAGTGTCGTTCTCGGATAATAATAAAGAGCGACGCTGATCAGTGTGCGTTTTGGTAGTTTGGGCTTTTCCTCGAAGCTCGTTATTCTCGCAGAATCGTCGATTGTCACGACTCCATATTTTGCTGCTTCTTCAAGACTGCTCACATTATATACGCCGACACACGGGGTGGGTTTCCCAGCGCAGAAACTCCCAAAGTCACCGATGGATTCCGTAAAAAGGTTGTCCCCAGCAATCACAATCACATCATCGTCTATTAAGTGTTCTTTTATACATTTGTGTAGGTCGCCAATCGCACCTAGGCGATTGTCATTGTTGGTGGTTTTGTCATTTAAAATGGTAGTGGGAAAAGGTGTATCCGCATTTGCGGCCCAATTTTCAAACTGTGCGGCGAATCTTGCGTTGGTGATGACAATAATTTGGTCGATGCTGCGGATGGATTTGGTGGCAGCAAGCAAACATTCTAACATTGGTCGGCCGGCAATCGACAGCAATGGCTTCGGTAAATTTTTAGTAAGCGGATAAAGTCGTGTGGCATAACCGGCTGCCAGTACAATAAGTTTCATGTCAAAATTAGCCGGGCAGGCTTTCAAAAAGGCCTGGCGCAACACGTTTCACAAGTGTTTTTGATCGCACTGAAATGTCGACACTGGTTTCTGCGTTTAACGCATCTTGTGCCAGTTTTCTGGCCTCATTGGCTTTGATTTGACGGATAAGATGTTTGATTTGCGGCACCATTGGAGGGGCAACACTAAGTTCGTCTTCGCCCAAACCTATCAGCAGTGGAACCATCACAGGATCACCGGCCATTTCGCCGCAGACGCCTGTCCAGATGTTGTGGCGCTTGCCGGATTCAATTGTCAGTTCGATAAGCCTAAGTAGTGCGGGGTGAGTAGGATCGTACATATGTGCGATCTTTTCGTTCAGGCGATCGACTGCGAGTGTGTATTGGATGAGATCGTTGGTTCCCAAGCTGAGAAAGTCAGCGCGTGCCGCCAAAGCATCTGCTGTCATGACAGCAGATGGGATTTCGATCATCACTCCCACCTCAATATTTTCATCGAATGCCTCACCTTTTGTTCTAAGCTCGGCTTTACACTGTTCAAGTAGTCGATTTGCTTCATCTAATTCATCCACGCCGGAGATCATAGGGTACATCAGCTTGATGTTGCCTTCAGCACTGGCACGTAGTATGGCACGTAGTTGCGTGCAAAAAATTTCTGTCTCTTGAAGGCAAAAACGTATCGCGCGCCAGCCTAGAAACGGATTTTCTTCGCTTGTGCCCTTCCAGAATCCGGGGAGCTTATCGCCACCGATATCGAGCGTTCGGAATATGACGGGCTCAGGGGTCAACGCCGTTGCAATTTTTTGATAAGAAAGAAACTGTTCTTCTTCGGTAGGTAACTCTTCACGATCAAGGAACAGATATTCTGTGCGAAATAATCCGACTCCTTGAGCTCCGCATTCGAGTACAGCAGCAGCGTCGCTGATTTGTTCGACGTTTGCCGAGAGGGTCACATGCACGCCATCCTGTGTAACGGCCGGGGCCTCTTTGATTTCCGCCAAGCGTGCGTAAAGGTCTTCCTGTTTTTTTTCGAGCTGACCATACTCGAAGAGTGTTTGGTCAGTTGGATTAATGATCACCAGCCCATTAATGCCATCAATAAGCGCGAACATGCCGCTCGTGATTTCATGGCTGGCATTTTTTAGACCTACCACTGCGGGGATACCCATGCTGCCAGCCATGATAGCTGTGTGTGATGTTTTACCGCCGACGTCTGTTGCAAACCCCAAAACATGATCGCGGTCGAGTTGTGCGGTCATCGATGGCGTTAAATCATGGCTGATGATAATACATGGTTCCCGTAGATGACGAAGATCCTTGCCGGTGTCTCTGCCGGTTAGATTATTCAACACCCGCCCCGCTACGTCGTGAAGATCGCTAGCGCGCTCGCGCAAGTAATCGTCCTTTACCTCGTGGAGTGCCTGCGTGTAACGGTTCATCACCACGCTAAAGGCAAACTCCACATTGATGCGCTCATCGCGGATGAAGTGAGTCACTTGATCAATCAGTACCGCGTCTTCCAGTACTAAGAGATGTGCGTCGAAAATCTGGGCATCGGAGTCACCTATCCGTTTGGCTACGTCGACGCGGATTTCACTAAGCTGTTTGCGTGTTTCGACGAGGGCATTCTCTAGTCGCCGTATTTCACCATTGACTGCCTTTTCGGCTATTGGTCGGCGTCGCGGTGATTCGGCATGGCCGGGGTCCAGAACCAAAATCTTTCCCTGTATAATCCCCGAGGATACGGCGATGCCATGGAAAATTTTTTCCTTGGAGTCCAACGTCGATGCCATGGGTGGATTATGATTCCGGTCCGATGGTGTGAACAAGGAAATACGACCAACTACACGGAAAGTCGTGCCTTGGATGTGGCGTTCCTTCATGCTGTGTGCGTGAGCGATGAACGCGACATACGTAACTTGGCAATTGTCGGATTTATGGGTACTGGAAAATCCACTGTTGGTCGCAAAGTGGCCCATGGTTTACAGTTTGAATATGTGGATACAGACGCGCTCATTGAAGAGCAGGCAGGGATGCGAATTAGTGAAGTTTTTGCTCAGTCCGGTGAGCCTGCTTTCCGGAAGATGGAACGTGCCGTGGTTGAATCATTTGCCAGTTGTGAAAACCATGTCATTGCGACTGGCGGCGGCTTGATTGTAGACTCAGAGAATCGAGAGAGCTTACGGCGTCATGCCATGCTAGTTTGTCTTTGGGCGAGTCCTGGGGCCATTTTGCGGCGTACACAACACAATGCCCATAGGCCACTCTTACAGGATTCTGATCCGAAAGCCCGAATCGCTGAGTTGTTAAACGAGCGAGAGCCGCACTACCGTCAGGCCGATATTATTATCGACACCGAGTTGCGCCCCATTCGAGAGGTTGTACAGCAAGTGATACACCAATTTCGCGTAACCAATACCGGATAAAACCTATTCTTCGGTTTCTTTGTCATGGTTGATCTTGTCTGCCAACAGAATGTAGTCCAATTCAGTTTTCCTGTCGTGCTCTTTGGTTGTGTTGTTGCTTTGGGTTTCTCCCCTTGCTCCTTCCGTCAATAAACTTACGCTGGTAAAAAAGGCCCAAATCCAAGCTGCCAGCCAAATCCATACGCCTATCATCGCTAGACTGCCATGTTGCTTCAGTAAACTCTTCATTGAATCTCCAGTACTGCCCTCGGTTGACGGAATATTTCCTCCTGATGAATTGGTTAAGTTTGAGAAGCCCTGATATACCTTAAATAGCTTTGTTACCGCCTCAAAAGCTAGTGGTGCAAAGCACGTAAGAGC
>CAYUXV010000335.1:0-8952 GCA_964448875.1 uncultured Verrucomicrobiota bacterium
CATCCACCCGTCGTATACTGGCATAACCACGACCGGTTATCACCGTTGCAACTTCTTCAAAGGGCACCTCGCGTCCGTTCGCAAGGCGGATGCGTAGCTGCCTAACGTCCTCCGTTGAGCGGCGTTCATCAGCTGGGTAGCGTGCCATCACCTTTACCTCATCGCGGTTACGCTGAATGCGTTGAACCTCCTCGCCGTAAAAAGCCTGTCGCACCTGCCGTGCCAGATCCGCCTGCGTGAGGCCTAAGGGTTCTGCCTCTGGCTTGATGTGCAATATCCACTCCCGTTTTCCCAGCTTGAAAGTATCGCTGATATCCATAACACCGGGATATGCACTCAAACGGCCCTTCAGCTCTTCAGTTGCCTTAAGGAGGTTTTTAAGGCTCGCTCCGCTCAGGCGGATACTGATGGGCTTGCCCGTGGAAAATATCGATGCACTAAAACCCATCTCAGAAACACCCGGAATATCACCTACTGCCTTACGCCATTTGTCAGCGATTTGTTGACTGGTAATATTGCGTTCCTGGGAAGGTGCTACTTCGATATGGACTTCAGCCTTATGACTGCCAAAATGACTTGCCTCATAATTTCCACCAGCAAGCTCAGACTCCGTCCGGTAGGGTTGCATGCCAACAGTCGAAAGCATCTGGCGGAATACATTTGTCCCGTCGGGACCATCAGCAACGATATCAGCCCGCACTCTGGCTGCTGCCAATTCAATCCTCTTGGCAGCCCTAGCGGTCTGCTCGGAGGTTGTTCCGCGAGGATATGTAACATATGCAAAAACGTTGTCGCCTTCTACAGGCGGAAAAAATACGAATCGGATATGTCCGCCGACATAACTGGCTACAGTGATAAAAAGGACAGCCAGCCCCGTCGCAATTGTCAGGTAACGCCACCGCAGACACATCTGTAAGAATGGCTGGTAAATTTTTAGAGCAAACTTTTCTGCTCCACTTGAAAATGTTTGCTGAAAACGGGCCCACAGTCCGGGCTTTTTGGGGTTTGCCGTGGGCAAATCACGCAGGTGAGCTGGCAAAATGAAAAGACATTCTACTAAAGAGAATAACAGCGTCGGCATCACAATCAGGGGGATAAAACGAAGGATCTTGCCGGTATTGCCCTCAATTGCCAAAAGAGGATAAAACGCTACAATCGTCGTCAACACACCGAAGATAACAGGTCGCGCCACTTCTCGAGCACCAGAAATGGTACTTTTCAGTCCCGGTCCGTCCCGATTTTGATGTGTATATATATTTTCCCCAAGAACAATGGCGTCATCAACAACAATGCCAAGGACCACGATAAATGCAAAAAGTGAGATTAAACTGATTGAAACATCCATTGCCGGCATAAGCCACAAGGTTCCCATAAACGACACCGGAATGCCAAATGTCACCCAGATGGCCAATCGAAAGCGCAGGAACATCGCGAGAATCAGAAATACCAAGACAAGCCCTGCTCGGCCATTACGAAGCAAGAGTTCCAGGCGTCCTCTGAGATACGAAGAATCATCCTGCCAGGTCTCAAGTGAAATACCTTCAGGCATATTAGGTTTGGCGCGCGCCACATAATCCCGGACAATCTCAGCAATCTCTAAAGCGCTCTGATGCCCTACCCGGAACACCCGGACCAATACAGCGGGCTTGCCATTAAATCTAGATGACAAATCTCTCTCAGCAAAACCATCTTCAATCACCGCAACCTGCCCCAGATTCAACCTGCTTCCATCGGGATTAATTCGCAGGGCAATGTTCCTGTAGTCAGCATCGCGGTACGCCTGTCCTTTGACACGCAGAAGAATCTCCCCGTTATCAGTCTTGATCGATCCGCCAGGTAAATCGAGTGAGCTTTTTCGGATGGCAGTTACCACTTCATCAAAGGTCAAGCCAAACCTGCGTAACTGTGCCTCGGGAATCTCTATGGACATTTCATAAGGTCGCGCATTAACCAGTTCAACCTGTGTGACTCCTGGCAAGGCTAAAAGTTCGTCACGAACGCGCTCGCCGGCATGTTTCAAAGATAATTCACCGACTTCGCCGGATACCGCGACATTGATGACCTGCTTCCGAATGATAAGCTCCGTAATAACTGGCTGTTCTGCTTCCTCGGGAAGAGTTTCGATGGAGTCGACCTTTTGCTGTATTTCATCTAGAAATTTTGCCGTATCAGTCCGTGGAAGTAGCTCAACACTGACGACACCCACATTTTCTGCCGCAGTTGAGACCACCTTTTTCACGCCCAATAAACCTTGGGCGGCGTCCTCAATCTTGACGCAAATCCCCTCCTCAGTCTCAGCGGGAGCTGCCCCAGGATAAGGCACTCGAACCATTACCCAGTTAGAATCAAATTCCGGGAAAACTTCCCGCCGAATTTTGGGGATCGACATAAATCCCGCTACCAATATAAGCGCCGCCAAAAGGTTAGCCGCTACCCGGTTGACGGCGAACCACTCGATAATCCTATTCATCAGGCACATCCTCTGTGAGAACAACCTCCATGCCATCATTAAAGGCGTCGACCATAGTCAGGCAAATTTGCTCGCCTGCCTTTAAGCCCTCTTCAATTACAACCACCTCACGGTTTGACCAAATAATTCTTACTTTTCGCTTGTGCAGCTTGTCATTTTTTAACACATGCACCGTGGATCTCTCACGTAAAACACTCCCAGGGAGTACAGCCACATTCTTGAGGGGACGGCCCAAGATTTCCGCTGTTACAAACATTCCGAAGCTGAGTGGAGAGCCATGTTTATGCTGATAAGGGTCCTTGACTTGAGCTACCACCGCCATCATTCGCGTACCACTATCCACTTCGCCCAAACTGCGCACAATTTGTCCATTCCACTCTGAATCGCCGCCATGTGAAGATCTTAAGCGCACTTTCGGGCCACCAGTCACATTTCCTCCACCGCTAAAGGCATTATTTATTTCAAGAAAAGCAAAATTATTCAGTGGCAAGGCCAGCCTGACCTCTGCGAAGTCAATTGACTGCAACTTTGCCATCACGATGGCAGGTGATACAATCTGTCCTAGCCCAACAAATCGGGACGACACGCGCCCATTGAAAGGAGCACGCACAATGCACCGCACCACGTTGCTTGCCGCCAACTCTTCAGCCGCAGTTGCCGCAGTTAATTCTGCCTCATCAGAATGGCGTTTTGCATTTGATGCGGTTAGGAGTGCCCTTGCTGAATGCAACGCAGCGTGTGCCTCCTTTAGCTGTGGCACACGCACTAGCAGTGCTGGAGGATTGCCTGTTCGCCCCTACAGCCTCCATTCTGATAATGCTGCCGTAGATTCAGCTTCCTCCTGAAAAATGCGCGCTTCGGCCTGAGCTATTTGAGATTTAGCATTACTCATTTGCGCCAACGAATTGGTTATTCCCGCTCGTGCCGTATCGACACGCGCCAAAGCCTGACGTTGGGCCAGCTCGTAGTCCTTTGGGTTTATTCTCAATAATTCATCGCCCGCACTAAACAAGCCGCCCTCGATCAACTTCGGTGACATTGAAATAACGCGCCCGGTGACTTCCGCCGAAAGCTCAATTTGCATGCGAGGTGTTACGCTACCCTGTGATCGGATTACCGGCCGATAATCCTCCAGTTCCACCATTACTCTTTGGACTCGTGGCCGATACCGTTCCTGCGTCTTGGGTTTGATTGCCTTGCGATTCATTACCAGCCACGCTGCTCCATAAACACCGCTGACAATCACAAAGATAGGCAAAATAATTTGTAAAGTGCGCCTCACTATGGGTCCCTCCTCTTAAAACCACCACCCAACGCTAAATGTAGATTCACTCGGTTTTCCAATTGCATGCGGCGCACAGTTACTCGTTGGCTTTGGATTTCAATTAATCGTCGTTGCGCATCCATCACAGTCAAAAAAGATTCCACCCCTCGCTCATAACGATTCTCAGCCAAAACCAACGCCTCTTGTGCCAATTTTTCTGCATCCGCCAATCGAGCCTCACGTTCATGGTATGTCCCATTGATTGCCAGAGCGCTTTCCACTTCAGCAAACGCATTTAGCACTATACTCCGATAGCGCATTACCGATTCAGCTGCCTGTGCCTGAGCTAGTTTTACGTTTGCTCGTAATCGTCCTCCTGAAAAAATAGGTTGAATAAGGTTTGCACCCAAGGACCAGATGAGAAAATTGTTATTCATCAGTCTCTCTAGTTCATCACTTGAGGTTCCACCCGAAGCAGTCAATGAAATCTTGGGGTATAATTCAGCTTGCGCATGGGCAATCCGCGCATCGGAGGCCAACAGTCGGGTTCGAGCCGCATACAGATCCGGACGGCGGGTCAGCAGGTCTGAAGGTAAACCTACGGGCACTATTGGCAAAAGATTGGGCAATGTTGTTTGTTCCACTAAACTTCCACTCGGATATCTTCCCAAAAAAACCTCAAGTTGACGCCGAGCCTGTTCCTTCGCGCCGTACCACTGCTCAACCCTGGCCTCAGCGGTTGCAAGGGTTGCCTCAGCGAGCCGAAGATCTAGTGTTGGCCGAATTCCTAATTCGTATCGCAATCGCACCTGCTTGGTTGTTGACTTAATTAAGGCCATGTTGGTGAGCTCATAATCCATTTGTTGACGGGCCTCCGTGAGCCTCAGCCATGCCTTTACCGTTTGTGCGGCCAGCGAATGTTGAGCTGCTATAAAATCCGCGCGCACTGCTTCGGAGTTTGCCACAGCCGCCATTTGCTCCGAGCGAATACGTCCCCAAAGATCCAGCTCCCACGACGTCGATAAAGAAAAACGATATGATTCAGAACGAGACGTAAGGACTCCACTGGTTCCGGGAAAAGGCAGACCAATAAAATTATTTCGCTGCCTGGAACCATCAATCGATGCACTAATTTGTGGTGAATGATCGGCCCCGGTGATTTCTGCGCGTAACCGCGCTTGCTCCAGTTTTGCTGCTGCCGTATGCAAATCAAAATTTTTAATCAAGGCCTCCTTTACTAGTCGATTTAAAGCCTCGTCTCCAAACTGTCGCCACCATTCTGTTATGGGTTCTTTAGTGGTAAAATTAGACGCTTGCCACTCTGCCGGATAATCAGGAGCTGTCCGTACGCGATTAGGAAAATCGAGAGCGCAACTCATGAGTAAAATAGTTGCTGAAATTAATAATCTCATTTCACCTTTGCTCTCATCCCTGCCGCCAAAAATATTACCAGTTTTTGGATTGTTCCTTCAGTGTCATCTGGGTCACATAAACCTCCAGAAAAGTTTCTAAGGCGTTCTGCGTCCGCCATAGTGTGTGCCATTGCACCAACTAGAAAATGTAATCTCCAAATTAAGTCTTCGGGCAGCACATTAGGGAGGGTTTTTTGAAACTCTGGCATAAAACGCTCTGCCACAGTTGCAACTTGGCGATTAAGCATAGCCTGTATTTTCTCATCTGGCTCTGTGTAACAACGCCCTAGGAGCATCATGAACTCGCCTCCGCCTTTTTTAGGGTCTCGACTCAAACGTAACGCTGGTCCCACAAGTGCCTCTAGAACCTTTTCCAAAGGGACCCGCCGAGACCGGCGTTTAGACTCTTCTAGCAATGACAGCCTCTCGGCATTCAACGGAACCAACCGTCTCGCTAGAACTGCTTGTAAAAGGGATTCCTTGTTTCCAAAATGATAGTGAATCGCTGCTAAATTTACCTTTGCGCGGGAAATAATTTGTCGAAGTGACACAGCATTTGGACCTCTACGCGCAAACAAATACTCCGCAGCATTGAGGATTTCTGCTTTGGTGTCTTTTTGTTTCATGCGTTTGTTTAATACATCCGTTTGAATTAAATGATTAAAATATTTCCCAGAAAGCAAAAGTCAACGGAAAACAATTTTATTAAACACGTAATAAACAATGCATAAATACACCGCGGCAAACGTCGAACCATCATCTAAATGACAAGCTAAGCTTGATTGGGATCAAAATTACTCGGATATTACTCGTGATGCGTGCTGTGCAAACACTTGGTTATCTGCCTCGGCGGATAGCGGTGTTCATGTCATTGATACCGTTTGTGACAATGGCGGGGCCGGTTGATTTTGTTAATGATGTCATGCCATTACTCAGCCGATTGGGTTGCAATGGGTCGGCATGCCATGGAAAAGCAGAGGGGCAGAATGGACTCAAGCTATCGGTGTTCGAGCATGACCCACAGGGAGATTTCCGGGCTTTGACAATGGAAAGCCGAGGGAGACGGGTTTCACCGACAGCGCCAAAAGATAGCTTGTTGCTTCGAAAGATTATCGGCGAAGTTGGACATGGCGGTGGGGTGCGTTTGCAGAAAGGGTCACGCGAATATAACTTAATCTTTGATTGGGTTCGTCATGGACTTCTCTACGAGGATAAAAATCGACCAACCCTATTAGCACTACGGATGGAGCCCAGTCAGGCAGTTTTGTCTTATCGGGCGCAACTGCCCCTCAAGGTGATCGCCAACTACTCCGATGGCAATGAGGCGGACGTAACATGGCAGGCGGTATTTCATTCCAATGATGTTGGTATGGCCAAGGTGGATCAACAAGGTCAGGTGACCATTGGTGGCAGTATCGGACAGACAGCTGTCATGGCGCGTTTTCAAGGCAAAGTGTCGGTTTTTCAGGCGATTGTGCCACGGCCGGGGCCAAAGGCGAACCTGCCGGCACGGCCGGTGTTTAACTTTATTGACAAGCAGGTAGACCAACACTTGGAGAAGCTCAATGTGCATCCTTCCGGCTTAGCGTCTGATGCAACCTATTTGCGCCGGGTGTATCTCGACTTGATTGGCACATTACCAACTGCCAGTGAAGCTGAGGCCTTTCTTAAGGATAAACAAAAAGACAAACGTGTGCAGGTGGTTAAAGGGTTGTTGGCCAGACCGGAGTTTGCCGATTATTGGGCACTTAAGTGGAGTGACCTGCTTCGTGTAGACCGGCTGGCCTTGGGGCATGAAAATGCCTTCGCATACTACGGTTGGATTCGTGATGCGGTTCGTGAGAACCGGCCTTTGGACAAGTGGGCGCGTGAACTATTGACTGCTGAAGGACCCTTGCGCGATCAGCCCTCGGGTTTTTTTTACAAGGTGGCGGCCAAACCTGGCGAGATGGCGGCGATGACTTCTCAGATTTTTCTGGGTGTGCGGATTACCTGTGCCGAATGCCATCAGCATCCCTACGATCAATGGACCCAGCAGGATTACCATGGCATGCGTGGCTTTTTCGAGCAGGTCAAATACAAGAAACTTGGTTCTGGCGAGGCCCTGCTGGCTGAGGGCAACCCGCAGGGCAAACACCCTCGTACGGGTAAACCGGTTTACCCTTATGCGTTGGGAACCATGATGCCCGAAACTGCGCCTGAAGGTGACCGTCGCCGGGCATTGGCCGACTGGTTAACCAAGCCGGACAACCCATGGTTTGCCCGCAACCTTGCCAACCGCTTATGGGCGCATTTCATGGGGCGAGGACTGGTAGAACCCGTCGATGATTTACGTGCGACCAACCCACCCAGTAACCCGGAACTCATGGATGGGCTGGCCGCGGCATTAGTAGAGAGCAAGTTCGATCTGCAGGCGATGATCAAGCTCATCACCGGCTCACGCACCTATCAGCTTTCCAGTGAGCCAAATCAAACCAACGAACTGGATGAGCGTAACTACTCACGCGCGCTCTTGCGGCGGTTGCCTGCGGAGGTATTACTCGATGCGGTAAGTCAGGTGACCGGACTGGAGGAGAAATTTCATGGCGTGCCGTCCGGTTCACGCGCTATCGAGCTGTGGGATAGTCAGGTGCAACATTATTTCCTGAAACTCTTTGGTCGGCCGGCCCGTGCTTCAGTGTGCGAATGTGAGCGTGCTGCCGGAGCAAGCATGGCGCAGGCACTGCACCTCATGAATTCCCCGCAACTGGAATCCAAGCTCAACCATGCCGGCGGACAAGTCGCCCAACTGACCAGACGCCATAAGGATGATGTGGTTTTGGCAAAGCAACTATATCTGACTGTTTTCAATCGCATGCCTACAAAGATGGAGAAGGAAAGGGTGATGCAACATCTGGGCAGTCGACGGTTTCAGCGTCAGAAGGCGGCTGAGGATTTGGTTTGGGCAATGATGAATTCGATGGAATTTATCTTCAATCATTAGCGTCAAAGTGTTATGTTTAAAGAAGGAGTAGGATGTGAGTAGATCGTATTGTGACCGAATCGTGCGACGCGACTTTTTAAAGGTCGGCGCAGCCGGTGCCTTAGGAGTGAACCTGCCATTGGCCCAGCTTCTGGCTGCTGAGCCGAAGCTTCAAGGGAACGATACCAATTACATCTTTGTATTCCTCAAAGGTGGGATGAGCACGATTGATACCTTTGACCTGAAACCCAATGCGCCAGAAAACGTTCGCGGACCGTTTGGCAGCATCCCTTCCAACCTGCCCGGTGTACGTGTGGGTGAGCATATTCCCCAAACCGCTAAGGTAATGCACCGCTTCTCGCAGGTACGTTCTTTCACCCACAGAAATGCAGGCCATGGCCCGGCTGATCACTACATGTTTACCGGCTACCATCCTACGAGCGGGTTTAATGGCGGGCTTAAGCCGAATAACCAGCACCCCTCCATGGGCTCAGTGATTGCCCACAAACTGGGGGCGCGCGGAGCGATTCCGCCTTATGTCTGCTTGCCCAACATGCACAATAGCGGGAGCTCTGCTTATCTGGGACCTGACACAGTGCCCTTTACCATTGAGGCCGATCCAGCTTCGCCCGGCTTCAAAGTGCCGGATTTGCAGCCACCTTTGAGTGTGGATGCCTCCCGTGTGGATGACCGGCAGTCGCTCCTGCGTGATGTGGATCGCTTTCAGGCCAGTGCCGAACAAAAAGCCAATCAGGGTGCAAAAGATTTTAGTGTGTTCGCCCAGCGCGCAATGGACTTAATGACCTCGCCCGTTGCCAAGAAGGCCTTCGATATTCATCAGGAG
>CAYUXV010000336.1:0-4397 GCA_964448875.1 uncultured Verrucomicrobiota bacterium
AGCATCTTTCAAATACATCTCCCAACGGTGAATCACGTACGGGTTGATGGCACCCTTGTCGGTGAGCAACATAAAATTCTCTGTGCTTGGCTGGTTCCGCTTGGCATGAACGGCAGAGAGGTATTCAGCCGTTCGTGTGCGAGCTGTAGTGATAATGCCATCGCGCGTCTTGGCCACGAAATCTTCAAGTGCCTTAAGTCGCTTATGCATCTCAATCTCAAAAGCCTGGCGCTCTTCGCTCAGCTCTTCCTCGCGTTGGAATGTCGGCTGCAGAGTCGGTTCCGCTGCACTACGGAAGACGCCGTAGAGCGAGTAGTAATCGGCAGTGGGTATGGGGTCATACTTATGGTCATGGCAACGTGCACAGGAAACGGTTAACCCCATTAGCCCACGAGTAGTAACGTCAATGCGATCATCGAGGATGTCGTGTATGTTACCGGAGAATCGTGCTCCTAGCGTTAGAAATCCAAGTGCGGTCAGTGGCGTTTGGTCATGACCAAGGTCGAGCTGGTCAGCGGCAAGCTGCTCGATAACAAACTTGTCAAAAGGTTTGTCGTTATTCAACGAGCGTATGACGTAATCACGATATGTCCAAGCCCAAGGAAAATTCTTCTCTTCGAAAAACACATATCCCTTGTTGTCGGCGTAACGGGCGACATCGAGCCAATTGCGCGCCCAATGCTCGCCGTAGCGCGGGGATTTCAGCAACCGATCAATTTCGGATTTCGAATTATTAAATTCGGATTTCTCCTCAGGCGGCAAACCTGTTAGTGCGAAATGGGCGCGGCGATTTAACACGTGAATTGGCGCGAGGGGCGCGGGCTGGAGGTTAGCTTCCTCAAGCTTGGCGAGGATGAAACGGTCAATGGGATTCTTCACCCATGCCTCGTTTTGAACACGCGGCGGGGTAACTTCGCCTATGGGCTGAAAGGCCCAGTGGAGGGCATCGTCCTGTGGCGTGGCACAACCTACGAACACAAGAGCTACCGCGGCGATGATTTTTGTCCAGCCAAACATAACGAGTGGAAAAGTTTGGACGCGGCGCGCCGCATTTGCACTGAAAAAAGTTGCCACACACGACCAACCGCGCAAAATGTTCATCTCATGGCCGACTCTGTCAAAACTGCGACGAAGCTGGATGCGACGAAGACACATGTGTACAATTTAATCAATATCGGCAGCCCGCTCATCTCCTGCCGATATGAGCCGAAGGGGCGGTTTGTTTTTGCTGGCGCGCAGGATTTTCATGTGTGGCGCTGGGATCACGCCGCCGGCAAAAAGATGCAGCTCAAGGGTGCGGATGCGTGGGTGCGCGCGATTGTGTTTTCGCCGGACGGCAAAACGATGCTCACCGGCGGCTATGATGGGCGGCTACTGTGGTGGCCCATCGAAGGCGACAAACCCACGCGGGCCATTGATGCCCATCACGGCTGGGTAAAGGCCGTTGCCGTCAGTCCTGATGGCAAACTTATTGCCACAAGCGGAAACGACAAGCTCATCAAGCTGTGGTCTTTCTCAGACGGCAAACTTGTGCATGCTTTAAAAGGGCACGCATCACGCGTTTATAACATTGCGTTTCATCCAGACAGCAAACGCCTTGTCAGCTCCGATTTAAAGTGCGACGTCTTTGACTGGGAAATTGCCACCGGGAAACTCGCTCGCAAGCTCAAGGCCGAAAAGATGCACAGCTATGATAAAACCTTTAAAGCTGATATTGGTGGAGCTCGATCGATGCGATTCAATGCCGAGGGCACAAAGCTCGCCATCGGCGGCATTACCAACGTCACCAACGCCTTCGCCTGCATCGGTAATCCGGCGGTGGTCATCATCGACTGGAAGAACGGCAAGAACCTCATCCAGCATTTGGCCAAGGAAACTTTTAGGGGTGTCGCCTGGGGTGTTGCTCTACACCCAAACGGCATGGTCGTGGCCGGCGCCGGTGGCCCTGGTGGAGGTCAGCTCTATTTCTGGAAAAAGGATGAGAAGAACGAGTTCCACAAATTCAAGATGAAGGACACCTGTCGGGATTTGCATCTCTCGCCCGACCCCACGCAACTTGTCACCGCCCATTACGACGGACACCTGCGTATAAGTCGAATGACGGATAAAACCTGAAGTTAATCGCGACTACTCCAGTAGGTCGCGCAAATTACCGTCATCATTGAAAGACCAGTCCGATGCGCCGTCGATGACCTCCAAGTCATCACGACCGCTTATTTCGTCAGCGTAAATTTCGGACACTTCGACCTCGTTTAAATCCAGTGTGTTGGAGATACGGATGACTTTAGCCCGATTAGTATCAGCAACAACCAGCGAGCGAAGCAACAGCGCGATGGCTTCACGATCGGCATCGAAGTGCATGGGCACTTTACTGGCCTGAAAAACGTTTGACGTTTGCACGTTGATATCCGTCACAGGATGATCAATTTGGTCGACAAGACGCTGCGTAGCAGCGTCAGCCATGCCAATGCCAACAGCGTTACCGTGCGATTGCAGCGTAAGATTACGCACGAAAATACGTCGTATATCCGGATTGATCTCATCACGATCACAAAGATGGCTGGAATATCCGTGCCCACGACGGCCAGTCACATTCGGATCCATTCCACTGCCGCTGATATTCTTGCCAATACGATCGACAACAAGGATATCAATATCATTGAACGGCAATAATGGCATCAGGCGTCTGGCCTCAGCACAAAGCTCTTCTTCGCGTGGCTCCATGTCCGCGCCGCGCACCACGGCGATATCAGCTATCTGAAGAAAGCTATTTTCAACAACAGCAACACCGAAAAGAACAGGTGCTTTTTCACGAATAAGCCGGCTGATACTTCGAAGCATTGACTCGTAGCCATATCGACTGGCAGCGCGATGAAAAGTCTCCGCCCCAACACGTTTACCAAGACCTACGACCAGCATCTTTAACAGCCCACTACCCAATGGAGGCACAAAATCTGTGTGTGGTTTTACGCGGTTTATTGGCACAATGGCATCTGCCGCCAGAGCTTCGCGTGCAATGTAGCCATCGTAACCTTCGGGTGTAAGCCCAATGTGATCCACCTCCATCGCTGCGCGTATGGGCGCACCCATGGCGGCTTCGGTGACGCCGTATTCGCCGAGTAATTCCGTTTGCCCATCAGGTGTCGCGCCGCCGTGACTGCCCATAGCTGGAACAATATACGGCTCTGCGCCGGCATCCTTAAGCTGGCCGATGACGGCGGCGACAATTTCTTTTAAATTCGTAATACCCCGACTCCCAACCGCCACTGCCACACGCATGCCGGGCTTGAGATCGTCACGCACCGCTTCCATCTCTTCCGCCACGGCAGTCGAAATATCCACCGGCGCAGTCACCTCAAAAACCTGTCGTATCCGCATCATTCGCGGAAAGGCAATTTCAATGTCAGCAGCTACAGTCATCGCGGTACCGAATCGTTTGCCAACAGCTCTATTCCTGCCAGCTTTTTCTTGCGTGCGCCGCAGCACGAGCCCACGCTTTGCTCAACTCGTTTTGATCATGAATAAAAACCTAGTTTCCGAAGTGTCTTCCCGTCCACATTCCAAAGAATTCAATCGCCGCACCTTCCTAGCAACTGCCACATTGGCGAGCATGGGTTGCACCGCCATCGCAAAAAAAGGCACACCGCGCGACTGGACCGGCAAGAACCCTACGCGCTATCCCGAGCCTGACGTGGTTGTGCTGGATGACCGGTTTGCCAAGTACAAGCTGGGTAACTCCCCCATTCTGAGGGTCTACCACAGCCCGAAAATGCTTTGGGCAGAAGGTCCGGCGTGGAACGGCGTGGGCAAGTATCTACTCTGGAGCGACATCCCCAACAACCATCAATTGCGCTGGCTGGAGGAGGATGGGCACGTGAGCATCTTCCGCCAGCCCAGCGGCAACAGCAACGGTAACACCTTCGACTGGACCGGCCGTCAAATTTCATGTGAACACGGCAACCGGCGTGTGGTGCGCTACGAATACAACGGCAAGATCACCGTGCTCGCCGATAAGTTCGGCGGCAAGCAGTTCAACGCCCCCAACGACGCCGTGGTTCACCCTGATGGCAGCATCTGGTTCACCGACCCCGGCTACGGCAGCCTGATGAACTATGAGGGACACCGCGCCAATACCGGCAGCGTGCAACCCATCCAAAAGGAAGCAGTCTACCGCATTGACGACAAGACAGGAAAAATCGAGAAACTCACTGACGAGATCTTCAAGCCAAACGGTCTCTGCTTCAGCCCCGACTACAAGAAACTGTATGTCGCCGACACCGGCGCCAGCCATTACAAGGAGGCACCCAAGAACATCAAGGTATGGGACATTGTTGGCACCAAGATCGCCCGCGGCCGGGAGTTTGCCAACATGAAACTGAAAATGGACGACGGTGAAA
>CAYUXV010000337.1:0-8620 GCA_964448875.1 uncultured Verrucomicrobiota bacterium
ACCTTGAGGCCATCGCGGCTGTGTTTGCGGGGATGGCGCTCGGGATGGTTGTGATGAAGACCCGCTCCATTTTCGTTGGCATTCTCTTCCACATCACCGTGGCGTGGTTGATGGAGGTGATGGCCCTGTATCACACCGGCAAGCTCTCGCGGTTGTTCGGCGGGAATTAGGCGCGGGCTTTTTGACTTCGCCACTAATTCATAAAGACTACCAAGAAAACTATAAACTTTCGCCACAAGCTCGGGACAGCGCAGCCGCAATTTCCTTCTCCATTTTTTCCAATGGATTGAGAGGGCCCAGTACGTCGGCATATGGCGTGACCTCATTGGTTTGTGAATCCCAGTCGATGGGGCCATAGCACGCTGGTGCGGGCAAACCGGCAAGATGATGGGCCATGGCGTCGGCCTTGTTGAAGTGCCAGTATTCATACGGGAAATGAATAAAGCCGCGCGCTTCCATCATGGCGGTAATGGCCAGACGGTTTTCAAGATGTTCAGCACTGACGAAGGGCGAGCGCATGGGGGTTTGTTCGCTCATCTCGATGTACGGGCCGCCTCGCCATATTTCGGTCTGGTCGTCGCGGTTGAACACGGAAATATCAATAGCGGTGGCAGACATGTGCGTGCCGGCCTTGGGAATATTCGCCACAAGCACGAGTGCTCGGCGAAAGACGAGTTCGGGTGGAGGTTTACCACCATGTTCCCATTCACATTTCTGTACGATGGAATCAAAGACCTCGGGCTTGCGGCCAAGACGAGTCTGCATGTCGCGTGTGCGGAAGCCGTCTTCGATTTTCAATACCCAACCGCGTTCATTCATGTCCCGACCAACGGCAATGAGGTCATCAACAAGGCCTTCTCGGATGTAAAAGATGCGGTCGAGATCGTCGACAATTTTGCTATCGGAAAAAAGTATCTCCACGTCACCCGCCTTGGCTGCCGCGCGAATGTCGGCCAGGCCCTCGCCGCATTCCTCCACTTCGAACGGTAAAATCTGCTGCACCAGTTCATACCCCGCCTCCATCTGCTCTGCCCAATAAGCGCGGCGGGCAGTTTCATTTGCAATTGTCCCGGTCATTTTTTCTCCAATGGAAACACGTGCTCCAGCGCAGCCTGCAGATCTAACCGGCGAAAGGTCAGCTTAGTGACCGGATCTGTAACCGGTTTGCCAGTCTGCTGCAGAATGGCCATCATTGCTTCGGGCAGGTTCTCGCCATCCGTTTTCCAATTGTAATTCGCCTTTTCAATTGCCTCGCGCAAAATCATCACCGCACCGCAAACGATGGCGTTGGAGGAACTTGTGGCACCAGCTGGCACAAGGAGCGCAATCTTTGCATGTCGATCCAGATGTACAATATCCTTACCCGGCCGCACCGCGCCGATGGCAAAACAGTTGAGCTGGCTGGCCGGCCAGGAGATGCCGGTGGTGAAATTGTGGTTCCCCGCAGGCGCGCTGACCCAAATGCCCGCCTTGCGCAGGGCCGCTAGCTTGACATCAATTTCGGAGGGCACGGGCGTTGCGTGCGCCTTGTCATCTACAGGGGCGAGATTGACCGTGGTGATGCGATGTTTTTTGTGGTTGTCCAGCACCCACAGTAATGCCCTGGCAAGTGATTTACTATCGGTAACCTTGCAGTGGCAGCACTCCAGACCGCGGACCACCGCAACCTGGTTATTGTAGGCAACGCCCAGCTTGCCATTGAAGTTCACCGAGGAGGGAATGCCGATGGTTGAGCCATGGTACCCGCGCCCTTCATGCTTGGGGTCATCATCCCCGTCAACCGCGTCATAGGTCACGCGCACCTTGGGCACACCGTTCACTTCCGCCGTCCATTCGGGCATGGACATCTTGCAGCCATCATCCACCAGTGCCAACGTCTGCCCCTGGCCAAAAGTTAGCAAACCTGCATACGCCGACCACGCATCGGTAATGCGCGCGTGCCGAAACCCCGCAGGCTGCACGGGTTGGCCCGTGAGATCCTTAGCATAGGCTTTGTACTCCTCAGCGACCTTGGCGTCCTCTGTTGCCCCATGATGAAAATATAGGCGATGACGCAGTTTGAGACTCTTGCCCGGGGCAATCGTGTAGTTACCATCCCATCGCCCAGCTCCCTTCTTGGCTTCAAAACGTCCGATACCAAACCGGTTCGCGGTGATAAGGCCGTAGGTGCGTGCATGCCAGTGCGCCGGAAAACGTAAATTTGAGGGATGATCAAAAATCGCGATGCCAACTGTTTTCCCACTGGCATCGGGCCCATGATAATCGGTCCACTCGGCGCGTTTTCCCCAAGCATCCGCATTCCGGTCTCCACGGCTGTTCAGAATGGTGCCCTTGCCTCCCGCAACCTTCATTGTCCCGGCCACACGAACCATGAAGCCTCCGTCTTTCTGATCGCCAAAGTGGACCGGAATGCTCCCCGCATGAAGATCAACATCATAGTCCACCAACATCTGCCGATCCTTAAGCGGATTAAATGTAAGCCGTACTTTTTCTCGCAGAACCAGTTTTCCATCCCCAAGCCATCGATTCCATAAAACCGCCTCCCCGATCTTGCCTGACTTGATGTACTCAATGCGCTCAAGCTTGACCTCGGCCGCATACCCCGCCTTCTCTTTGCTGGCACCCCACCAGAAATTCAGTCCGTTGACATCACTGTGTGTGAAGCGGATCGAACGATGATGCGGATGATCGGGCCGTTCATGTGGCACGCCTTTCTTGATTGGATAATGGCGAGTGACAGTTTCTCCATTGGGCCCAATAATTGGAAAGAGATAGGGCATCGTCCACTCCTTGTGACGCCATTCGGTGAAAAGCTTTCCATCTACATCAATCCGCAAGCGATCCTTTAGTTTGCTGACCTTAACATCCGCATAAAGCCCAGAGGTAAAGGCAAGAAGAACCAGTGCGAATGAATGACTCCCAAAAGTCGTGCATAAGCCACCATAACCCAGAGGAGAAAAACGTTTCATGGACACCCAGAGCATCCAGTTATAGAGCCGCAGATACAAGCAAAAGGAAACTCATCGAATTATCCCTGCCAGGCCATCTTCCAGTCATCAAACGTGCACAGGAAGCAATCTGTATTATGGCAATTGTGTATGAATATGCGCCAGTTCATGGCCTCTCCCAAACAGCAGGAATCTGTTCCGCTTCCTTTCCGTAGGTTTGCGAGACGATGAAACCGCTGGCTTGGGAGGTGTAGAAAATACGTCCGTTGGAAACGACCGCACCGAGACATTCACGCGAGTCAATGGCAGGGCCTGTGGAGACAAGTTTGCCCTCACGAGAAAGATCAATCATGTCCATGTTCGCCCCAAGGACGTAGGGCTCAGACATGGTGAATCGACAGCAGGCATAATTGTGTCCGATACTTGCCACAACCTTACCGGTCTTGTGATCATAGACATTACCCTTGCCGCGAAGTGCGTTTGAAAAAATAAATCGTTCTCCAACCGTAACAACATTGAGGGCAGAGGTGACGGCATCGGATCTCCATTCAAGCTTGCCGTCCTTTGCGTTAAGGCACCAAACGAAGCGGTCGTTGGTGCCTTCCTTGGCGCGATTAAAACCGCCTATATAAATGCGCCCATTGCGCGCACTAAGGGTACATTTGGCGGTCACATAATAGTCCGTGGTAGACCAGACGATCTTGCCGTTCTTTGGCTCAAGGCACGCAGTGAAACCGTTATTTTCAATTGGCAAACCTCGACGTGCCTTTTCACTGGTCGCATAACCGAAGAAGACTGAGTAGTAAAGCTTGCCATCAAGAATGCAGATGCCGCAGTCGTTGCCGCCCTTCCCGTATTTTGAAAAGTCTTTTTCCCAAAGCAGCTTGCCGGTATTGAGGTCCCACGCCCAGATTCTCGGGCGGTGGTTCTTTGGATAATACGGATTGGTATTGGAATAGATCCAACTCATCACCTCGCGACCACCATGGTCCTTGGGAGTGCCGCCGAAAGAAAAATATTTCTCCGAACCTTGATAGTCATAATCGCCAGAACCGGAAGCATAGATGGCAACGTTGCCGTGGACTACCGGTGGAAACTGGCGACTCCAACCGGGCGAACCGGTGAACGGTTGTTTCCACAGCAGCTTACCTGTGGCCGCATCAAGGCAAAGGATATGCGACTGTTTGATGCCTCCCTGCGGCACGAGAAGTTTGCCATTCACGTACAGTGGCGAAGTGAACGACAGAAAACCGTCGGGAAAATACGTACGCCACAACACGCGACCGGTGTCCTGTTCGGCGGCAATAATTTGGCCTTCTGCAGTATGCGTGTAGAGCCGTCCACCACCACACACGGGCAGATGCTTCACGGTACCTTCTAACCGTCGTGCCCAACGCATACGCAAGGGCGGTTTGAGTCCTTGATCGTTGGAGTTGCTGCCAGCGAAGTCACCATAGTTTGTGTACCAGTTGAATTTGTCACCCGACAACGGACCCTTGAGCGGATTACGGATTTTCCATACTTCCAAATCCTTTTTTGGCAGTGGGGCCTTGCCGTTGGGTCCAAAAATGTATAGGTAACCATCCTCGCACCCCACGTAAATACGCCCGGCCGCCACTGCAACTGGTGCAGTGATTGGTGCGTCAAAAGCCGTCTCTAACGCCTTTGATTTGCCACCTTTTAAAGGCACGATGTGTAACTTGCCATCCAGACCACCATAAATAGCGTGATCACGCGTCAATACCGGCGGACAAATTGATGGTGCCGCATTCAATGCCTCCGGCTTGTCAGCACCTACGGAGTGGCGACACAATCCAAATCCTTGTTCAGGACGGACGCGATACACGTTTCCATCACGAACACTCACAGGTGCAAAATTCAACATTCCTGGCGTGCGAATATCCGTCTGCGTACCCTTCACGTAATCAAACTGCAGTTCATCACTCTCCAGCCGCATTTTCTCTACACGACCAGCGTTGTCACGCCGGTGCCATTGTACATATACGTTGCCCATCGCATCCGCACTCTGCCCAAGAGTCGCGGGAAATTCTGAACCTGCAAAGTTGGGAATCACTGCCACTTTTCGTAATCGTGGCTTTTCACCGATATCCTCCAAAAATACAGTCCGTCCGCCTGCCGGCATCACAATCGTTTTGCCCACCAACAAAATGTCGCGTGAACAAACAAAATGGTCCTTCCAGGTTACACGATCCCCGCGAAACTTTACCCAGTCCGCCCCCAGCCAACGGTTGCCCTTGAAACCTACCTCTTCCTTCACGAAATCCCATATCCACGCCAACTCACCTTCCGGCGACACGGCATAAACCCGAGCTCCGAGCGTTGCAAAATAAACGCGACCATTACCTACAGCGGGAGCGGAGAAAATTGGCTCCGAGCAATCAATCGTCTTCACCATCCTACCATTCTCTTTGGACAGCACATAATAATACCCTGCCGTAGTTCCGACATGCAGATATTCCCCTACTACCGCCGGTGCGGCCACGTTGTTACAATTCCCTGACCCGCCCTTCGTTGCGAATCGCCACTTCACTTTAAATGTCTTTGCGTCAATCGCATGAATCACTCCCGATCCGTCCATAACATAAACAACCTCATCGGCGACCACTGGGGCTGCTTGCACACCATCGGTCAACTGAATAGACGCCATTAGGCCCAGTGGTTTTTCTAATACCTCTCCCGGCACATTGCCCGATCGTTGCGCGTTACCCTGCAGTTGCAACCAATCAGCATGGGCCAAAATCGAAAAGTAAAAGCATGACATGAGGAGAAAGCCGACGCGCGTGATCATTTGGAAACCTTAACGGAGAGCACGCAGTTTGTCCGCACAAAACAATCTTGCCGTCATTGGGATTCAGCGGGAGACTACCGACCTAATGAGGCATATTTCTGCCATTATCCTGATGGCCTCGTTGGCTGCGCATGGTGCAGAGCGTGCGGTCAATGGACTTGTGGCATTATACGACTTTAGCGAAGTGGAGGGCTCAGTGGTGAAAGATAGCTCTAGGCTCAACCCTCCGCTGGATTTGCACATCACGACGATCAAAAATATCCAACGTACAGCTGGCTCAATAGAAATTCGGAAAGGCACCGTAATTGCCTCAACAAGGCCACCCACCAGACTTCTCAACGCACTTAAGCAGTCGAATGAGATTTCTGTAGAGCTCTGGTTCAAGCCGGCGAACCTGAAGCAAGACGGCCCCGCTCGGCTCGTCACTATTTCAAAAAACATTTCTGAAAGAAATTTTACCATTGGCCAGAAAGCCGCCAACCTGCAGTCGAGACTACGTACCACGCGTACAAGTAAAAATGGTATGCCCGCCATTGACACAACTCCCATACTATCTAAAAAACTAACTCATGCAGTATATGTGCGCGACAGCTCGGGAAATACCTCCCTCTATGTGAACGGGAAAAAAGTAAAAGGACAGATGACTGCGGGCGCAATGTCCAATTGGGACAGCTCATATCGTCTGGCACTAGGCAATGAACTTTCGGGCGAACGTCCGTGGCTGGGCACGTTGTATCTGGTAGCCATATACAACCGCGATCTGAGTGCAAAAGAAGTTGCACTTCATTTTAAATCCGGAGCCCAAGCGAAGATGGATCCGACCAAACTTGCGGCTGCACAAAATGAGCACTTGTTTGAAACCAAGATTGCTCCACTTTTATCTAAGCATTGTCTGGAATGCCATGATCCTGCTACTGCCAAGGGTGATTTAGATCTCTCTCAAAAGCTTACCGCCTTCGCCAATAAAGACATGATTGTGACAGGCAAACATGAAATCAGCGCACTATGGGAAGCAGTGGCAAAAAATGAAATGCCCAAGAAACGCACGCCATTGTCTACACCGGAGAAGGCACTCCTGAAACAGTGGATTGATGGCGGAGCGAAATGGACACTAAGTCGCATTGATCCTGCAATATACGCACAAGGCAATGAGACCAGCAGGAACTGGATCCGCCGCCTGACCGTGACAGAATACATTGCCACCGTACTCGCCGCAACAGGGGTGGATATCAGCACTGATGCCCGTGCGCTGCTACCACCTGACCTTAGAGCCGACGGTTTCGATAACACTGCATACAATCTAAATATCGATCTCAAACACATCAATGCCTACGCGAAACTCGCCGAGCGCATTGTCAATCGCATGGACGTCACCACGTATGCAAAACGATTTTCCCGGAAGCAAAGCTTTACAGATAAGGACATGTCCGCCTTCCTTGAAAAACTCGGGCGCTGGACGCTGCGCGGGCCGCTGGAGAAACGAGAAGTGATTCTGTATCGAGGTATCACTACGTCGGTTGTTGCCAATGGCGGCAGCTACGAGGAGGCTGTCGGACTTGTGCTTCAAGCCATGCTCCAATCGCCACGGTTCATTTACCGCATGGAAAACCAGTACACCGGAGGGCGCGTGGGCAACTTTGAACTGGCAGTACGCCTAAGCTACCTAATCTGGGGTGCCCCACCCGACGAGGCACTTTATACTGCCGCCGATCAAGGCAAGTTATCCAGCCCCGAACAAATTCGCATCCAGATCAACCGCATGCTTAAAGACCCGCGAGCGGTGGATCGATCCGTACAGTTCCTGAGTCAGTGGCTCAACCTTGGCCACCTTGCCAACCTACGCCCGGACAAAAACCATTTCCCCAGATGGAACCCCTCTCTAGCAGCTGATATGCGCGCGGAGTCAATCGCTTTCTTCAAGGAAATTATTTGGAAACAAAATCGATCACTATCTGACCTTTTTAATGCCCAGTTTACCTATCTAACATCCCAACTGGCCCAACACTACGGGCTTACTCCAATACAAACTGGCAATGGCACACTGCGCTATGATCTCACCAAGATACCTTCACGCGGGGGGCTCTTGACTCACGGGAGCGTGCTCACGCGCGGTGGCGATGATGCGTCAATGGTCACGCGCGGTTTATTCGTGATGCACAATCTACTGCGAGGAGTCGTCAAAGATCCTCCACCCTGTGTCGACACAACACCAGTGCCCAGTAAGCCAGGCCTGAGCCAACGCGGGATCGCCGAGAAGCGCATCGCCAACGCCAACTGCGGCGGTTGCCACGGCAAGTTTGAACCGCTCGCATTCGGGCTCGAGCGCTTTGACGGCTTGGGATCCTATTTTGAAAAGGACAACCACGGCAACCGACTGCGGGAGGACGGACAGATTCTTTTTCCCGGCGAAGCCAAGCCGATTACTTACCGGCCCTCCAAAGAATTGATGGACCGCCTTGCTGACAGCAGCCGTGTACGACAAAGTATTACATGGAAACTTACGCAATTTGCCCTTGGTCGCCCATTGGGCCCACGAGACGCCCGAAGCATGCAAATTATCCATCAAGACGGCTGGAAATCTGGCGGCACTTATGCAAACCTTATTAAGGCAATCGCGGTTAGTGAATTATTTCAAATCCAGCCAACGGAGAACACTGAATGAAGTCACACCTGAATCGACGCACCCTGCTTAAGGGTCTGGGAACTGTTACTATCGGGCTACCGCTGGTAGAAGAGATGATTGCCACCAATGCACTGGGTGCTTCTAAAACCAAGGTGCCCACACGTGCGTTTAATATATTTTTCGGGCTTGGCATCCCCGCACCTTTACAGAATGAGGGCTTTGATGATGTCTTGGAACCAC
>CAYUXV010000338.1:0-8750 GCA_964448875.1 uncultured Verrucomicrobiota bacterium
TCCAAAAACTGTCATTGACGCCGAGCAGTTGAACGCTGGGAGCGCGGCGCTTGTCGTCCTTGCCGCCAGCTATTGCGGAGCCGCGCAGGCGCAGGAGAGGTGCGGTGGTGGTGCCTTCGCCCAACTGGATTTCATCGGCCAGGGCGGCGCGGAAGTAGCGGTCGTGCTGTGTGATGGCGAGGTGGACAGGGCCGAGGCGCTTGAGGGCTTGCTGGCGGAGGCTGTGGCGGACGGAGTCGCCGACGACGAGCGCGCCAATGAGCACGGCGCTGGCAACGCCCGCCCCAATGAGGGTGCCGAGGTGTGAGCGTGCGTGGTGGCGCAGGCTGTTTAAAATGAGGGCGCGACGGGTCATTTATACCAGTTGGCCGTCATCGAGTTTCAGTCGGCGCCCCATGCGGTCGGCCAGTTCGCCGGAGTGAGTGACGACGATGAGCGTGACGTTTTCCTCCGCGTTCAAGTCCAGCAGGAGTTGCCCAAGTTCCTGGGCATTTTTGCGGGCGAGTGCGCCAGTGGGCTCGGCGGCGAGGAGCAGGCGTGGCTGGTTGATAAGGGCGCGAACGACGGCCACGCGCTGGCGTTCGCCGCCGGAAAGCTGGCCGGGACGGGGGGTGAGGCGGGCGGCGAGACCCACGCGATCGAGCAGGGCGCGCGCGCGGGCGGTGGTGGCGGTGCGGGGCTGGCCATGGGCGAGTGCGGGGACAAGAACGTTCTCGATAACGGAACACTGGGGCAGCAGGTGATGGTTCTGGAAGATGAAGCCAATCTCGCGGTTGCGCAGTACAGCTTGTTCATCTTCACTGAGACTATCAAGATTCTGACCATCGAATACAACCTTGCCACTTGTAGGTTCATCAAGGGTTCCAATGATATTCAACAGCGTGCTTTTCCCGGAACCGGATGGGCCAGTGATGGCCACGGATTCACCTCCGGAAATATCAACTGAAACACCTTGGAGCACCACTAGTGCTTCCCCGTTTTCCGTGGAGCGAAACTCACGGGAGATATCAGTCAGTTGCAGCAGCGGAGCATCATCAGCCATAACCGGAGGTTAGATGAAGGCGTTCAATGACGGAATAAAAAAGCCATTATTCGTAGATCCAACGTTTAGCCTTCAACTCGAAGCGGGGAAGGGTATCGGCCGGAACGATCTCAACGGGAACGCGAAGACTCAAGGCAGCGCGGATAGCGGATTCAATCTCTGGAATGAGCGTTGTGATGTCGGCTCCCGGCATCGGCTCAACGCGAAGCTCTAGTTCGGTCATTTCTTCTTTTGTCTTAATGAGAACCTGATATTCGGCCAACTGCTCAAAGCGACGAAGAATTTTCTCAATGGAGGTAGGGTAGACGTTAACGCCTCGGACAATGAGCATGTCATCGACACGCCCAAGTATTCCACCTTCCAGTATGAGTGAATCACCATGAATTTTAGGTTTTACCAAGTCACCTGTGCGATAGCGAAGCAATGGCATGGCGGTTCGAGTAAGTGTGGTGAGGATGAGTTCGCCTTCCTCATCACTAACAACAGGCTCATTGGTACCGGGTTTTAATACCTCTGCGTAGTAGGCATCTTCGATGACTTGAAGATTGTTTTTTCCGGCTTCCCATTCATAAGTAACCGGACCTACTTCGGTCATTCCATGGTGATCGAAGACGGTGGCTGTAGGCCAAGCGGACTCGATTCGGTCACGTACCGAGGGGATGCTACCACCAGGTTCGCCAGCAACGATAATTTTGCGAAGCTTTATCTGTGTCAGATCTATGCCTTCATGCGTGGCAACCTCAGCAAGACGCAGAGCATAGGTTGGAGTACAGCAAAGGAGGGTTACCTCGTTTTCAAGCAGCAACCGCAGACGCGTTGCACTGGTGAGACCCCCGCCCGGAAAACAAAGGCAGCCCATTTGCACGGCAGCCTCAAAAGCCATCCAGAAGCCGATGAAGGGGCCGAAGGAAAAGGCGAAAAGAATGCGATCCGCCGCCGAGATATCAGCCGCACGATAAACGGTTTGCCAGCTTTCAAGCATACCCTGCCAACTCTTGGGAGTATCAAGCCAGCGGAGAGGCTGACCTGTGGTTCCGCTGGTCTGGTGGATGCGCGTGTATTGCTCAAGTGGAAATGTAAGGTTGGTGCCGTAGGGTGGATTAGCTGCCTGATCGGCGGCGAGCTCATCCTTAGTGGTGAAAGGGCAACGTTTTGAAAATTCCTCGAGGCTGCTGATGCTGTCGTCAATGTCAGCCACACTGAGCCTTGATTCATAAAAAACATTGGCCGGGCGAATTGCACGCAGGAGAACTCGAAGATGCTCGAGTTGTATCGCACAAGCGGCCTCGCGACTACTGGATAGCATGTCTACCATCGCAGCTTATTTCTTGTCGTTGCTGCCAGTTGGAGAGTCGGCAGGCATATTGTCCGCGGACTCGACAACTTTTGGTTTCTTAGGCGCGTAATAAGTTACAAGCACACCACCAGCCGCAGCCAGTAACACGCCTAAAATAAAAGGTAATTTCACATGAGGCCAAAGACCCTGCTTGGTTGTGTTTACGATCGCGTTGACCATTGGAGCACCGCAGAAAATGATAGACATGACGATGGGCACGTATATCGGTGGATTGGGCGATGCGCCAAAGGCTAGCAGCACACCGAGTGCGCCAATAGCACCCAGAATTCCCGCAATCAGTGACCATTTCCATCCCGCCGCCGGAAATTCCCAAAAAGCGATGGGGCCGCCCTTTACTTTCAAAATGATGAGTGGGGCGATTACAGCCGTCAGGAAATAGGCCAAACCGACCCACAAGAAGGCCATCATGCGAGCATGAGGCTTGAAATGTTCGTGGTCCGGCTTCCACATACTCTCAGAACCTGTGTGCATGCACACGCCATAAGTACCCCAGCAAAAGACAGTCAAAAAAGCCCAGTGATACCACTGGATGCCAATGGATGTTGATTGTGCGATCATTTAATTTTTTTGTTTTAAGTTTCTTCGGCGATCTCAATTTTAGCAGCGAGGTCCGGTGGAATATCAGTAGCTTTCATGGTGCCGCTTTCGTCGCGCCGGACGCAGCAGATGGTGACGCCTCCACGCGCGATTACCTCATCGTCTTTTTTGAAGATAAACTCGCAGGAAATGGACTTACTGGTTTTGCCTGTAACATTGAGCGTAATGTTGAATTCGTCCTCAAAGAATAACGGCTTGCGGTAGTCGCAGTTGGCGTTCACTCGCGGCCAGCCAACACCGGAATCCTTGTCGACGATAGAAGTGCCGAGAGCGCGAAAAAAGTCGTGCTCGCAGGCTTCCATATAGCGAAAGAAATTCGAGTAGTGCACAATGCCGGCTTGGTCGGTTTCGCTGAATTCGACGCGGCGATTAATAGTGTGGGTGCTGGGCATATCAGGCGGTGGTTGTGACCGGAGCCAACTCGGCAAAAAGATTGGCCACGTTTTGGGCCATGATGTCGATGGAGAATTTTTCGCAGACCGACTCACGTCCTGCTTTCCCGAGGGCATGAGCTTGGGTGGGATCGTTCAAAAATTTCTCAAGTGTGCTAACAAGCGTTTCGCAATCAACGGGCTCATAAGTAATCCCTCCACCAGTAGCCTTGATCAGTTCTGGGAATGATGCGCAATGCGGCTGCACCACAGGGACACTGGATGCCATCGCCTCAATGATATAAAATCCGAACGATTCTCCAAATTGCGCGGGCACAGAGAGCACAGACAGCGAACGCAAAAATTCCTGCTTTTCCTTTCGCGATAGGTTCGGACAAAAATCAACATCACCGAGCAACGCCTTTGCTTTAAGTTTTTTGCGCAACCCGGCAACATAAGGCTCGTCGCCCGAGCCACAGCCACCACCTACACGCAATTTAAGATTTGGAATGCGGTTAGTTCTTTTAAGTGCAATGAACGCATCAACAACGACATCCAGACCTTTGTCTCGGCACATGCGAGAGAAGAAACCAAGTACTGGAGAGGCGACTGAGTTCACCTTGGGCTCGTAGCCTTCAAGATTGATCCCGTTGTGGATGACACGCATTTTTTTGGAAGACACGTTAAGACGTTCCATCATCTTGTCGGCGTAATAACTGCTTGGAGCAATGAAACAATCGATGTCCTTTGCTCGCTCGATCATCATAGCCCATACTTCTTCGCGTAGCCCGTCTGGCATACTGTCAATGTACGGTGCCTCATTTTGCAGCAGGCATACGAGTGGAATGTCCAAGTCTGCACGCATTTTGCGCGCCAAGCCTAGCAGGAGAGAATTGGACAAACAGACGATATCAGGTTTCGGCTGCGTTTTAAGCCAAGCGAGCAACTCTTCAAGTTCGCGCGACTGATTACCTTCCTCGCCGTTTAGCATAGAGATAGTCAGCTCACCAACATCTTCTGCACGAGTTTTTCCCGCGCTGGTCGCAGCCCATTGTAAAACGCGTCTGGAACCAATGGCACTACGCACCCAACCAGGCGCACGACGGTAAAGCGGAGAGCTTTGGCCAAGGTATACATTTACGCCGTTAAAAAAAACCGGAGTGCCAGCTGACTGGTCTTCTTCGTCGAGAGTCAAAGGCAAGTAGAGAGGAACCATCAGGACATCGTGCCCCCTGTGCCGCAGTTCGGCGACCAATGCGTTATCTCGGAAGCAGTTACCACAGAACATTTTCCCGGCCCCGGGTGTGATTTGGATGATATTCACGGCGAATCAGACCGTAGCAGGTGCACCAACCGATAAAGGTTCACCAAGCGGCAATGAACCGGGCACCTCGCAAAAATCTTCGATACACTCAAACATGCGGCTAAAATCTTTATTAACGTCACCGGCGAGGCAATCGGTAACATCGCCGGCTATGTCCGGGTGTTTTTTCACCAAATCACCGAAGCTAAAATTGGGACTGTAAAATGCGTAGCAGAGTTTACGCATGTTCTCAATACCCTCCCGTATCTCTCTGCCATAATCATTAAATCGTTCAGCGGAAAGATTGTTTTCCTCAAAAGCAGCGTTCGCTGCATCGGCAGCCATTACACCACTTTTGAGAGCAAGCATCAAACCACTTGAAAAAACCGGGTCAAGAAAACAGAAAGCATCCCCCAATAGAAGCAAACCATCTGTACCGCAGTAGCGGGAATGATGAGTGAACTCATTGGTGATATAATAATCGCCATGTTGTTTCGCGGGTGCGAGATTGTCTTTAACCCACTGATTGTTCTGGATTTCACGCTCAAGCATGGCTTTGGGATTGCGAACGCCATCGCGGCTAAGATATTTCCCCTCGGCAACAACACCCAAGCTCAGACGGTCTCCATGGAGTGGAATCCACCAGAACCAGCCTTTCTCAGGAATAAAGGCAACACCAGTTGTCCCAGCATCTATGCCCTTTTGCCGCACCGCGCCGTTATAATAAGTCCACACGGCCACTTTATTGAGAAACGGATCCCGTTGTCGCCAGCCGTTCCGCGTAGCTGCAAAGGCTTCTTTTCCGGTGGCGTCAAATGTCAACGGCGCATGAAATTCGGTTCCTTCCCCATCTTTTTTTTGAGCACGTAACCCGATTACCCTGCCATCCTCCCATAACAATTCCTTGACGCTAATTTCCTCGATAACATCGGCTCCCTTTTCTCGTGCATTATTGAGCAGCAACTCATCGAACTCACTACGCAGTACCTGCCAAGTTTGAGCCACAGTCTCCCGGTCATACCGGTTAAAAAAATAGAAAGGCTGGCTCGCCTTTCCATTTGGAGAAATGAACTGGACGCTGTATTTCTTAACGAAAGCTGATTTCTTCAGGTGATCGATCAGTCCCAGCCGTTCCAACGGATGAAATGTGAACGGAATCAGCGATTCTCCAACGTGGTAGCGCGGAAATTTTTCCCGCTCGAGGACCAAAACACGTCTACCATGCTCTGCCAAAATAGCTGCCGCTGCGCTTCCAGCAGGGCCCCCACCAATTATCAGGACGTCGTATTCGCTGGGTATTGACATAGTGCTCAGTCAGATTCTGGTGGTAGAATCTCAACGATCTCGGCCAACGGCCGCCCATTAGTATCGGTCAGCGTGTTGCGCCTGCCGTATAACTTATGCGTGTTATCAAGCCGAAGCACTCCAGAAATGTGTTCGTCAGCATCCATTTGCAAGTATGCCTTTGGTCTACTTTCGTGCAGCACATCATGTGCGAAAAGAATCTGACCGAGGGGCAGGTGCGCCTCAATAATTTCATGTCGCGTGTCGTCGGGGACAAGGCTTAGGTTAATTTTAATGACGCCATATTCAACAGGACGCTCAGTTTCATCAAGTTCGAGCAACACTTCACGAAAATAATAATTATCACGCTCCTCCGTGTGTAGTGCATGAACATGAATGCTGTCGCGGTGAAAATTCTGAAGTGTTGGCGTCATGTCGTCTTGATGCACGAGCAGCGATTTGTACGGCTCCGGCATAATATCACCATCAATCGGTTGAATAGCGGGCAGCTCACGGCCCATACGTGTGTAGAAGTCATCAAGTGGATACAGTAACGGCGAGACGGAAGACGATTGTGCGGCGGGATTCTCGTTCATTTTATCCATTAATATTCAGGCGTACCGTGCATTGCGGTGTTCAGGCAGGAAAAACTCGTGCAACAGTCGGTCGACCTGCAGCAGCCCATCTCGGTTGATAGAAACTGTATCACCGTCAACATCGAGGAAGCCCCAGTCGCGAATGCGATCCAACGAATCGGCAAAACGATCGCTCGGATCGACCCCAAATTTCTCCTTGAAATATCTCAGGCTCAACGAGCCTAGTTTAAGTTGGAGCACAAATTCACGAATGAGCCGTTCATCGTCAGTAGGCGTCAATGGCCGATAGATGGGCAGTTTACCCGACTCTAGTCTCTCAACATATGGATCAAAATCATGATGATTCTGGTAATGCACACCTCCAATGTGTCCGAAGGATGCTACACCCAAAGACAGTAAATCAGCTCCCGCCCAAAGTTCGTCACGATACACGAAGCGTGCCTGAGCCTTATCTTTTACCGCCGTATACGCACTGCCGATAGTGTAACCCGCAACTTGCAACTCGTTGAAGGCATAGTCAGTCCAGCGCCTCTTGGTATCCCAATCAGCCACCGGCGCGGTCAATTTACCCTCCTCCTTCATCCTCTTGTAGATTGTCGTATTATACGGAATCTCCATCTGATAGACTGTGACACTGTCAGGTGCCATCTCGATGGTCTTAGCAACGCATTCCTTCCAGTTGTCTTCTGTCTCCTCAAGCATCCCGGCAATAAGGTCAATGTTGATTTGAGGAAAACCGGCTGCCCGGGCAAACTCATATGCGCGCCCGACTTCCTTACTTCTATGCGCACGACCGTTGATCTCAAGAATATGGTCGTCAAAATTTTCCACACCCAAGCTCAGCCTAGTGACGCCCAAGTCACGTATTGCCTGCAGCTTATCATCGGTCAATGTTCCTGGCTCGCATTCGAAAGTGACTTCCTCTACCTCATCCCATGGCAATAGTGCCTTCATTCCATCGGTCAGATATTTCAACTGATCGACAGAGAGATACGATGGCGTTCCACCGCCAAAATAAACAAACCCCGGCTTTCGCCCCCCTATAAACGGTTTGTTTGCATAAAGTTTCAGTTCCGACAATGACGCGTCCAGATAACTCTTGATCGCCGATGAATTCTTATCTGTATAAACCCTGAAATAGCAGAAGTGGCAACGCTTTCGACAGAAAGGGATGTGCATATACACTCCCAGTGCTGTGTCATGAACCGGCGCGCGCCCCATAGCGATATCAACCTCAGCGGTGGACTCAGGCTTCCAAAAAGAGAATGGCGGGTAGTTAGATACAAAATAATTCCCCACCGTCGTCTGTGTTTCCAGCGGCGGCTTGGCTGTTATCGTGGATGGAAGGTCGCTCATCTATTTCTTGAATCCGAAGCAGTACACAAAACCGTCTTCACTGCCGATTACTACTTTTCCATCGGCGACAGCCGGTGAAGCGGTGATGGCATCTCCTGTCTCGAATTCCCAGACCTTTTGTCCCTTGTCCAGCGATACCATGTAGAACTTGCCGTCATTGGAGCCCACAAGCACACGATTGCCACCAACCACCGGGGAACTATTCACCTGCCCCTTTGTGTTGAATATCCACTTAACAGATCCGTCCTTTCGACTCAGGCAATGCAACCGCTTGTCCTGTCCACCGAACAACACCAAATCCTTCGTCAAGGCCGGTGACGATTCATAATTAAAAGGTCTGTCCTCATACTGCCAAATCATCTTACCAAGTTTCACATCGAAGCAAAGAAACTGAGACCCCATGCTGCCAACAAAGACACGGTCTCCGTCCGCCGCTGAAGATGCTGCAATTGGATCGGTCGACTCAATGGCTTTTTCTTCCTTTCCTTTGTCCAGCTTGATGACATGTACCATAGCATCGCATCCTCCAAACATTGTTCGCCCACGTACCACTGCGGGTGTACCGTTGATGCGCTCCTGACATTCGAACTTCCATTGCAACTTACCGGTCGCCGCATTCAGTGCGTAAAGGTTGTAATCCCAGCTACCCAAAATCACCCAATCTGACTTGCCATCCGGTGCCTTCACCCAGTTCGATCCACCAATGATCTGGTCGTCTGTCTCAAACTCCCAAAGTGACTTGCCCGTCTTTACATCCAACGCCGTGAAGTTCCAATCCAATCCGCCAAAAAATACACGCTCGCCCAAAACCCTCGGCGAAGCCTCAACTGCATCTACCGAAATC
>CAYUXV010000339.1:0-15891 GCA_964448875.1 uncultured Verrucomicrobiota bacterium
TTCATTCGCAAATATATGACGTGTCCACCGATTGGCTTTGCGTGGATTCTTGGGAATCTCCAACCACGCAGCGGAGTTTGGGAATTTGCCAATGGGTTGTCCGCTGTTGGCGAGGAGGTCCATTTTTCCGTCACCGTTGACATCGGCTTTTAGTACACCGTGAATGCCTATGATTTCATCCTCAGCAATTCGTGATTTCCATGGTTCTGTAAGGCTGTTTTTGGGTTTCTCAAACCAAACTATTAAACCCGGTTTGTAGCGTGCGCCGATAAAATCTGCATCACCGTCCCCATCAACATCAAAAGTTTCTCCATGGATGAACGTGTGGTTCTTGTCATCGCCGATAATGATCTGCTTCCAGTCTGGGGCAACAAAGAGGCGCGTCTTGCCTCCACTACTGCTGATGACGTCGATCTTTCCATCGCCGGTGAAATTTGCAGCGACGGCGACGTTGGCACGTTGACCTTCCCAGATAACGTGTTTCTTCCAATTGCCTTTTACTTCAGCGGTACTGTAGAGTGGGTAAATTAGAGTCAGTGCTATTACGGTGAGTTGCTTCATGTTTAATTCGTATTTTTGCGGGTTTGGTCAAATAACATTTTCATTTCCTTTAGAAGGACAGAATGCGCTGCAGATCGGGCTAGGTTGGTGATTTCTTTTGGGTCTTTCTGATAGTCATAGAGTTCTATTCCGTGTTTGCCCTCATTCCACTCGGTGTAACGGTAGCGCGTGGTCCGGATGGACCGTCCCAAAGGTTTAACTTTACCCGTTAACCCGGGAATGCGAGGTCGAATGCGAGTGGTGCTAAAAGCAGCTTTGCGGACTTTATGTATGGGGTTTTTCAGTACGGGCACAAGACTATGGCCTTTCAAATGCGCTGGCTTTGGTAGATTGCAGAGTTCAGCGAGCGTTGGGTAAAGGTCTACGAGTTCAGTAAGAGATGTGCTGGTTTTGCCAGCGTTTTTCATTCCAGGAATGGAAATGATTAAGGGAACACGAGTGCTGCCTTCGAAAAGATCACTCTTCTGCCAGAGCCCATGATGGCCCAAGTGGTAGCCGTGGTCGCTCATGAAAACGATAATCGTATTCTCATCTAATTTTAGTTTTTTCAAGCCGTCGAGTATTTGTCCTACGCATGCGTCCATGAGGGTGGTGGAGGCGTAGTAAGCACGGATGATTTCCTTTCGTTGCTCAAGTACGAGTTCTCGTTGGTTGTAGCGATCGGGTAAGGCTGCTGGTGGGATATCATCACGGTCACCGGGGATTTCCAACACTGGATTAATTTTATTCAGTGCATAGTGTTTTGCATGGTGGGAGGGAGCGACATAGGGTGTGTGTGGCCTGTAGAACCCAACAGCCAGAAAAAATGGTTTCCCGGTTTTTTTAGGGTGGTGTTTCTCAAGAAGTTTTACCGCAGCCAATGCGGCTTTACCATCAGTATGCTCCTCGTCCTTACTATCGAGTAGAAGCCAACTCATGGTTCCACCATATTGTCCCTTTCTCAGGGTAATGACCTCATCTAGACGAGTGCGATCAATTCCAATTGGGTTAATGACTTTGTTCCAGGATGCTTTGTCATCCACTCCGTCAGTGCCGATTTGAAGAGGGACGCCGTAATGATAGATTTTTCCGATGCGGGCGGCGAAGTAGCCGTGGTTAATGAAATGTTGGGATAGCGAAGCAATATTCGGGTTCTTATCGCGAAAGTGACCAGCATTTGAGAGGACACCGGTTTGTTCGGGGTACAACCCAGTCATGAATGAAGAACGGCTCGGATTGCAAACCGGATACTGGCAATATGCCTTCTCAAACCGGACGCCACGCTTGGCTAGCCGGTCTACATTGGGTGAATGTACGAGTGGATGCCCGTAGCAGCCGAGATCGGCATTCAGGTCATCTACGGCTATAAAAAGGACGTTTGGTTCGGCATTGGCACCAAAAATACCAAAAAATTCACTTACCACAACTACTGCGAAGGTTTTAATTCCTTTGTTCATTTGGAAAAAGCTGTTCGACGTGATCATACGTACCGACGACTGAACCGCAAGTCATGCACCAACCAAAATGGGGAAATATTTTGATTTACACCCTACACTGGATACTGCACCGTCCGCTTCGTAATTCGGGAGACTAATCCCTTGACTAATGGAGTCTGCTAACGAAAACAAGCCGTACCGTGTGCATTGGATCAACACGATCTTTCTAACCACAACTCTCGTGGTTGCCTTGGTCGGAACCCCCTGGTTTTTATTGGTATACGGTGGCGAAGTAAATCTCTGGCTTCATGCTGGTATGTTTGTTGGATTATTCATCGCTTCGGGATTAGGTATTACCTTGGGTTACCATCGCCTCTTGTCGCATCTTTCATTCGAAGCTAAATGGCCTGTAAAACTGGCGGCGTTGATAGGAGGAGCAACGGCCATGCAGGATTCGGCACTGGCTTGGTGTTCCAATCATCGACGCCACCATAAGCATGTGGATCACGATGATGATCCATACAACATCACTAAAGGCTTTTGGCATGCGCATATTGGCTGGATATTGTTCAAACCATTGCTTGAGCCGGACCGTAATAATGTTGCCGACTTGCGAAAAGACCCACTCGTTATGTGGCAATATAAATGGTGGGGCCTGCTTGGTTTGGGGATAGGCTTTGGGCTGCCTGCGCTGATCGGTGGCCTAGTGGATGGGCCCATTGGAGTGCTGGGTGGTTTGATAATTGGAGGGTGTGCACGGCTGGTGTTAATGAACCACATGACCTTCTTCATCAATAGCCTTTGTCACTACATGGGGAAACAGCCTTACTCCTCAAGTCATACTGCCAAGGACTCATGGTTTATGGCCATTTTCACTTTTGGTGAGGGTTATCATAATTATCATCATGAGTTTCAGCACGACTACCGAAATGGAGTAAAACCGTGGCAATTTGATCCGACAAAATGGACGGTTTGGACTTTAAGTAAAATTGGTTTGGCCAAAAATTTGCGCCGTGTTTCAGATGAAAAAATTTCTTTAGCCGAAATTAGGGAAAAAAACCTACTGCTGGAAAAACGTTTATCTAATCATAATAGCCCCGTTTGTGAGAAAGCGCGTGATTTTTATGACCGGGCACATGAGGAACTTGCTTCCGCAACAGAAACTTGGGAAAAAGCAAAAAAGGAATACGCACTTGCTCTTAGGGAAAAATTTGATGCTACCAAGGAACAAATTAACGAATTGCAAGATGCATTGGATTCGGCCTTAAATGATCTTCAGGCTGCAATCAATGAATGGAATGCAGCCCACGGACAACTTGTAGGGCAAATGGCCTGAGGCTACTCCTACAATTTTCTTTGATTTATCCGCGCGTGTTTTATCATGGGCGTGATGTCTATCCCCGAACAATACGAAGCGGCTCGCAAAGAACTGCTCGATTTGGGATTGCGCAATTCTTTACTAAATTTCCGTCATTCTCCAGCACGCGGGATAAGGGTACATGGGGAGCGCTCGGTAGATATTTTCCAGATTCTTGCGCTAGATGAGAAAGCAATGACCTTTGTGCCTCGCAAAGGGCTCGAGGTCGATTTGTCACCACATCTTACAAATGCCAGGCGGCGACTGGAAGACCTTTCAAAATGGCCACAGCAGATCGTAGAACCGGCGCAACTCGGAGAACTTTTGAAATCGCTGGTCGACCCAATCAATCGGGTGTTGAAGGATCTGAAAAATCTGCCGCCACGCATTCAGTCAGCTATTGATAATGCTTCTTCGCCGGAAAATGAAGGTGCCGGGCGCCTCTTATTGGACGAGGTAGAACTTGCTATCCACCAGGCTGAACGCGTGGTCGCTCGAATTTCGCGTGGACAAGAAATACTCAAGGGCAACCTCGAAGCGAATGAGGCCAATTATATTTCCAAGTCACTTGACCGTGAAATAAAGGTTCTTGCTAGCGATCATCTGGCTCGTGTGGAGGACGCCGCAACTGGGAGCTCTCTTCGAAAGGAATGGCTTAAGCCCTTAACCGAAAAGGAGTTGCACGATACGAAACTACAGACCAGCGATACTGACAGCCGACTGCAGCACCGCCTATTGACCACTTATCACGCCGCTCGCACCTACATTGAAGAGCGTGGTCACAACGTGCTGTTCCTTGCTCTTGGCATGCTGCATTGGCGTGAAGAAGATGACCTCAAACGCGACCTTAAAGCACCATTATTGTTGCTGCCCGTGAAATTGGAGCGCGCAGCAGTTCGTGAACGGTATAAACTTTCATTCACTGGCGATGACATTGAAGGCAACCTCTCACTTGCCGAAAAGCTCAAACAGGAATTTGCCATCGATCTTCCAGAATTCCCTCAAGTGGAAGACCTTGATCCTAAGGCATACTTCGAGGCCGTACGGAAAAAAGTATCCAGCCAGAAAAATTGGACGGTAGAGGACGACGAAATTTATCTGGGTTTCTTTTCATTCTCAAAACTAATGATGTTTCGTGACCTCGACTGCGGCTGTTGGCCGAAAGAGGAGCAACCCGTTGAGCATCCATTGTTGCGTGCTGTGCTCGACGAGGGATTCAATGAGCCAGGCTCAGCGTACGATGATGCCACAATGCTTGACGACTGTCATTCGCCACATGATTCCTACGAAGTTATGGATGCGGATAGTTCTCAATTAATAACTATCCTCGATGTGCGGGATGGCCGCAATATCGTTATCCAGGGACCACCCGGAACCGGCAAGTCACAAACAATAACCAACCTCTTGGCACAAACGCTTGGACAGAATAAAAGAGTACTCTTTGTGGCGGAAAAAATGGCCGCGCTGGATGTTGTGAAGCGTCGTATGGATCAAGTGGGCCTCGGTGATGCCTGTCTTGAAGTCCATAGTCACAACGCCAATAAGAAAGCCATTGTCAATGAGTTGAAACGCACGCTCAATCAAGGGCGCGTGATTGAGACTGCCAACGCGAAGTCAGATCTTGATCTGCTAGCACGACTGCGCAGCAAGCTTAACGAGTATGCTCAAGCCGTTAACGCTCCACTAGCTCAAACAGGCTACAGTGCCTATGAGATTTTAGGGGAACTCATTCACCAGCAACGCCAGCTTCAGGGCCTGACCGGGTTGCCTCGACCAAGATCGATGATGGAAAGTCTCAGTGATTCCAAAATCGTGTTAAATTGCACACGTGCCGATCTGGAGGAGCGTACGGTGATGGTGGGTCGCTTGCAGGAACACTTGAACACCCTTGGACTCCCGGTTGAGCACCCATTTCATGGGGCGAGCTTAACCATGGTGTTGCCAACAGATCGAGACCAACTAGCCATCGAGCTGCCAAAGGCACTTGAAGCTATTCGTAAACAGGTCAAGGACGTAGCTGCCTTGCGTGATAGGCTTGGGTTTGGCGCACAGGCTAAATGGGCAGATGCCAAACGCTTGGCCAACATGGCCACGCGTGCAGCTGATGCACCCGACGTAAGGGGGTTCAACTTACGAACGCGCGTCTGGGAGGATGAGGAGGTCGCTTTAAGGGAATTATCCGATGCCGGAAATCGGTTTTCCAAACTGCATACCGAGAATGACAAAAAAATCCTACCTGAATCTTGGGGCCGCGATGTCTTGTTGCTGCGTTCAACTCTGCTGGAGCACGGAGAGAAATGGTACAAGTTCGTCATCGGAGACTATCGGCGTGTTCGCACGGAAGTACGAGCACTCTGTCGGGCAGGGTATGCGCCAAGGGATTCCACCACGCTGTTGAAAATCTGTGAGACAATCATGGAGGAAAAGCGCTTGCATCAAGCCATAGAGGCCAAGGCTGAACTGGGGTCCTCTGTTTTCGGCAAGCAATGGCGTGGAGCGGACTCGGATTGGCCTAAACTGAAAACACTTTCAGATTTTACGATTAGCCTTCGTGAAGCAGTACGAAAAGGTGAAGTTGATACAGAATTTCTGGATTTTCTGGAAACAAATCCAGACTCTATTGTTATCCCTGGGTTAGTTTCCGAAATGGAAAATGCACACGTTGCCTGTAAGGCAGAATTGAGCCGTATATTTGACCTTCTTAAGTTTGACAAAAATGTTCGTGAGGTATTTGTAGATGAGTGGGAATTTGACCGACAGGTCAAAACAGTCGAGACCATGATTTCAAATCCGGAGCGACTCGATGAGCAGGTCTTTTACAATCAGCTTGCAGAAGAAATGCGTAAGGCAGGATTAGGCTGGGTGCTTGATGGCGCATCGGAGTGGAAAGAGTCCGTTGAGCACCTCGTACATTGGTTTCGTAACACATGGTTTGAACGACTACTTCAAGAACTTTTAGATCAACGCGAACCAATACGTCGCTTCAACCAAACCACCCATGCACAGGACATCAGCCGTTTCCGCGAACTGGATCAGTTGTTGTTTCTCTTCAACCGAATCAAGCTCGCTGCAAGCCACTGGGAAGCGTTGCCGTCGATGGTGGGCAATGGGCAGCTCGGCATATTAATGCGCGAATTCGAGAAGCGTGTACGACATCTGCCAATTCGGCGATTGATGAGCGAAGCAGGTCGCGCGATACAAGCCATCAAGCCGATATTCATGATGAGCCCTATGTCCATTGCTAGTTTTCTGCCTAAAGGATCAATGAAATTTGATCTCGTTATTTTCGATGAAGCTAGTCAGGTGAAGCCAGTCGACGCCCTTGGTGCGATTCTTCGCGGCAAACAACTCGTGGTAGTTGGAGATAGTAAGCAGATGCCGCCCACGCGTTTCTTTGACTCCATAGGCAATGATGATCATGACGAGGACAATAGGCTTGCTGACCTAGAAAGCATTTTGGGTACCATGACTGGCCAACGAGCCCCCCAGAGAATGTTACGCTGGCATTATCGCAGTAGGCACGAGTCACTTATAGCGGTTTCTAACCAGGAATTCTACCATGGAAAACTAGTCATCTTTCCAAACTCAAATCCTGCTGATCCCTCTCTGGGCATCAAGTACCATTATTTGCCTGACACCGTTTACGAACGAGGCGGTTCCAGCACCAACGTACTTGAAGCACGCGCGTTGGCCGAGGCCGTTTTCCGTCATGCTCGTGAATTCCCGAAACTCACATTGGGTGTAGCTGCCTTCAGCGTAAAGCAGATGCAAGCCGTACTTGACGAGGTTGAGCGGATGCGTATGGAGGACAACACTTGTGAGGAGTTTTTCGGCGCGCATCCAAATGAGCCATTTTTTGTAAAGAATCTTGAGAATGTGCAGGGTGATGAGCGGGATGTGATTTACATCAGCGTTGGCTATGGTAAAGGCGAAGATAAAAAAGTATCGATGAATTTTGGGCCGCTGAATAGCGAGGGCGGCGAACGCAGGCTAAACGTACTCATCACCCGTGCGCGTCGGCGCTGCGAGATTTTCACCAACCTGCGCGCGCTAGACATTGATCTCACTCGCTCCTCCGCACGGGGTGTGGAGGTATTAAAGACCTACCTGCAGTATGCCGAGACCGGGATACTAGAGGACGAGGCGAAGGCGGCAGCCGCAGGTGTTAGTACCATCTTTGAGGAGGAAGTAGAAGGGTTTTTACGTGAGAACGGCCATGAGGTGAAATTGAAAGTTGGCGAGGCCGGTTTCTTCATAGACCTTGCCATTGCAGACCCCGCTAATCCGGGCGCTTATCTCCTAGGCATAGAGTGCGATGGTCCAGAGTATAATCGCGCACGTACTGCGCGAGATCGCGACCGCACGCGCCAAAGTGTGCTTGAAGGCCTTGGTTGGTGTGTTTACCGCCTTTGGAGTGTGGAATGGTTTGCACATCCCGCCCAGGAAAAAGAACGCCTACTGGCTGCAATCCAAGCCACCAAAGACGGCAAGCCAATTTCTGCCGATGTCACTACTGAGGAAGCTGATCAACTCCGCGAAAAACGCCTTGAGGAATTACGTCATGTCCGCCGTGAGTCCACTTCCGCAAAGCTCACCGGCACCATGAGCCAGCCCGAATACAAACTTGCAAAGCCCCTAATTCGCCTGGGGAAAAAAGAACTAATTGAGCAACCTTCTGACAAACTAGTTAAATGGATTACTGAAATCGTACAGATCGAATCGCCAATACACAGGGACGAGACATATAGCCGGTTCCTTAGCAGCGCAGGTAAACGTACAGGAACACGCAATAACGAGGCGTTTGAAAAAGGCCTCGCACAGGCCGTCTCTGAAAAATCCGTAACTCGAGATGGTGATTTCCTATTCGATCCGACACAGGAAAAAATCCAAATTCGAGATAGACGCCGACTTTCTTCGAATGACCGAAAATTTGAGTTAGTAGCCAATGCTGAACTGGATGCTGCCATCATTTTGGCAGTACGCCAAAGCTATGGCGTAGCGACAAAGGACATCTCCATTGCATCCTCACGTCTACTGGGGTTCAGCCGCACTCTGGAACCAATGCGCCAACGTGTCGATGAACGCGTGACCGCGCTGATCGCTGATGGGGAACTCATCCACCGTACCGGACAAATCCAGCCACCCGACTGAAAAACTCAATGGCAAACGAACAACTTGAACAATGGCTGCAGAACACCGTGGCACTCTATCGTAGAATGCCGGGGGATTTAAGGTCTGACCTCGTGTCCATGGTCCCAGACTTTGTCAAGCAGATCAAATGGGAGGGGCAGGAAGATCAAAAAATAACCGAGGAAATGAAGGCTTGCATCGCTGCCGAAGCATGCATTCCTGTGCTCCGTCTCAAGCAAGGAATTAAAGTTTACCGTAAACTTAACTCCATCGAGATTTTTCCACGTGATTTAAATCCCACTGGCAACGGCTTCGCCGCAGGTGATACTGATGGGAGGCGTGTGCGGCTTGGATGGCACTGGGCACAACATGGTATGGCAGACGGTGAAGACGGCTACAATCTGGTGCTGCATGAATTTGCGCATGTGATTGATTTTGCCTCGCTTGACGGAAAGGCTGATGGCGTTCCTCCTTTTGACAGTTACAGTGACACGCGTGAATGGGAGCGTTTTGTCGCGATGGAGTTCGAGGATTTTCAGCGATCGGCAGGCGTTGATTATCACTCAATGGATGATTATGGCTGCTGCAATGAGGCCGAGTTTTTCGCTTGTGCCACTGAATCATTTTTCGAGCGTGCAGTGCGACTTCAGCTGGAATGGCCGGCCATTTACAACAAATTAAAGGAATATTATGGGATGGATCCAGCCACTTGGCCATCAGACCCCACCCCGCCTGAACCCAATCTTGAGACGTGTGAGGTTCAAGAGGACGCTGAAAAATCGGAACCTATATCCGAAGAGGAGCCTGAAACTGAGGATGCAAAGACTGAAACAAAAAACGCTAATGTGGAACTGGTCAAGGTGGAGGTAAACAAGGATGGCTTGGGTAGTATTACTGAGTTTCACCCCAATGGAAAACGTGCCTGCAAATGGGATCTGCGTAACCATATACACCACGGCCCCTGGCGTCGCTGGAACATTGAAGGCAAACAATTTGAGGAAGGCTGGTACCGCGAGGGCAAACGTGACGGCCAATATTGTCTTTATTATCCAAACGGTAGTAAACGAGTGGAAGGCAAGTACAAGAGCGACAAACGCGAAGGCGCTTGGAAGCGATACTACGAGGACAGCAAGCTGAGACAGCAAGATCACTATGAAAAAGGCGAACTGCTACGATGGGAACACTGGGACCGCAAAGGTAAATCCCGTAAGTATGGCACTTGGGACGAAGTGAAATCCGAAAAAAAAACTGGGCAGGATGAGCCTGCCCAGTAGAAATCAAAATAAGTTATCAAGTGCCACTATTTGCTCCAAAATATCTTTTTAAAATACCGGGAATTCGTTTCCCGATTTTTGAGTTTGGAGCGATTTTCTTAGCTTCATGCAAAAGCGATTCCGCCTTCTTCATGTCCTTAGACCTGAAGTGTAAATTAGACTTCATAAATAACACTTCCTGAAGAGCCTCTCCCTTGGGTTTTTTGTCTTTTATGAGCTGATCTACCTTGGTGATTAACTCCTCGGGCTTGGCTCCACGGTTTTCACGCATAATGGCCTGTAATGAATCCTTTATTTCAGTTGCGGTCAAAATGCCCTCATATTTGGCTTTGAGGCCGGCCTTGTTATCAGAATCAAGCTTGATGATCTCGGCAATATCATCCATACGCTGTGCGGCAGCATCACTGCCCATCAAGCCCAAGGCCGTATCCAAAAGATTAGCACGCTCTATGCCCTTGGCAGCGTTTGCTTCCTCTAGAACTTTAGGTATGTCGGTCTTAGCCACCATATCTTTAACCCACGCGTCAGCTGGCTGATTGCTGTAACCGGACTTCTTGAAAAATGGCTTACCCTCTACATCGGCCAAGAATATTGATGGAACTCCGGTAACTTTATATTCCTTGGAGAGCTTCTTATATTGCTCAATTTCCTCAGGGGTTTGCTTCGACTTATCACGAGGATTATCCAGCTTTAACAACACAAAATGCTTTGGCATCTCTTTCTTAAACACATCCTTTACCAGTACATTTTTGTGCAGGGCTTTGCAAGGAGGACACCAATCGGAACCGGTAAATTCCATCAAAATCGGTTTGCCTTGCTTTGCTGCCTGAGCTTTGGCTTTTTCAAAGTCAACCAACCAGAATTCGTCGGCTACAGCTGTCAGGGTCATTCCCGCAACAGTCAAAATGGTTAACATGACGCGATGGGTTGAAATAAGTGTAGGGTTCATGCCTGTTTGGTTACGCTTAGTTTATCCAAAAAGCTATAAAATAATCATTTCCTTGGGGTATTTAATTCCTCGAGTATTTTGATTTTGGCTGAGAGAAGTTTCTCCACCTTGCTTTCGAGCCCACTCCGGGCATTTTTGTCCACAAGATTCCCCTCCTTGTCCACCAGCCACATGGCCGGGATACTTCGAATGCCGTAACGGGTCGAGATCTTGTTTTTCCAGCCTTGGCCATCAAAATATTGCGGCCACGGCATCTCTTTCTCCTTGATGAAGTTCGTGAGTTTGTCCTCATTGGAATCCAGTGAGATCCCAATAATTTCAAACCCTTTGGGGTGCAGCTTGGCATAGGTCTTCTTGATATTAGGGATCTCTCTGATACACGGACCACACCAGGTTGCCCAGAAATCTACTAGAACCACTTTGCCTTTCATTTTGGCTAAATCAATCTTCCGACCATCAGTGGCTCGGAACTTGATGTCTAAGGGCTTGCCAATATCCTTGTCCTTTGGTGCAACCGGTGCCACACCGGTAACCTCTTCTACAATCTTGTTGGCCAGCCTTATCCCTGTCTTACATGAGCTATCATCATTACGGCAGCCGGCAACGGTCAGCTTACAGCCACATGGGCATCTTTCTTTGTTGGCACGTTCTAAAATGGTGGCCTGCTGTTTGGCTGTGTATTTGGTGAGATTAATTCCGGGTAAGACTTTATAAACCTTGTCAGTTTTGGCCGGCTGTGCCGGTTTGCCATCGCCGCGTTTCAACACCAGCTTTCCATCGCGAGGGTGATCGATTGTCAATGTATTACCGGCCAATTTGTAGGGTGCTGTGTTAAGCTGTTTTTCACCTAGAAACTCTACTGTGTACTTCAGTTTTCCTCCTGCTGGTTTTTGCCATGTCATTTTCATCGTGGGACCGCCGGTTGCCACGACTTTACCCGTTCCATTGGGATTAAATGTCCATGTTATCTTCGGTCCATTGGCGGCTTGACCCTTCCAAGTTCCTATCAAAGAGGATTTCTTAATAATTTCTTTAGGTCCTGTCGCTGTCGGGTTTCCGGCCTCATCAGGATCAACAACCTTAGGTCCCGCTTTCGCTGCCGCCATAATTTTGGCGACCCATTGCTGAGCCGTTTGCTTGCTGCTATAGCCAACCTGCCGATGCTGCTCCTTGCCTTTTGCGTCGGCTATGATGATCGTTGGCACGCCTCTGACCTTGTACTCCTTGGCGAGCTTTTTGTATTGGGCAATCTCAGTGGGTGTTTGTTTGGTTTTGTCCCGAGGATTGTCGAGTTTGAGCAGGATAAATTTCTTGGGCATCTGTTGCTTGAAGACATCGGATGTCAGCACATTTTTGTGGAGTGCCTTGCAAGGAGGGCACCAGTCTGATCCAGTGAATTCCATAAGGATGGACTTGCCCTCTTTGCCGGACTGAGTTTTGGCCTTGGCAAAGTCGACCAGCCAGCCTTCATCAGCGGTCACAGTAAGCGACAATCCGCCAATGACCAATAGTATCAATGCAAAAGGGTGATATGAACGAAATGCTATTCTCATGGTCTCTTTAATACCTGCAAATACGACAAAAAGCTACAGAGAAATTTAATTTTCAAGGGTTTCACCCAACCATTTGCGCATCTCTTTGCGCGCAGTGGAGGGACGCAATAACCAGGCATCGTTGTGGTTTCGAAAACCCGTCGCTTGAAAAATAAATTTCCCTTCAATTCCGGTGCTATCCAGGAATTTTTGCGTCCCACTGACCCCCGTGCCTTCATGGCAAATGAACTGAGGTCGGCCAGAAAGCCGCTTCAATCGTTGCTGTGCCGATTGCGGATCTGAACCCGGATAAGGCCACCGCTTGACTCCATCATAGTGGCTGTAAGGAATGAAAGCTCTCCACAGCTTCGCAATATCATCATCATAGAGCCCCAAATAATTACAGGCAATCGCCCCACGCGAAAAGCCACAGAGCACCACGCTTTTGGAATCACCCCCAAAGTTTGTACAAATCCAAGGAACCACTTTCTTGCAATAATCCAGTGTAGACTGAGAATTATATTTCGGACGATCCCCCCACCATTTCGTCACATTTTTATTTCCAGCGTTGTTCAGGTAAGGGATGCAAACCCAGATAAAACCCTCCCCAGCGGAAATGCCGTAGCCCATTTTACTGCTCTCTGGACGGCCCGCACTAATATCACCAAACTTGCCTTTGAAGGGACCATTGCCCGCATACTCCACAATCACCGGGTACCGCTTGTTCGGCCGCCAATCTTTCGGCAGATAAATCACGTGATAAACCTCCGTTTCCTTCCAATCCGGATGCGTCTGCTTCACTCGCTGGCCGGCTGCCGGTTTGCCTTCCGACAAAGATGGAATAACCAAGTCCGGCTTGACCGTGCGAATGTCCGGAGCAGCCTGTAGGCTGAGGGCCAGGGGAATGGCGACCAGTAAATACTTCACGCGTTCTTAAATCCCCATGGGGCGCGGTATTTCTTGGTCAACATCGCGGTGGCTTCGGCGTCGTTTGGAAAAGTCTCTTTATTCGGGTCAAAGGTCAACGTGCGTCCAAGCCGGTAGGCAATCTCACCCAGATGTACCAGTGCGCAGCTGCGATGAGCCACTTCCGCTCCAAAAGTGGGCGCCTTTTCGCCACGCACGGCATCCAGGAAATACTTCACATGTTCGCGGCTGCCGTGTCCGCCTTTCATCCCCGGCCCCTTTTCCTCCTTGCCGCCGAGGTAGGTTTGGAAATAACCGCGTCGCGAAAAGATCATAAATCCGTTCGTTCCGTAAAACGCGTTGCCGCTGTCGAATCCGTGCATCTTGTACGGCGCCCAGTTACGCGTCTCATACAGAACCTCGCGACCATCGGCATACTGGAACGAGGCGTTGCAGTGGTTTGGATATTCCGTCTCGCCCTTCAGGTTAATATTCGCGCCATGGGCGGCAATCTTCACCGGCAGCGAATCCACCCCCAATCCCCATACAGCCAAATCGATATCGTGAATGCCATCGTCACCCATCTCACCGTTGCCGTAATCACGATACCAGCGCCATCGGTTCACGCGGTTTCTGTTGTACGGCCGCAGAGGCGCAGGTCCAAGCCACCTTTCGTAGTCCAATCCTTCCGGAGGCTTTTCATCTGGAACCGGGGTGGGATGCAGCCGCGGTTCAATGCTCCACCCACGTGATAACTTGATCTCTCCCAGCAACCCGCTCTTCAATACCTCGTCTGCCTTCATTGTCACCTCACTGGAACGCATTTGTGTGCCGTGCTGAATTAGGCGCTTTGCCTTTCGCGCAGCCTCAATCAACAGCCTCCCCTCAGCAAAGGTATGCGATGCCGGCTTCTCCACGTACACATGTTTGCCTGCCTCTAACGCCCGCACCGCGATCGGCGTATGCCAGTGATGCGGTGTGGCAATGAAAACCGTGTCAATTGCCTTGTCGTCCAGCACTCGACGAAAATCAGTTACCACCTTCGGTTGCCTGCCATTTTTGTCCAGCACCTTGGCCACGCGTGCCGCATTGCGTTCATTGACGTCGCACAATGCAAGCACATCCGAATAATCCACCGCCGTTCTGGCCAGCCCATCACCTCGGCCTCCCACACCGATGACCGCTGACGTTGGTTTCTTTGTCTTCAACTGCGCGCTTGATACGAATGGAGCTAACACCACTCCGGCAACCATCGAAGAAGTGGTTGAGATGAACCGACGTCGAGAAGGGTTGGGGAGTTGCATGCAAAAATTGTACTACCACAATCCGCTCTGTCCACACCTTTGAAAGTCTCACATTAATTCGCTGAAAACATGCCTTCCTTCGTATATCAAGGATTCCAGAAATATTGTGCTAGACTTCATGGCGGCTTGTAGCTCGGCTTAGCTCAAGGCATCATCAGACCAATCAACCACACTGGCTGGCATGATGCTTCCATTGGCAGGTCGATCAACTGCATGAAGAATATTATGATAAATCGAACGATACTTTTGAGAATGTGTCTTGGTTTCCTGTTTGTCCTTGGATCGGCACATGGCAAGTCAGCTGAGTCTGCAAAAAAGAAACTGCAGATCTTTATCCTCGCAGGTCAGTCAAACATGGTGGGACACGCGAACCCCCATACCATCGGAACCCTTTATCACTCGGACGATGAGACGGACAAAAGGCTCATTCAAATGGTATTCAAGAACGGGAGCGGGCTGTCCAAAAAAGCACTGAGTGAACACCTGGCACGAGCCAGAAAGATCGATGAACTCACCGGCGGGATTTCCAATGAAAAGATCAAGGCGATGAGCGCAGGTCCCGAGAAAACAGCTCTTGAAGTCGAGGTAAAGAAGCTCAAAGAGGCGTATGATGCTTACAAGAACAAGGTCATTTCAGCGTTCGTCATCTCCGATCAGGTTTACATTTCTTCGGTTGCAGACGGCAACAAAGGCACAGGACCCCTGACGGTCGGCTACGGAGGAAGTCGGGATAAAATTGGCCCGGAATTGAGCTTTGGCCTGTCGCTGGCGCAAAAAATGGATGCCCCCATATTGATCATCAAAACCTCATGGGGGGGTAAGTCCATCAATTATAATTTCCGTTCACCCTCGGCCGGCCCTTATACACTCAACGAAAAGGAAAAGGTCGCAAAGAACGCCGCGGATATCAGTAAGAATGCGGGCCTTAATTGGAGGATGATGAACGAGGCAGTTCACAATGTACTTAAGGATCTAAAAAAACATCATCCAGCATATGATGCCAAGGTTGGTCATGAGATGGCAGGCTTTGTCTGGTTCCAGGGCTTCAACGATCAGTTTTCCGATGAGTTCCGCAATAACTACCGCGATAACATGATCCATTTTGTGAAGGATATTCGCAAGGAATACAAGACACCCAATATGCCTTTTGTGATTGGAGTGTTGGGAACCAACATGACCAAGGAAGGTGTTGACAAGAACGCTGTCTCGCTCGCTCAACGCGAAGCGGCTGCTGCTCCAGAATTCAAAGGTAACGTTGTTTCAGTTGAAAGCTACAAAGTCTATGACCTGGAGGCACGAAAGGTTTATGACAGTGGTTGGCCCAAGCATTTTGCTGAATGGTGTGTTGTGGGAAGTGATCGACCCTACCATTACCTTGGCAGCGGCAAGTTTTTCGTCCGTTTGGGGCATGCCTTTGCCAATGCCATGATTGGCCTGATAGAAAACCAAAAAGAACAGGTTCC